>NZ_JBHTAC010000005.1:0-264986 GCF_042663325.1 Catellatospora aurea
TGGGGGTTGGGGGTTGGGGGTTGGGGGTTGGGGGTTGGGGGTTGGGGGGAGTTTGTCGGCGGGGAGGCGGGTGGTCAGAAGCCGGATACGCGGATCGACGCGACGACGGACCAGAGGACGATGCCGAGACCTGCGGAGCAGACGGCCGACGCCGGGTAGACCGCCCACGCGAAGGGTGTGCTGCGGCGTGCGGCCAGGACGGTCACGACGGCCAGGGCGAGCGGCACCTGGATCGCGTACGACACGACATATGCCTGGACGAAGGGGTCGTCGATCATCGACCACGACGCGGTGGCCAGGCCGTACATGCCTTCCGCGGCCAGCAGGCCGTACGACAGGCCCGCGGCGGCGGCGGACAGTCCCGGCGAAGCGTTGCGCACGACGTGGCCGAGCAGACCGAAGACCAGCCCCGCGCCGACGGCGAGCCCCAGCCAGAAGCCCGCCGCGCGAACCAGGCTGATCAGCCCGTACATGTCGTACGACGAGCCGTCCTCGGTGTAGCCGCCGCTCCAGCGCCGCGACACTACCAGGATGAGCAGGTAGTACACGGCGGTGGCGACGAGCAGCAGGCCGGTCGCGACGACGGGGGCGCGGCGGGCCCGGCGGACCAGGTAGCCCGTGACGAACGCGGCCGCGCCCCAGGCGAAGCCGTTGCTGGTCAGCGTCAGCACGATGCGCCCGACGGTCTCGGGCAGTTCGTCCCCGAGGAAGGCCAGCGTGCCGAGCGCCGCTCCGGCGACCAGCACCCAGCGCAGGGACGGGCCGACCGCCACGGATGGCTCGGCCTCGGCGACGTCTGTCGCGGTCTCCACCGTGGCCATGACCATCCCCCACTCCGGCACGGAACACCGACTGCGGTTCCACCATCGGCGAACATCATCGCCGAGGCAAGGCTTCGTCGCGGGGCGGCGGGTTCGCCGCGGGTGCAGTACCGTCGCGGCCGTGACACGGGGTGAGAGCACGGTCAACGGGGTGCGGCTGTCCTTTCTGGAGGAAGGGGTCGCGGACGGTCCCGTGGTGGTGCTGCTGAACGGGCTGCCCAGCGAGGCGGAGACCTGGGCGCATACCATGACGGGGCTCGCCGCCCTGCGGGCCTTCCTGAAGGACGGTCTCCGGTGACGCTCGACGAACTCGCCCGGGAGGTCGACGCCGCCTGCCGCCTGCGCGGCGAGTTCCTGCTCCGCTCCGGGCGCACCGCCACCGAGTACTTCGACAAGTATCGGTTCGAGGCTGATCCCGTGCTGCTCGACGCGCTCGCCGGGCGGCTGGCCGCGCTCGTCCCGGCGGGCATAGAGGTGCTGGCCGGGCTGGAGATGGGCGGCATCGCCGTGGTCACCGCGCTGGGCCGGCACACCGGGCTGCCGTGCGCCTTCGTGCGCAAGACCGCCAAGGAGTACGGCACCGCCCGGCTCGCCGAGGGCGCGGACGTCACCGGCCGCCGTGTGCTGGTCGTCGAGGACGTGGTCACCTCCGGCGGCCAGCTCGCGATCTCGACGCGGCAGCTGCGCGAGCTGGGCGCGATCGTCGAGGACGCGCTGTGCGTCATCGACCGCGAGGAGGGCGGCGCGGCCGCGCTGGCCGCCGACGGCATCACGCTGGGCGCGCTGCTGACCCGCTCCGATCTCGACCGCGCACGGGACCGCGCCGGCCGGTAGCGGCGGCTACATTCATACCCGTCTCATCCGGTGTCGGGAAGGGAACGGGATGGTCCGGCTCACCCGTAAGCGCCTGGTCATCGTGGTGGTCGCCGCGGCGCTGCTGATCGCGGGCGGCGGGTACGCCGTCCACCGGGCGGCGCGGTTCGACCTGGCCGCGACGGCCCGGCGGCTGGACGCGCTGACCATCCGGATCACCGGCTCGGCGGCCGAGCTGCGCGCGAACGAGCTGCTCAGCTACCACCGGGTCGAGGGCGGCACCGCGGCCTGCATGCGCGAACGCGGCCAGCCCTGGCGGATCCGCCCGTACGTCAGCTACTACCAGGACTTCACCGACGCCGACCTCGGCTACGGCGACGGCTGGGCGGGTGTGCTCGACTCGGTCACCCACCTCGGCCGCAGGGTCGTGCGCAACGCGATGGGCAGTGCCCGGATGCCGGACGAGACCTCGCCGGAGAAGTGGCACCTGCGGCCGGGCGACGACGTCACCGCTTGGGTGGCGGCGAGCAACGCCTGTCGGGAGCGGTACGAGCATCGCGACTACCACGACACCGATCCGCCGGTGGGCGCCTACGACCTGGTGAACCTGCCCGGCCTGCTGGGCCCGATCGCGGCGCACCCGACGGTGCTGGCGGCGGCGCTGCCGTACTCGCCGTGCATGGCGGCGCGGGGACACACGGTCGGCTGGGACGGCCGGGACGACTTCCTGGTCCGCAACTGGGACCTGCGGCGGGAGGAGGCCCCGATCGACGGCCGTCCGGCCGGGCCGGGGTGGGTGCGGGCGGAGGCCGAGCTGACCGCGCTGTACCGCGACGACGCCGAGTGCCGGATGCCCGCGTACACGGCCGCGATGCGGCTGCTGTCGTGGCGGCTGGACGACTGGGAGGCCGAGCATCGCGAGCAGCTCGACCGCATCCGCGCCGACTGGGAGCGCCGCCTCGCCGAGGCCGCGCGGCTGCCCACGGAGATCAGCCTGCCCCCGATCGCGCCACGGCCCTCACCGGGCGCCTGAACCCGCAGCCCACGCTGTAGGCGCAGTTAAGAAGGGCACCTTCTACAACGCGGAGCGTTGTGAAGGTGCCCTTCCTTTCGGCTCTGGCGACAGTGCGGCCGGCGGTCGCTCACCCCCGTTAGCGACCGCCGGCCTTTCACTGTCCGGGTGGACGCCGTCCCCCAACGGCATCTGTCCACCCATCCCCCTGTGCACTTCGCTCGGCGCCACCAACCTGAAGAACCTGTCTTCCGGCCGGGCCGGCCCGCTGGGACCCCTGGGGCCTTCATCGAGCGTCGCGCCACTGGGGATCACGCTACGTCGCCTGACCTGGGGTCGTCCAGGGCAAACTCAAGATTTTTTCACTGAAAGTAATCGCAGCTCCACTCTCCGCGTTCGTCGCAGAGTGCGGATTCCGTACCCGGACACGGTGCGGATGTGTACGGTTTCCCCCGTTCTGCGCTTCCTGCGCCACCGGATCGTGCCCGGCTGGGCGATTCGGCTACAGGCGCTGGTACATCACGTGCAGGCCGACCCGGCCGTGCGTCGGGTGCTCGAACGTCTCCGGCACCGTGGCGAGGATCTCGAACCCGATCGCCTGCCACAGCCGCACGGCCGCCGTGTTGGTCTCCACCACCGCGTTGAACTGCATGCCGTGGTATCCCTGCGCCCGCGCCCAGTCCAGGACGTGCTCGCCGAGCGCCCGGCCCACGCCGCGGCCCCGGTGGGCCGGGTCGACCATGAAGCTGGCGGTCGCGATGTGCGCGCCCCGGCCCGGCCGGTTCGGGCCCATCTTGGCCGACCCGAGCACGGTGTCCCCGTCCACGGCCACCACGGTCCGGCCCGGGGCCTGCTCCATCCACCACGGCCGGGCCTGCTCGGCGTCCATGCCCTCCGGGAAGGCGTAGGTCTCCCCCGCCGCGACGATCTCGGTGAAGAACGGATAGATCGCGGGCCAGTCCTGGCCGCTCGCCTCTCGAATGATCACGCCGGGACCCTACCGCCCCCTCGATCATTCGACCTGCCTGGCACCAGTGCGCATCTTGAGCGCCCTTTCGCCCGGATGCCGGGCAAGTCGAGTGATCCTGGAGGTCAGATCAGGTCGGCGAGGGCCACCTCGCTCGGCGGTGTCGTGACGCGGCGGGTGACCCGGCGGGCACGGACGTTCGCGGCGTGGGCGGCCGCGCGCAGGGACGCCGCCGCGGCGGTCGCGGCCTCGGTGGCCAGCCAGGCCTGCTTCTCGGTGTCGGCCGCCCGGCGGTAGGCCGTGCGCAGCGACGCGCGGGCGAACTGCGACAGCATCGTCTCCTGCTCGATCGGGTGGCGGCGCGGGTCCCAGCCGGCGCGGTGGGCCAGCGCGTCGCTCAGCTCCAGGGCGGACAGCTGCTGGTGCGAGCACGCCGACATGGCGGAACGGTGCAGGTGGCGCTCACGGAAGGCGTACTCGGCGGGGGTCTGCGGGGTGCGCGGCAGCGGCAGCGCGGCGGCGGTCAGCTTGCGGCGCGCCTCGGAGTCGGCCTCGTCGTAGCGCTGCCAGGCGGTCTCCGCCACGTCCTGCGCGGCCAGCCACTCCTCCCGGCGGCGGCGGGCGGTCGCCGCGGCGCGCTCGGCGGCGACGGTCGCCTCACGGGCCTTGCGCACGAGCGCCTGGGCGTGCGCGGCCAGCAGCGCCTGCTGCTCCAGCAGCTCCGGCGCGGGCACCACCGGCTGGGGCTCCGGCTGACGGGTGTACAGGGTCAGCGCGCCGATGGCCACGACGGCGAGCACGGCGAGCAGCGACCAGACGAGCGCGGCGTTCGGCAGGTCACGGAGGAACAGGTCCAGGACGACGTTCATGATCGACACCTCGGGGTGGTGGAGGGGTGGACGCGACACCAGGGTTCGTCGCGAGGTGGGGGTATTGCGGTGACGGGGCGCGGCACGGCAGAACGGCCACGAGAAAGCGGCACGCCGCGAACAGGGGGCGCGGCGGCGACGGTGACGAGAGGTTACGCGGGCGGGGCGCGGCTGCCCTGCGCCCGAAGGTGCGCCGAGGCGGGCAGCCGGTCGGTGTCCACGACGATGCGGGCCGGCACGGCCGGCTCGGTGGTTCCGATCTGGACGGGTGCGGCCGCCACCGGGGCGGGTGCCGCCTCGTGCCCGGCGGCCTCGGTGCTCGCGGCAGCCTGTCCGGCGTGCGGGCGCGGGGCGGCGTGCGCCGCGGGCTGCCCCGCCGAAGGGGCGAGCAGCAGGCTCATCAGGGCCAGCGCGGTCAGCATCCGCGCCGACAGGCGCACGACCCACCGGATTGGACCGGTGAGCGCGCTGAATGTCACGAAACGAAAACTACCCCGTTCGGGCGAACGTCGCATCCGGAGTGATCGAGACCACAGGACACGGCCGCGCCGGTTCTCTGACAGACTGGCGACCGTCGCTGCCCGACGAACCCGGGGGATCACATGAGCAGCACCGCCTCGCCGATCGTGGAACCCACGCCGACGCTGACCCGCCTCGCACCGGACGTGTACGCGTACCTGCAGCCCGACGGCGGCTGGTGCGTCAGCAACGCGGGAGTGCTGCTCGGCGAGGACGCGGTGACCCTGATCGACGCGACCGCCACCGAACGCCGCGCCCGCCTGCTGGCCGAGCACATCGCGGCCCTGACCTGGGCGCCGGTGCGCACCCTGGTGGTCACCCACCGGCACGGCGACCACCACTACGGCGCGCGCACGGTCGCGCCCGACGCGGTCGTCGTCGCGCACGAAAGGGCGCGCGCCGACATCATCGGCGACGGCCTGAACCTGCCCGGCATCTGGCCCGACGTGGCCTGGGGCGAGGTCGCCCCGGCCGTGCCCACGCTCACCTACACCGACCGGCTCACCCTGCACGCCGGTGCGCTGCGGGTGGAGCTGTGGCACCCCGGTCCGGCGCACACCACCGGCGACACCCTGGTCTGGATTCCCGAACACCGTGTGCTGTTCACCGGAGACATCACGTTCTCCGAGGTGACGCCGCTGTGCCTGATGGGCTCGATCGAGGGCTCGCTGGAGGTGCTGGGGCAGCTCGCCGCCCTCGACCCGGCGGTCGTGGTCAGCGGGCACGGCCCGCTCGCCGGGCCCGAGGTGTTCGAGGCCAACGCGGCCTACCTGCGCCTGGTGCAGGACCTGGCCGCCGACGGACTCGCCGCGGGGCTCACCCCGCTGGAGGCCGCCCGCCGCGCCGACCTGGGTCCGTTCAAGACCTGGCTGGACGCCGAGCGGCTGGTCGCCAACCTGCACCGGGCGTACGCCGAGGCGCAGGGCGCCGAACGGGGCGCCGAACTCGACAACTACGCGATCCTCGCCGACGTGGCCGCGTTCAACGGCGGGCGTGTCCCCACCTGCCTCGCCTGACGTGGCCGGCTGGTTCCCGCCGCCCGGTGAGCTGCGCAACGCCGCCTACGCACGTTCGCCAACACCGTCGGCGGCGGGCTGTGGGCCGCGGGCGGCGCGCTGTACCTGACCCGGCTCGCGGGCCTGCCCGCCACCGTGGTCGGCGCGGGCCTGTCCGCCGCCGCGCTGGTCGGCCTGGCCGCGAGCGTGCCCGCGGGGCGGTTCGCCGACCGCCGCGATCCGCGCTCGCTGCGCGCCGTGCTGCAGGTGCTGCAGGCGGGCGCGGCGCTGATGTTCCTGCTCGTCGACTCGGCGGCGAGCTTCCTGGCGGTCGCCGCCGTCGAGGCGCTGCTGGTCACCGGCAACCTGACGGTGCGGGCCGCGCTCGTCGGCGCGCTGGGCCGGACCGCCGGGCGGGTGCACGTCTTCGCGACGTTGCGCACGGCCGCGAACACGGGCACCGGCACTGGTGACCTACACGGTGCTGACCGTGGTGCTGTCGGCCCGCTTCGGCCGGCGCGCGGAGCTGGCCGAGCCCGCCGCGCGGATGGTCCGCCGCGGCTCGCTGGTGCTGGCCGTCGCGATGCTCGGGTTCGCCGCCGCGACCACGCTGTCCACGGCTGCCACGGTGACCCTGCTGCTGGCGTCCACCGCGGTCTACTCGGTGGGCGAGCTGTGGCACGTCAACGGCGCGACCGGGCTGTCGTACGCGCTCGCGCCCGACCCCGCCGTCGGGCAGTACCAGGGCGTCACGGTGCTGCTCAACGGCCTGGCCATGGCCGCCGGTCCGGCCCTGCTCACGGCCGTGATCGTCGGCTCCGGATCGCCCGCCGGCTGGCTGGTGCCGATCGGCCTGGTGACCGTGTGCGGGCTCGCCGTGCCGCCGCTGACCCGCTGGGCCAGGGCCGGCCCGGCCCGGCCCGGCCCGGCGGCGGAGCCGCTCCCCGGCTGACCGGGTCCGGCATCGGCAAACGCCCTCGCCACGCCGGGCCGCGCTTCTAGGCTCGGGGCGTGGAACTGCGCGTGTTCACCGAACCCCAGCAGGGCGCCACGTACGAGCAGCTGCTCGCGGTGGCGCGGGCCGCCGAGGACGCCGGGTACGGCGCGTTCTTCCGGTCCGACCACTACCTGAAGATGGGCGACGTGACCGGGCTGCCGGGGCCGACCGACGCGTGGACCACGCTGGCCGGGCTGGCCCGCGACACCAGCCGGATCAGGCTCGGCACGCTGATGACCGCGGCGACGTTCCGCCTGCCGGGGCCGCTGGCGATCAGCGTGGCGCAGGTCGACGCGATGAGCGGCGGCCGGGTCGAGCTGGGCATCGGCGCGGGCTGGTACGCCGAGGAGCACGAGGCGTACGGCATTCCGTTCCCGCCCGTCGGCGAGCGCTTCGACCGGCTCGGCGAGCAGCTGCACATCATCACCGGACTGTGGTCCACCCCGGCCGGCGGCGCGTTCGACTTCCACGGCAAGCACTACACGCTGACCCGGTCACCGGCGCTGCCGAAGCCGGTGCAGCGCCCGTACCCCCCGATCCTGCTGGGCGGCGGCGGCAAGCGGCGCACGCCGGTGCTGGCGGCGCGCTTCGCCGACGAGTTCAACATGCCGTTCGCGAGCGTCGAGGACACGGCAGCGCAGTTCGGGCGGGTCCGGGACGCGTGCGTGCGCACCGGCCGCGACCCGGGCGCGCTGCGCCTGTCGAACGCCCTGGTGCTGTGCTGCGGGCGTACCGACGCCGAGGTGGCCCGCCGCGCGAAGGCGATCGGCCGGGAGGTCGACGAGCTGCGCACCAACGGCCTGGCCGGATCGCCGGCGGAGATCGTCGACAAGCTCGGCCGGTACGCCGGGATCGGCGCGCAGCGCGTCTACCTGCAGCTCCTCGACCTGACCGACCTCGACCACCTGGACCTGGTCGCCTCGGCGGTGGCCCCGCAGGTCGCCTGACGCCGCGCCCTGGCCCTGGTTCAGCCCGCCCAGTCGGGCAGCGGTTCGCGGGAGGCCAGCCAGTCGGGCGGGATTCCGGCGAGTCCGGTGTACGCGGCCACGATGCCGCCGACGATCGCCGCCGTGGTGTCGACGTCCCCGCCCGCCTCGACGCAGGTGCGGATCGCCGCCGGGTAGTCGTGCAGCATCCGGGCCGCGACCCAGACCGTGAACGGCACCGTGTCCTGCGCGGTGATCGCCGCACCGTTGCCCAGCTCGTACGCCGCCTCGGCGGCCGGCAGGTGCAGCATCCGCCGCGCCCGGCCGAGCCCCCGGTGCACCCGGCCGGGCGGTGTCAGCGCCCGCACCGCGTCCACGAACGGCCCCGGCTTCGGGCGGGCGCCCGACAGCCGTCCCGCGCAGGCGTGACTCGCGGCGACGGCGACCGCGACCGCCCCGGCCACCCCCTCCGGGTGGGCGTGGGTGACCATCGCCGACGCGACGGCCTGCTCGGCGGCGCGGGCCGGATCGTCCGGGAAGTACGCGCCCAGCGGCGCGACCCGCATCGCGGCCCCGTTGCCGCACGAGCCCTGCCCCTCGAACGCCTCGGTGGCGGCCTGCTGCCAGGGCGCGCCACCGCGCACCCGCCGCAGGATGATGAACGCGCCCACTCCGTACCCCCGATTGGGTTCACAGCGCTGCGCGAACGCCTCGACGAGCCGGTCCGGGTCGATCGCGCCCGCCTCGTTCAGCATCCAGGTGATGGAGCAGGCCATCTCGGTGTCGTCGGTCCATTCCCAGACCGGCGGCGGGACGACGCCCGCCACGAGGTCGGCGACCCTGCGGCCGACCATGAAGTACTGCGCTCCCAGCGCGTCCCCGACGGACAGTCCCGCCAGGCTCTCGGCGGCGTATCCGCGCCGCGTGTTCTCGTGTAGGACGAACCTCATCGTGCCGCCGATCATGTCCCACCGAGTCCACCCCGGCAATCACTTAACCGACCACTTAACCGACCGCGGACCGGACCTCTGCCAGTAACGCCATGGCGGCGTCCACATCGGTGACCGCCGCCTCGGCGAGTTCGGCGAACCCGGCCGGTGCGATCGGCAGCCGGGCGGCGGAGGCGACGATGCCCTTCTCGTTGACCGTCCAGCGGCCGGCCCGCCCGTGCAGCGCCTGCGCCATCACGCCGACCGCGCGGAACAGGCAGCCCGCGACGTACACCGGGTCCTGCGGGACCTTGCGCGCGCCCGTGATGGAGAACTCCGCCTCCCACAGCCCCGCGACCAGCGCGTCCCCGAGCGCCGCCGGGTAGTCGAGCGTCGACTCCCGCAGCTCGGCCAGCTCCCCGGCCGGATCGGCCAGCACCCGGCACAGCGCGACCTCTCCCGCATAGGCGTGGCTGTAGAACCCGAGCGGGTGCCCGACCTGCCGCTCGACGGTGTACCGGCCCTCGCGGCAGTCGTCCCACACCGCCCGTACCCGGTCGAGATCCCGGTAGATCCAGTCGACGGCCTGCCCGTCCACGGTGAGCCAGCCGCCGCCGTCGACCCACGGCCCCCAGTCGCCCGGCCGGTGCACGTCGTGCGCGGTGGCCACCTCGGCGGCCAGCGCCCGCAGCGCGGCCACGTCGAGCGGGCCGCGGTAGTACAGCCCGAGGTCGGTGTCGCTGTCGGGCCGGTGCTCGCCACGGGCCCGGCTGCCGCCCAGCACGACGGCCACCACACCCGGCACGGCCACCAGCCGCTTCGCAAGATCCATTTCCACGGCAGCCCACACTACCCGAGCGGGTCATCGCGGTCAGGGCCGCTCGGCGCGCCGCGGGCGGCACGCACCGGTCAGGACCAGTGGCCCTCCGGTCCGGCGCCGGTCTCGGCAGGCACCCGCAACCGCATCGCGGTCGCCACGTCGCGGCCGGTGCACAGCAGCCAGCCGTAGCGCAGGTCGCAGTCGTCATGACCGGTGCCGAACCGCGCGACCGGCGTCACCCGCAACACCGCAGCGTCGAGATCGACCCGGCCCAGCCGTCCCGGCTGCCCGAGCCCCAGCTCGACGACCCAGAGCCGGTCCCCGTCGGTGAGCACCGGCGACCAGCCGACCAGGTCGGCGAGCACCGCTCCGGTACGCCGGTCGAGCACCTGGCTGTGGGGACGGTCCACGCCCCGGCGACCCGGGTTCAGGAATCCGGCCACGACGGTGCCGCGGCTCGGCGCGTCCACCGCCCCGCCCAGCGCGAAGTTCGGCAGGTCGCTGAGGAGCTTGCCGCTGTCGAGGTCGTACAGCTGGGTGTCGTGGAAGTCGGGCCGGGCGCACACGGTGTCCTCGCCGCACAGCGATAGCTCCCACGGCACCATGCCCGGCTTCGGCATCGGGAAGATCTGCCCCTTGGCGAACGTGGCGCGGTCGTACACCGTGACGGTGGTCGGCAGGGCGGTGCCGCCGCCCTCCGGATACTCCGCCTCGGGTTTCACCAGCAGGTGCCGCTCGGTCGCGTCGACGATCCACGAACCGGGCGACAGCGTGCCGAGCGTCGTCAGCCGCCCGGTACGCAGGTCGAGTGAGCGCAGCGTGCCCTTGTCATCCCGGAGCAGCGCCTTGTCGCGCTCCACCAGGTTGACCGTGCCCTGCCACGGGGCCCGCCACACCTGCGCACCGGTGCGCAGATCGACGCCGACCGAGTCCTCCCGGCAGCCGTTGCACGTGATGGCGACCACCGAACCGGCCGGCCGCCCCACGAGGCTGTGCGGTCGCCGCCACAGCTCACGTCCTGTCCGCAGGTCCAGGCCCACCGTCTGGCTGTGCGACATGTTGGTCACGCCGTCCTCGCGCGCGCTGCCGAGCACGACCAGCACCCCGTCCGAGGCCACATGCGTGGTCACGTTCCCGACGCCCGGATCCGCCGACCACAGTTCCCTGCCGTCGTTCAGGTCGAACACCGCGAGGGTGTCGTCCGGCTGCTCGATGGCGTAGCTGCGGCGCAGCGCGTAGCCGTCCGCGACGACCTCGTACCGCTGTCCCTTGCCGAGCGGCGGCAGTTCCGTGCTCACCCGGAACGGCCCGCCCCCGGCCGGCCCCGGCAGCGACAGCAGCAGCGCCGCGCTCACCACACCGGACAGGCTCCTGGCCCACCACCGCATCGCGGCCTCCCCCGTCACCATCGGACGGTCGGCACAGTACGACACCGCCCCCACCGCCCGCTGCCCGTTTACCTCTAGCGGCCGTCGAGTCCGGTCCGGGCAATCCGCGTACGCTCGCGGCGCCGCCGCATAACGTGGAGATACGCCCTGGTCACCTGCCGGGTGAAACGGGACGAGAGGCCAGCGATGACGCCGAGCGGGGCGGTGCCGGACGCGGCTCCCCCGCGCCCGGCCCTGGTGCTGGGTACGCTGATCCTGGTCGCCGCGGTGGCCAACCTGAACCTGAGCGTGGCCAATGTGGCGCTGCCCGCGATCGGGCGCGCTTTCGACTCGTCGCAGACCATGCTCAACCTGGTCGCCGTCGGCTACTCGCTCGGCCTGGCCGCCTCGGTGCTCTACCTGGGCGCGTTCGGCGACCGCTACGGCCGCAAGCTGCTGCTCATCCTCGGTGTCAGCCTGTCCGTGCCCGCCTGCCTGCTGGCCTCCCACTCCACCTCGGACGTGATGCTGGTGTGCGCCCGGGTGCTGGGCGGCCTCGCCGCCGGCATGGCCTACCCGACCACGCTGGCCCTGATCGCCGCCCTGTGGCGCGGCGCGCCCCGCATCCACGCGATCGCACTGTGGTCGGGCATCGGCGGCGCGATCTCGGCGATGGGCCCGCTGCTGGCCGGAGCCGCGCTGCAGCGGTGGTGGTGGGGCTCGGTCTTCCTGCTCACCCTGCCGCTCGCGCTCGTCGCGCTGATCCTGGCGGTCCGCTGCGTCCCGGCGCACGTCAACGAGTCCACCGAACCGGTCGACCACCTCGGCGGAGTGCTGTCCGTGGTGCTGGTCGCGTCCCTGGTGCTGGCCGTCAACTTCGCGCCGTCCCCCGGGTCCGGCCCGGCCGCGGCCGGGCTGGCAGTGGTCGCGGCCGCCGCGACGATCGCGTTCGTGCTTCGCCAGCGCAGGGCCGCCCATCCGCTGTACGACCTGACGATCGCTGCCCGCCGCACGTTCTGGGTCGCTGCGGTGGCCGGCACCATCGTCTTCGGCTCCCTGATGGGGGCGGTCTTCATCGGGCAGCAGTTCATGCAGAACGTGCTCGGTTACACGGCGCTGCAGGGCGGGGCGGCGATCCTGCCCTCACCGCTGCTGATGACACTCGTCGCGCCGTACTCGGCGAAGCTGGTGGAGCGCCGCGGCTCGCGGTTCACGCTGCTGCTCGGCTACCTGTTCTGCCTGCTGGCGTTCCTCACCATGCTGCTGCTGTGGCACGAGGACGTCGCCTACTGGCGGGTCGGGCTGTCGTACGCGCTGATCGGGGTCGGGATCGGGCTGGCCGGCACCCCGGCGTCGCGCTCGCTGACCGGCTCGGTGCCGGTCCGGCGCGTCGGCATGGCCTCGGGCACCGCCGACCTGCAGCGCGACCTCGGCGGGGCGATCATGCAGTCGCTGCTTGGAGCGCTGCTGACCGCCGGGTACGTCCGGTCGATCTCCACACAGGTACGCGAGCTGCCGCAGTCGCCGGAGATCGCCCAGGCGGTCGTGTCCGAGCTGCAGAAGTCGTTCGCAAGCGCCGCCGACACCGCGCAGCGCTACCCGCACCACGCCGCCGAGATCATCGAAGGCGCCCGCAACGCGTTCCTGGCCGGCGACCGCTGGGCGTACACGGCCGCGATCGTCGCGATCGGGCTCGGCATGGCCCTGGTCGCCCGGTACTACCCCCGCCACGCCGAGGAGAACCGGCTGCTCGCCTCGTACCAGACGGAGGTCCTCGCCGGACGCTCGGCAGGCTGAGGTCCGGCGGGGACAGTGCGCGGCGGCCGCCGTTGCTAGTCTCCCGCGGTGACCCCTCACCGCCGCCTGCTCGCCGCGCTGCTCCTGGCCACCGCCTCCCTCACCGCCTGCGCGGAGAGCGGCTCGCCCGCACCGGCCGCCGCCGGCGCCTCGGCGGGCGCCGCGGCCCAGGCCACCCCCGGCACCGCCACCGAATCCACCGACGACTGCGCCACGGTCAAGACCGCGATGCTGATCGTGTCGATGCGCACGGCCGGGGTCGCGGTCGCCGTCACCCAGGCCGAGCAGGGCGTGAAGACGCCGCGCGCAGGGCTGGACGAGGCCGCGGCGACGCTCGACATGCCGCTGACCATCCTCGACGAGGCCCTCACCCAGACCGCCGGCGAGGACCTGAAGGTCATCGCCGGATCGATCCGGACCGAGGTCACCACGCTCCAGCAGGCCCTGCGTTCGGGCACCGACCCGGCGGCGGCCCAGCAGGCGGTCGAGAAGTACACCACGGCGCTCGAACAGAGGTCACAGGTCCTGAAGACCCGCTGCCCCTGAGGCCGACGCCCGGCTCAGCCGTGGAACTCGTGCACGACCTCGATCAGGCCGACGAGGTGCCGGTTGAACTCGTCCAGCTCCTCGGCCGGCACCCACAGCTCCAGGATGTCCCGCCCGCCGACCTGCTGCACCGGGTAACGCTGTGCGAATTCCCGGTCCACGGCGAACCGGGTGACGTAGCCGGAGCCGCTCGCGGGCACGTTCCAGTCCCGGGCGATCATGATGGCGTACTGCTCGTTGAGCACCGGGTAGAAGATCGGCTGGTCGGGCAGGCGCGGCGGCCAGGCCCGCCAGCCGGACTCCTCCACGAGGGCCAGCTCTTTCGGGCCGGTGGGCCGCCACAGCGTCAACGTCTCGGTCATCACGTGCTCCTCTCGCAGCGGCGCACATTACCGGCGGGAGAGGCGGTCTGGCCAGCGGGTTTGCTCAGGCCGGGGCCGGGCCGGTCGAGGCGCGTACCACCAGCTCGGGTTCGAACAGCAGCTCGTCGTCGGGCACCTGCTCGGCCTCGATCTGGCTGAGCAGCAGCGCCACCGCGGCCTGCCCCATGGCGACGATCGGCTGGCGCACCGTGGTCAGCGGCGGGTCGGTGAACGCCATCAGCCCCGAGTCGTCGAAGCCGACCACGGACACGTCGGCGGGCACCTGCCTGCCGGACCGGCGGACCGCCCGCATCGCCCCGATGGCCAGCACGTCACTGGCGCAGATCAGCCCCGTCGCGCCCTCGGCGACCAGGCGCGCGGCGGCGGCGTGGCCCTCCTCCATGGTGAGCGCGCCGTACGCGACCAGCTCGGCCGCGCCCTTGCGGGCGGCCCGGTAGGCGGCCAGCTTGCGGGCCGAGGGCACGTGGTCCGGCGGGCCGAGCACCAGCCCGATCCGTTCGTGGCCGAGCGCCGTCAGGTGGGCGTACGCCTGCTCGACCGCGTGCTCCTCATCGGTGCACACCCGCGGGAACGCCAGCCCGTCCGCGCTTGCGTTGATCAGCACCGTCGGCAGCCCCCGCTCGCGCAACAGCGCGTAATGCTCGTGCGCCGCCCGGGTCTGCTGGTAGAGCCCGCTCGCGAAGATCACGCCGGAGACGTTCTGCTCCAGCAGGATGGTGATGTACTCCGACTCGGCCACCCCGTCGACGGTCCGCGCGCACAGCACCGGCGTGAACCCCTTCTTCGCCAGCGCCCCCGCCATCACCTCGGCGAACCCCGGAAAGATCGGGTTCTGCATCTCCGGCAGCACGATCCCGACCAGCCGGGCCCGCTCGCCCCGCAACTTGGTCGGCCGCTCATATCCCAGCACGTCGAGCGCCGACAGCACCGCCGCCCGGGTGGCCTCGGAGATCCCCGGTTTGTTGTTCAGCACCCGCGACACGGTGGCTTCGCTGACTCCGACATGTTGGGCCACCTCGGCCAGCCTCCGCGCCATCGCGCAAGTGTAGAACACGACAGTGCAAGCCACTTGCAGAAGATTTCGTTCATCGGCGCAACCGGCCGGTGTCCGCGCGTCGGCCCGTCGCACCCATGACGCGATGGAGCCCAGGGCCGACGATCACGCCGGGAGATATTGCCCACCAGGGCGGGCACCGCCGTATACTCCATGTATGCAGACGAGTATGCGAGTGTCGAGGGAGAACCGTGACGCGCTGGCACGTATCGCGGCTGAAGAGCTGAACGGAGCGAGCCTTGACGAGACGCTGCGGGTACTGATTTGGCAGCATCGGGCCGCGCTGGATGCGGCGCGGCTGGAGGCCGACCCCGAGGCGCTGGCACAGTATCGCAACGAGGCACGTGAGTGGGCGGAACTGGATGTGGCGGTCGTTGAGTGACCCCGCCTCAACGTCGCGTTCAAGTCGCTCCCTGGCAAGTGTGGTGGGTGCAGTTCAACCCCCAGGTGGGCCACGAGCAGGCAGGTGAGCGGCCCGCAATCGTGGTCGGCTCGACGCTGGCCTGCTCGCTGCCTAACGGGCTGGCCCTGATGGTGCCGTGTACGACCACCGACAGGCAGCTTGTCTGGCAGCCCGAGATCAATCTCGGTGGACGGCGCGGGTTCGCGATGTGCGACCAGGTCAAGGCACTGTCCACGGAGCGGCTCGTACGCCGGCATCAGGCCACACTGACCAAACCTGAGCGGGATGCCATCGCGTTCGCGCTCGGGCAGCTCATCGCCCCGGGCTGACCAGTCGCGCCAATGCGGCGTGCGCCTGGGGAAACGCCAAGGACGGCTCTTTCCGAGCCGCAGGCCGACAGGACCCGCGGCGGTGGTCCGCTCAACCACCGCCGCGGGCGGCTTTCATGCGGTGCGCAGCCAGGCGGCGGCGTCCGACGGGAGCCGGCCACCGTCCAGGTCGATGCTGGTCAGCAGGATCGCCGAGTGCTCGGGCAGGTCGACGGGCTCCGTCGACAGGTTCACCACACAGGTGAATCCGCCGGGCCGGGTGAAGGCAACCACCTGCTCAGGCGTGTCCAGCCAGGTCATCGGCCCGTCGCCGAGCCCGGCCTCGGCACCCCGCACGGCCAGCGCCGCCTGGTAAAGCCGCAGCATCGAGCCGGGATCGGCCTGCTGCGCCTCCACGGTCAGGCTCGTCCAGTCCGGCTGCGGCAGCCAGGCCGGAGCCGAGCCCGACGGACTGAACCCATGCGAGGAACCCGACGACGACCAGGGCAGCGGCACCCGGCAGCCGTCGCGGCCCGGGTCGGTGCCGCCGGAGCGGTGGTAGATCGGGTCTTGGCGGGTGTCGTCGGGCAGCCGCTCGACGTCGGGCAGGCCCAGCTCCTCGCCCTGGTACACGTACACCGAGCCGGGCAGGGCCAGGGTCAGCAGCGCCGCCGCGCGGGCCCGGCGCAGGCCGAGCGCCTCGTCGGTGGGCGCGAGGTGGCGGGCTTGGCGCAGGCCGTGCTCGAACCCGGTCTCGGCCCGCCCGTAGCGGGTGACGGTGCGGGTCACGTCGTGGTTGCACAGCACCCAGGTGCTGGGCGCGCCGACCCCGGCGTGCGAGGCCAGCGTGGCGTCGACGCAGTGGCGCAGCGCCTTGGCGTCCCACGGGCAGCCGAGGAAGTCGAAGTTGAACGCGGCGTGCATCTCGTCGGCGCGCAGGTACTGCGCGAACCGGTCGATGTCGGCGAGCCACACCTCGCCGATCAGGGCGCGCGGGGTCTCGTACGAGTCCGCGACCGTCCGCCACGACCGGTAGATGTCGTGGATCTCGTCGCGGTCGACGAACGGGTGCGGGGTCGGCGGCGCGGCCGGGTCGAAGTCGGCCAGCTCGGGGTCCTTGACGCACATCGCCGCCGAGTCGATCCGGATGCCGTCCACACCCCGGTCGAACCAGAACCGCAGGATGTCCTCGAACTCGTCGCGGACCAGCGGGTTCTCCCAGTTCAGGTCGGGCTGCTCGGGGGCGAACAGGTGCAGGTACCACTCGCCGTCGGCGACCCGGGTCCAGGCCGGGCCGTTGAAGACGGAGTTCCAGTCGTTGGGCGGTAGCTCACCGTGCTCGCCCCGCCCGGCCCGGAACCAGAACAGGTCCCGGGCCGGCGAACCGGGCCCTTCGGCCAGCGCGCGCTGGAACCAGGCGTGGGCGTCGGAGCAGTGGTTGGGCACGATGTCGACGATGATGCGGATGTCGAGCCGGTGCGCCTCGGCGATCAGCGCCTCCGCCTCGGCGAGCGTGCCGAAGGACGGGTCGATGTCGCGGTAGTCGGCCACGTCGTAGCCGGCGTCCGCCATCGGCGAGGGGTACCAGGGGCTGAACCAGATCGCGTTGATGCCGAGGGCGTGCAGGTACCCGAACTTGGCGCGGATACCCGCCAGGTCGCCCACGCCGTCGCCGTTCGCGTCGGCGAAGGAGCGCGGGTAGACCTGGTAGATGGCGGCGTGGTGCCACCAGTCGCGGGTGTCGTTGTGGAACACGGGTACCTGCCTTCAGTGATTCGCAGTGGGTCCGGTCAGAAACCGCTGTTGCCGGGGCCGCGGTTGAGCGTGTAGCCCAGCCGGTTGATCAACCCGCCGCTCGCGGCGCCGGAGACGGTGACGTACGTGACGTACGCGCTGCCCGCGGCGTTGAGCTCGATCCCGTACGTCCCGGCGCCGTTGACGGTGACGTGGTCGAGCGTGAGGTTGGTGATGGTGCGCTGGAAGCTGAGCAGGATGCCCTGGTACGTGGAGTCGATGATGTCGACGTCCAAGACCTGCACCGGAGCCGTGATGTCGGTGGCCTCCGCGTAGATCCACAGGCCGCCCAGCGCCGAGTTCCAGTTGCGCTCGAAGCTCGACGTGCGGGTCAGCGTGTTGCGAGCCACCGTGGTGGTGTTGCTGAACGGCAGCGCCCCGTGCCAGGTGCTGATGGCGATGCCGGACCCGGCGTACACCGAGTCGCTGATCAGGTTGTCCTCGATGCGGTTGCCGTTGCCGCCGTAGATCGCCGCGCCGTTGGCCAGCATCGGCAGCGCCACCGTGTTGAAGGCGAACGCGCTGTTGGTGACCGGGGCCGAGTTGGACCACATGGCCAGCGCGTCGTCGCCGGTGTTGCGCAGCGTGCTCTGGTCGACGCGCACGTTGGTCGCGCCGCCGTTGACGTTCACGCCGTCGGCGAAGATGTCGCGCATCCGGGTGCCGACGACGTACAGGCCGTTGGTGCCGGTGGACGGCCACATGCCGACCTTGGTGTGCTCGATCCAGACGTTGCTGACCAGCGAGCCGGTGCCGAAGTTGCCCTCGATGCCGGCGTCGAACGCGCTGTCGTCGCGGTAACGCACGTCCCCGGCCAGGGTGAAGTCGGCCAGCCGCACGTTCGAGCCGGTGGCGAAGAAGCCGCCCTTGCCGTTCGTGCCCTTGATGACGGTGTGCCACACACCCGCGCCGCGCAGGCTGACGTTCTGGATGTTGAGCCGGGCGTTCGTGACGAACGTGCCGGCCGGCACCCACAGGCCCTTGCCCTGGCTCTGCGCCGCCGCGATGGCGCTGTTGAACGCGTTGGTGTCGTCGCCGGCGTCGTTGGCGACGGCCCCGTACGAGGTCACGGTGAGGTAGTCCGCCGGGGCGGACAGGGCCGCCGGGGCGACCTCGGCCTCGATCAGGTCGATCGTGTAGTACGACGCCGACGAGGTCGCGTCCTTCTGCAGCTTGATGACCGTGCCCGCCGGGTACGTGGTGCCGAGCAGCACCCGTACGTCGTCGAAGAAGCGGTGCGGCTCGCCGCCCGCCGGGTTGTTGTTGTACGGGTACGCCCCGTACACCCAGCTGTAGACCGAGCTGAGGGTGACGTCCTGGATCTTCGTGCCGCCCGCGTACAGCGCGAGCGGGTTGGTGTTGCCGGTGCCCGCCGCGTTGTCCGGGATCGAGTAGCGGATCACGAACGCGTTGGCCGGCTTGGTCAGCGTGACCTGCACGTACTGCCCGGTCGACGACAGCTTCACGGCGCGGCGGCCGGACGCCTCCGACGGCTCGGACAGGTAGGCCCGGTTCGGCCCGATCAGCGAGGCGTTGGTGCTGCCCGACTCCGCCTCGTAGACGGTGTACGGCAGCGTCGCGCCGCGGGTGGCCAGCGCCGTGCCGCTGCCGACGGTGACGTTGTCCAGCAGCACGTTGCCCGAGTCGCCCGAGTCGTACTGGTAGGCGATGATGTTCAGCCCGGCGCGCAGGGTGAGGCTCTGCGCGGCGGTGAGCCAGCCGGACCCGGCGGGCAGCGAGAGCTGGCCGGTCTTGAGGTCGTTGACGTACACCGACACGGTGCGGGCGGCGCCGTTGGTGTTCGTGTAGCGCAGCGTCACCGTGGTCGCCCCCGCCGTGGTGGCGTTGACGGTCCGGATGACGCGGGCCCCGGCCGTGGTCAGGCCGGTCACGTAGCCGGTGCCGGTGTAGCCGCCGGTGCCGGTCGCGGTCGAGGTGCCACCGGCGATGAAGCCGGTCTCCAGCTCGTACGACATCCCGGTCGGCGGCGGCGTCGGGCTGGTGCTCGGGGTCGGCGTCGGGCTCGGCTGCGTCGTCCCGGACACGGTGATGTTGTCCAGGTTGATGTTGCCGGAGTCGGTGCTGTCGAACTTGAGCGCGACCGTGTTGTTCCCGGCGTTCAGCGACACCGACTCGGCGATGGTGCCCCAGGTGTCCCAGTTCGCGGTGGCCGGCAGGGTGATCTGGCGCAGCTTGCCGCCGTTGACGTACAGCGACAGGGTCATGTTCGCGCCGGTGCCGTTGGCGTAGCGCACGGTCACGGTGGCGGTGCCCGCGCTCGCGACGTTGACGGTGAACGACGTTTTCGCGTTGCCCTTGTTGCCGTCGGTGTAGCCGCCGACGAACCCGGAGCCCGTGTAGCCCGGGTGGTCGGTGGCGACCGTCGCGCCGCCGGACAGCGACGCAGACTCGGCCTCGTACTGGCCCGCGGGCGGGGCGGCGAAGTCGGCGACGGTCAGGCTGTCCAGGTTGACGTTGCCCGAGTCGGCGCTGTCGAACTTGTACGCCACCGTGCTGTCGCCGTTGGCCAGCGAGACCGTCTCGACCTGGGTGCCCCAGGTGTCCCAGTTGGCGGTGGCGTTCAGGCTGATCTGCTTGATCTTCGAACCGTTCACGTACAGCGACAGGGTCTTGGTCGCCGTGGTGCCGTTGGCGTAGCGCAGGGTCAGCGTGCGGTTGGCGGTGCCGGACACGTTCACCGTGAACGTCAGGTTGGCGTTGCCCTTGTTGCCGTCGGTGTAACCGCCGACGAACCCGGAACCGGTGTACCCGGTGTGGTCGGTGGCGACGACGGTCCCGCCGGACCGGGCGGCCGACTCGGCCTGGTACGTCGTGGTGGCGGCGGCCGCGGGCAGGGCCGTGAGCAGGCCTGCGCCGAGGGTGAGCACGGCCGCGGCGAGAGCGGCCAGCAGGGTGCGAGCGGGGATGCGGGAAGCGGTGCGATGGTGCAGCGTCATTGCGTACTCCCTTCACTTGCGTCGGTGTGTCCCCCGTGGCGGAGCAGCACCGACCGGCCCCCGGGCATGGCGGAGCCGGGCGGCGGTGCGTGAGCGGATCTCTTTCCGGCTCGGGCGGCCGGAAGTCTCAGGTGTGCCGGGTCAGCCCTTGATGGCTCCGGCGGACAGGCCGTTGAGGATGCTGCGCTGGAAGACCATGAAGATGATCACCATGGGTATGCTCGCGATCGCGAGGCCCGCGAACATCTCGTTGTTGGTGACCCGGCCGGTGCTGGCCAACCGGCTCAGCGCGACGCTGATGGTCTGCCCCTCGGCCTCCTGCAGCACCAGCAGCGGCCACAGGAAGTCCTTCCACGACCCGATGATCGCGAAGATGGAGACCACCGCCAGCACCGGGCGCGACAGCGGCAGGATGATGTGCCAGAGCAGCCGCAGCCGCCCCGCGCCGTCGATGCCCGCGGAGTCCAGCAGGTCGTTGGGGATCTGGTCGAAGAAGCGCTTGAGCACGTAGATGTTGAACGCGTTCGCCGCGCCCGGCAGCCACAGCGCCCACGGCGTGTTGAGCAGGTTGAACCCGAAGACCGGCACCTCGGCCACGGTCAGGTAGGCCGGCACCAGCAGCGCCGCGGCCGGCAGCATCAGGCTGGCCAGCATGCCGCCCAGCACCACGTTGCCCAGCACCGGCCGCAACTTCGACAGGGCGTACGCCGCGGCGACGTCCACGATCAGCTGGAACAGCCAGCCGCCGAGCGCGTAGCCCGCGGTGTTGAGCAGGTAGCGGCCGATCTCCAGCCGGTTCCACGCGTCGAGGTAGGTCTCGGGGTGCCACTCGGTCGGCCACAGCGTCGGCGACGGCTGCGCCAGCTCGATCGGCGTCTTCATCGCGCCGGTGAGCATCCAGTACAGCGGGAAGATGAAGATCAGCACGAAGAGCACCGCCATCGTGCCCAGCACCAGGCGGTACACGAGACGGCCGCGGCCGCGGCGCAGGTCGGCGTCGGAGATCAGGGATCGCGTCAGGGAACTCATCGGGGATCCTCTCAGTCGGCCTTGCGGGTGAGCCGCAGGTAGAGGGCCGAGAACGCGCCGAGCACGATGAACAGCAGCACGCTCATCGCGGCGGCCATGCCGAAGTCGTTGTTGATGGTGAACGCGTACCGGTAGATCAGCACCATCACCGTGATCGTCTCGGGGTTGGTGGTGCCGGTGAGCTGGTACGGCTCGATGAAGACCTGCATCGTGGCGACGATCTGCAGCAGCAGCAGGACCAGCATGATGAAGCGCATCTGCGGGATGGTCACGTGCCGGACGCGCTGCCACACGGTCGCGCCGTCGAGCTCGGCGGCCTCGTACAGCTCGCCCGGGATGCCGGCCAGGCCGGCCAGGTACATGATGGTCGCGCCGCCCATGTTGGCCCAGGTCGAGACCAGCACCAGCGAGATCATCGCCATCTTCGGCGACTGGGTCCAGTCCGAGCCGGGCAGGCCGACGCCGGTCAGGATCGCGTTGAACAGGCCGTTGCCGGGGTCGTAGAAGTACTGCCAGAGCAGCACGCTGACGATCGGCGGCAGCATCACCGGCAGGTACACCGCGAACCGGAAGAAGCCCTTGGCGTGCCGGAACTCGTTGATGACCAGCGCCAGCACGAACGGCACCGCGAACCCGAACAGCAGCGCCAGGCCGGTGAACTCCAGCGTGTTCAGCCAGGCGGTGGCGAACAGCGGGTCGTCGAGCACGGCCGTGTAGTTGTCCATGCCGACCCAGATCGGGTCGGTGACGAAGTTGTCCTGCTGGAAGCTGAGGATGATGCCCTTGACCAGCGGATACCAGGAGAACAGGGCGAAGCAGAGCAGGCCGGCCGCGAGGAACGCGTAGGCCTGGAGGTTGTCGCCGATCCTGCGGCGCAGCCGCGCCGCGCGGGCCGAACCCGGCCCCTCGGGCGCACCGGCGCGCCCCGTCCCCCGTGTCACCGCTGCCGAGCTCTGCGGCGCGATCACCGTCATCGTCGTGCTTCCTTCCCTGCTGTGCTGAACCTGGGAGGCAGGTCCCGGGCCGGCGCCGGTGGCTCGTTCACCACCGGCGCCCCCGCGGCCCGGGACCCTACCGCGTCACTTGACGGTCGACAGGATCTGGTTGACCTGCTTCTCGGCGTCGGCCAGCAGCTTGCTGATGTCGGCGTTCTGGTCGGTCAGCACCTTCTGCATCGCCGTGTCCAGCACCGCGTAGATCTGCTGGGCCAGCGGCGGCTCCAGCTTCAGCGGGATGGTGGTGGCGGTGGCCAGGAACGGGCCGAAGTTCTGCGACGGGATGTTGGCGTGCTTCTTGGTCGCCTCCTCCCACTTGGCCAGCGAGGCGCCGGTCCAGATGTTCGGCTGCGGCAGGCCCACCGGCTGGCCCTTGGCGGCCGCCTTCTCGTTGTCGGCCGCGATGCGGTCCGGGTCGAGCGCGCCGCCCTTGAAGGACAGCCAGGTCAGACCGGCCTTGATCTTCTCCGGGCTGAGGCCCGCCTTGAACATGTAGCCGTCGCCGCCGCCCAGGGTGCCCTGGCCGCCCGGGATGCCGCCGAGGCCGAAGTCCTCGTACTTGGCCTTGTACTGGTTCACGATGACGGGGAAGTTGTCAGCGGAGCCGATGTACATGCCGAGCTTGCCCGAGGCCATCATCTGCAGCAGGTCGGCCCACTCCAGCAGCTGGCGCTGGCCCATCGTGTTGTCCGTCCAGCGCATGTCCTTCAGCTGCTGCAGGACCTGCTTGCCCTTGTCGTTGTTGAAGGCGGCCTTCCAGGTGTCGCCCTCTTTGACCGCCACGTCGCCGCCGATGGAGTACATCTCCGCGGTGAAGTGCCAGCCACCGGTGTTGTTCTTGCTGTAGTCGCCGTAGCCGACGGTGCCGTTGCCCAGCGCCGTGATCTTCTTGGCGGCCTCGCGGACCTCTTCCCAGGTCTTCGGCGGGCTGGCCGGGTCGAGGCCGGCCTTGGTGAACAGCGTCCGGTTGTACACCAGGCCGAGCGAGTAGTTGGCCACCGGAACGCCGTAGATCTTGCCGTCGCCGCCGGTGAACACCTTCATCAGGTCCGGCTTTACGTCCTTGATCGACGGGAAGTCGGCCAGCTGCGCCGAGATGTCCTGCACCTGGCGCTTGGCGATCAGGGCCGCCGGGTCGGTCAGGTAGACGTAGAAGACGTCCTCCAGCTGCCCGCCGGCCAGCTTGGTGGCGAACGTCTGGGGGTCCATGAACCCCTCTTTGGCGTCGATCTTGATGTTCGGGTACTTCGCCTCGAACGCCTTGACGTCGGCCTCGAAGTTGGCGCGGTTGACCGCGTCCGTCGCCGGGGGCATGCCGTTGACGGTGATGGTCACCGGACCGCTGGGGGTCTCCGGCTCCTCGGCGGCACAAGCCGCGCCGAGCATCGTCGTGCCGGCCACCAGCGCGAGCGCCAGCGACTTGCCGAGCAAACGTCGGTTCATCGGTTCTCCGATCCCTTCTGTATGCACACTCCGGCAGCGACGGGGCGCTCCGGTTTGTTAATCGCGCATTGCAGCCGCGTCGCTCGGGGGTTACCGCGCCGTGGCGTGAGCAGAAGGATAGGCGCGCTCGCGCGCAGAAGTCCAGAGGATGACGCAAAAACGTGATCGCCACTCTGCCATCGGCTTGCACTGCACCGCAAGTTCGTGACTCATCAATACGCCCCTCACCGAAGGGCCCGACCTGCGCAATCCCGTCATCGCCGGGCGGGCTGCCCGAGCCGCAAGTCTTAAAAAGTCGCGCCCTCACGGGGCTCGTGAGGGCGCGACTCTATAAGACTTGCGGCAGGTGGGAGCAGGTCAGGCGGGCACCGGGCAGGGGCCGGTGGTGCTGCGGACGATCAGCTCGGGGTCGAAGAGCACCTCTTCGGAAGCCGCGGGGCGGCCCTCCAGCTGCGACAGCAGGGAGAGCACCGCGGCGCCGGCCATGGCCCGGACCGGCTGGCGCACCGTGGTCAGGGGCGGATCGGTCACGCCCATGAAGGTCGAGTCGTCGAAGCCGACCACGGAGATGTCGTCCGGGACTTCCAGGCCCTGCTTGCGCACGGCCCGCACCGCGCCCAGCGCCAGCGCGTCACTGGCGCAGACCAGCCCGGTGCACCCGGCCGCGAGCAGCCGGTTCGCCGCACCCCGGCCGCCCTCGACGGTGAACACCGTGTGGTCCACCCACCGCCGCCACCGGGTCTCGCCCCGCTCCTCCCAGAACTTCGCGAACCCGGCCAGCTTGCGCGCCGACGGCACGTGCCCGACCGGCCCCAGGATCAGCCCGATCCTCTCGTGGCCGAGCCCCGCCAAGTGCGCCAGCGCCTGCTCGGCCGCACCCGTGTCGTCGACGCAGATCCGGGCCACGCCGAGGTTCTCGTCGGCCGCGTTGATCAGCACTATCGGCAGCCTGCGCTCGGTGAGCTGCTTGATCGCGGCCGGCCCCGCGTCGGCGTAACTGCTGCCGACGAACACGATCCCGCCGACCTGCTGCGCCAGCAGCATCTCGATGTAGTGCGCCTCGGACACCCCGTCGGACGTACGCGTGCACAGCACCGGCACCAGCCCGCGCTGGATCAGCGACACCCCGATCACCTCGGCGAACGCCGGAAAGATCGGATTGCTGAGATCCGGCACCACCAGCCCGATCAGCCGCGCCCGCTCACTGCGCACCGGCTCCGGCCGAGCGAACCCGAACACGTCCAGCGCCGTCAGCACCGCATCCCGGGTCACCTGGGAAACCCCCGGCTTCCCCCGCAGCACCCGGCTAACGGTCGCCTCAGACACCCCCGCGAACTTCGCCACCGCCGAAAGCCTGCTCGTAGTCACCCCCAACACCTTACAGCACCCAGTGCAAAAACCAACCCACCCCACGCAACCCGTTGCACACCCTTTTGCCGTGTTGATCATGAACTTATGGCAAGGGTCAGCGGCGCGTCGTGTCCACAACCTCCTGTTGACCAACGCGACAGCTCGCCACCCCCCGCCGCCCACCCGGCGCGCAATCGATCATGAAGTTAGGCCGGCGACACGCCGTCGAGCCGTGCCATAAGTTCATGATCAACGCGGATGGGAGGGGGTCAGGCGGGTGGGCCGAGGGAGAGGGCGAGGCGGAGGGTGGTGTCTCGGAGGGGGAGGAAGCGGCGGGCGTGAGCCATGCGGTTGACCAGGAGGGAAGCGGTGGCCAGGCGCTGGGTGGGGCGGCGGCGCTCGCGGTCGTACGCCCGCAGCCCGGCCGCCACGTCGTCGCCGGACAGGCACCGGGCCAGCGCGACCCCGTCGATGATCGCCTGACACGCGCCCTGCCCCAGGTCGGGTGTCATGGCGTGGGCGGCGTCGCCGAGCAGCGCCACGTTGCCCGCCGTGTACGACGGCAGCGCCGGGGCCAGGTGGTGCAGGTCGTGCCGGATGACGTGCGAGGTGGCGTACCGGTCGAGCACGGCCGGGATGGGATCGTGCCAGTGGCCGAAGACGCGGCGCAGCTCGTCGGGGTCGTCGAGCGCGGGCCGGTAGCCCTCGGGGGCGGTCAGCACGGCGTACCAGTTGGTGCGGCCCGGACCCTGCGGCGTGATTCCGAAGCGGGCGCCGACGCCCCAGGTCTCGCCGCCGAGTTCGATGTCCAGGTCGGCGGTGCCGCGCCATACGGTCGCGCCCGCGTAGCGCAGGCCGTGCCGCTCGCCGAACAGCGCGGTGCGGATCCGGCTGCCGATGCCGTCGGCCGCCACCACCACGTCGTTGTCGCGGCGCAGCTCGGCGATGTCGCCGACGGGGTGGCCGAAGTGGACCACCCCGTCCGGCAGGGCCTGGCTGAGCACGCCGAGCAGGGCTGGCCGCGGCACCAGGTGGACCGGCTCGCCGTGTCGTTCGCGCACCTTGTCCATGTCGAGGGTGACGATGCGCGACCCGTCGGGCCGGCGGATCGCCCCGTTGCGCTGGGGCAGCCCGGCCGCCCGCACGGCAGCGCCGATGCCGATCTCGTCGAGCGCGCGCAGCGCCGAGGGCCAGATGCCCAGGCCGGTGCCGCTGGTCGGCAGGGTGTCGCTGCGCTCGTACGCCTTGACCTGCCAGCCGGCGGCCCGCAGGCCGATGGCGGTCACCAGACCGCCGATGCCGCCACCTACGACGGCTGCTGTTCTCGTCATGGCCCGAACGTACTACAGCTGTAGTGCCCCTCACTACAGCTGTAGTATGAATCTCATGTCCGACCGCCGGGAGCAGATCCTCGACGCAGCCATCGCCGTACTCGGCACGAAAGGGCTGCGCGCGCTCACCCATCGCGCGGTCGACGCCCAGGCCGGGCTGCCGGAAGGCTCGACGTCGAACAGCTTCCGCACCCGGGAAGCCCTGGTCGGCGGCATCCTCGACCGGCTCGTCGAGATCGAGACAGCGGTGTGGTCACGCCTCGCCGGACAGCGTCCGCCCCGCTCGCTGGAACAGTTCGCCCAGCTCATAGGCCACATGGTCGGCGAGGTGACCGGCCCGGCCAAGGCGCTGACCCTGGCCCGGCACGCGATCTTCCACGAGGCGGCGTTCCATCCAGGGCTGCAGGAGAAGATCCGCGCGGCGCGGAATCGGCTGGCGGCGTGGGGCGAGCCCTGGCTCGCCCAGTTCGGCTCCACCGACCCCGCCGCCGACTACCTGACGGTGCTCGCCCTGGTCGACGGCCTGGTCGCGATCCAGCTCGCCTGCCCCGAACCCGACTTCGACCCGACCCCGTCCATCCTCACCACACTGCGCGGCATGACCACCACCTGACCGCCGGTCGAACGGCCGCTCGCGCCGCCGACAGCGCGCAACGGCCGGTCGTCAGTCGCGGCCGAGCCAGGTCGTCACGCACACCTCGTTGCCCTCGGGATCGGCGAGCACCCGGAACGCGGGAGCCTCCTGGTCGTACACCACCCGCCCGCCGGCGGCGACAGCCGCCGCGACACGCCGGTCGGCCTCGTCGTGCGGCACCGAGATGTCGAGGTGGATGCGGTTGCGCTGGGTGCGCGGGGAGTCCATCTGCTGGAACCACACCGCCGGACCCTGGCCGTACGGGTCGACGACGGCCGCTCCCGGATCGTCGCCCACCTCGTCGTAACCGAGGACGGCCAGCCAGAACGGGCGCACCGCGGCGATGTCGAGGGCGTCCACCGCGATCTCCAGCAACTGCACGACGCGCTTCGGCCCGCCGACCGCGTCGGTGGCGTACCCGGCCTCGGTCAACGCGGCCGACACCCGTACCGCCAACGCGGTCTCCCCACCGGTCACCCGCATCGCGCCGGGCACCTGCACCGTCAGCAGGACTCGGTCACCCCGCAGGTCGAGCAGCAGACGGTTCTCGGCACCGGGCCCGGCGGCCGCGACGGCGAGCGCGGCCACCTCCGCCGCCTGCGCCAGCGACGACACCGCCACGGCTGTACACAGTGAACCGAGCACGAACCGCCAGCCGTGACCGGTGACCGCCTCGGACGCCTGCTGCCGGGTGAGGACCGTTTCGCTCATGACCCGATGCTGCCAGGGCACGGGGCGCGGGTACAGCGTTCATGGGGTCGGCTCGGGTAGCCTTGCCCGCCATGAGCGCTGGGCACGGGCAACACGACGATCCACTCGACCGGCTCGCGGCCGAGGAGGACTGGAGCAAGCGCGCCAAGGCGATCGAGAACCAGGTCATCCGTCAGCGGCGCATGCCCTCGCTGCGGCCGGCGCGCACGCCCCGACCCTGGCGCGCGCATGAACCACGGGGCGGGATCTCGCTCATCTTCGTCGCGCTCGTCGTCGTCATGCTGGTCAGCGCCGGCGCGATGTGGACCGGCGTCGGGCACCCGTCCCTGGTCGTGTTCTTCTTCGGGCTGTCGGGCTGGCTGGTCACGCTCTGCCTGCACGAGTTCTCCCACGCGCTGACCGCCCACCGGGGTGGCGACCACACCGTCGCCGAGAAGGGCTACCTGCGGCTCGACCCGCGCAAGTACGGCCACCCGGTGCTCACCCTGCTGCTGCCGATGCTGTACCTGCTCATCGGTGGGCTTCCGCTGCCCGGCGGTGCCGTGATGATCGAAAACCACCGGCTGCGCAACCGCTTCCGCGACGCCCTGGTATCGGCGGCTGGTCCCGCCGTGAACATCGTCGCCTCGGTCGGGCTGCTCACGGTGCTCGCGTTCGCGGGCCCGACGTTCCTCGACTGGGCGGACACCCACCTGGTGTTCTGGTCGGGGCTGGCCTTCCTCGCGTACCTGCAGGTCGCGACGGCGATCCTCAACCTGCTGCCGGTGCCGGGCCTGGACGGGTACGGGATGATCGAGCCCTACCTGTCCTCCAGTGCGCGCCACGCGGGGAGCAAGATCAAGCCCTTCGGCATCCTGATCGTCTTCGCTCTGCTGTACATCCCGCTGGCGCGAGACCTGTTCGGCGAGGCGACCATCTTCTTCTTCGACGTCTCCGGTGTGCCGGGCAGCCTGGCCGGCTACGGCGGCCAGCTCTTCCAGTTCTGGAGGAGCTGGTGACGCGAGCAGCACGACTTCGACCAACCACCAGCGACGGCTACCGAGAACAGCATCGGTCCCGGCGGTCGTCAGTGACCGCCGGCTGCCGCTGTTCCTGGTCCCGATCGCGCTCTCCGGCGATCAGAGGTCGAACTCGCCTTCCTTCGCGGACCTCACAAATGCCGACCATTCGTCGCGCGTGAACACGACGACGGGTTCTTCCGTTCGAGCGCGGCGAATGCGCACCTCGAGGTCGTCGAAGCCAACCTCAACGCAGGCCCCGTCGTTGCAATAGGAACCCACCCGCCAGCTGACGTGCTGATTGTCCGATGTCATGGATTGACCCTTCATCGGTTGCCGGCAGCCCAGCGTACTAGGCGGAGAGGGTCTTCACGACGTTCGCTAAACAATTGGCACATGGAAAAGGACCCGTTCCGATCGAGGAACGGGTCCGTTGGGGACCGCGTCAGTCGGCGACGAAGTCCCCCGCCCTCACCCCCGCGATGAAGGCGGCGAATTCTTGACGGGTGAATCGAAGCACCGGACCCCGTGGATCCTTCGAGTCACGCAGACCGATCTCCGTCCCCAGCTGTGCGACCTCCACGCAGGCGCCGGTGTCACAGCGGCTGCTCTTGCGCCAACTGGCAGGAGATTCGAAATTTGACACGCGAATACACAGATCCCTTCTGGTGTTGGTGAGGTGGTTCTTCGGCGGCGGAGCCGCCTAACTATCGAACTCCGCCCGCAAGGCCGCGATACGGGCCTCAAGCAGACGGCTGGAACGTTCGGCGCCGTAGGATCGGCGTTCAATCGCCTCGAAGATCCGGCGATGGTCTGAAACCAGCACCGGATCGTGAAGGACTTCGTCTGTCGCCCAACTCTCGCGATACAGAACGGAGTCGTTCTCGCTGCCGAGTTCCAGCACGCTGAATGATCCGAGAGTGACGGCCAGCCCGGCCAGGGCGAAGGGCACGATTCTCAAAATGATCTTGCCATCGGTGACGTGCCGCATCAAATGCTGAAACTGCTCGATCGCGACCTCGGTACCGGCGGTTCGGTACAGAACCGATTCATCGATCGCCAATACGAAGGTCGGACGGTCCACGCGATCGAAGATGTGTTCACGCCGACGCAGCCGAACCTCGAGCCGTGCCACTCGCTGATCGTCCGTGATCATGCCGAGCTCGCCGTTCCAGAAACCCAGAACCGCATCAGCGTGCCGTGGCGTCTGAAGGACACCCGGAACCATGGCCGGGGCGAAGACGCGAATCGTCGTGGCCTGGCTCTCGAACTGGATCAGTTGCATAAGTGCCGGTGTCAGATGTGAGCGGTAACGCGGGGTGTCCCACCAGCCCGCAACCCGACGACGTGCTGCCCTCGCGTCTTGCACGAGTTCGGCGATGGCGGCCGGGTCGGCAACCCCCAGCGTGTCCAGCAACGCACGCAGATCCGTGCCGGAGACGGTGACCTCGCCGCTCTCTATCCGCTGCACCTTGGACAGCGACCAGTCGAGTGCAGTGGCGACTTCGCCTTGCGTCAGCCCGGCCTCTTCCCGCAATGCACGGATCGCGAGGCGGAGCCGTCGTCGGGCCACCGCAGGCAGATCGCTGGCCATCACATGCCGATCACGGGTAACCGCAGGCAGGTCACCTGAGACCATGGCGGTCCTCCCGATCGTCTCCCGTTCCGCGATCTAGCTGTACGGCAGATGGGGATGCCGCTGTGTGATGCAACGCACAGACGTTACACCGCGGCATCCCGGTTGGACACCACCCATGGAAAGCGATGTCAATTCGTGTCCGCGTGATACTCCATCGCTCGCACCAGACCCCGTCTGACCTGCTCGAACATCCGCTCGTCGGTGGTCGCGAACAGCAGCTGGTACACCCCGCGATAGAGCCCGTACAACTCGAACGAGTGAGCCCTGGTGCGCCAGCACCCGCGGGCCCCCACCAAGATCGCCGCGGCGACGGTCGCCGCGACCGACATCGCCCCAGTCCCGAGCGCCGGCCAGACGGTCGCCACGGCGACCCCGGCGGTGCCCGTCGCGTACAGCCGCGTGGCGGCTCCGCCACCGCCGTCCCGCCCGGACGGAACGCAGACGATGTGCACGCCACGCAGGCCGCTGAGCGCGAACCTGCGGGGCTCAGGCTCGAACACCTCGAAGTACCGGTGATCGATGTGGGCGCATGGCCCCCGGTAGTAGACGGGCATCCTCCCTCTCCCTTGAACAGCCCTTGCAGGGAGAGAGTTGCATTCGTAAAGTTGACATGAGTCAGTCCTCCTTCCCTGCGCGGGACGAGGCCAAGAACGGCGCTCGGTGCCAGCCGGGCGCTGTTCCTGTTCCAGGAAGCAGTTCTGCTTCCTTACTGCTCAGTATGAGATGGACGCACGTTGATCGCCATACCGCACTCTGCGGTACCGCAGATTTGAACGAACATTAAAGTGAATCACGTCCCATCACGACCGCCCCACCGCCGATGGCCTGACACACAACGGATTCGGCCATCGGCGATGAGTTCGGCGGCGGTCACATCTGCAGGCCCTCCTCGATGGTCTTGAGCTTGTGCCGTGCCATGGCGAGGTTGGCCCTAGACCGCGCGAGCACCAGGTACAGGAACAGCCCCTGCGTGTTGCGGCTGGTCAGCGGCCTGATGACGTGATACTGCACGCCGAGGGTGATCAGGATGTCCTCGATGGTGTCCTTGAGCTTGAGCATCTCCAGGGTGCGCAGCTTGGCCCGGACCACGTCGGTGTTGCCGGCCGCGGCGATGGTCAGGTCCATCTCCTTGGAGCTGCCGAGCGCGCCGAGCGCCATGCCGCTGGTGTAGTCCACGAGCGCGACGCCCACCGCGCCCTCGATCTGCATCGCTTCCTGCAGCGAGCTTTCCATGTCAGCCATGGTGGATCCTCATTTTCGTTCGATGAAGGATGGTCGGTTGTTCAGCGGGTCTCGACGTGCTGTACGAGTTCCCCGATGCGTGCGGCCACGGGTCGTGCCTCGTGGTGCAGGCGGGCGACGTTGAGTTCGCGCCCGGCGATGACGGTGAGCAGCGCCGACGCGCCGGCGGCGAAGATCGCGACATAACCGTTGCTGGCGGTGGTCACCGTCTCGCGGAACTCCCCCGAGCGCACCGTGGCGATGATCTGCTGCCCCAGGCCGAGCTGCGCGGCCGACATCGCCGCGAACACCTCCGGCTCGACACATTCGGCGTCGTGCGCGATGAGCAGCCCGTCGACGCTCGCCACGAGTACGCCGACCACGTGCGGCAGCCGCAGGCGCAGCTCGCGTATCTCGGCGAACACCAGACTGTCTGGGGCCAAAGGGACGACTCCTCTCCTCCTACCGCGTAGGACCGATCTCAGAAGGTCTCGCATCACAGCGCCCCCAGCCCCGCGATGAGTCGGGTGAGGATCTGCTCGGACACGCGGGTGTCCGGCATGCCGGCGAGTTCGGGGCGCGGGGCGGGCTCGTGGCGCAGGGCTCGCCGCGGCAGCGGGACGTGTGGAGCCTGAGCGGCAGGCGGGTCGGGGTCGCGCTCGGGTTCAGGTTCGGGTTCGGGCCTCGCGTGTCGTGCCGACTGCACGATGGGCAGCGCGGTCGTGGCCACGTCGGCGGCGGCTTTCGCGCGCACCGTGGCGACGGACTCGGCCGCCGCGGAGCCGCCGGGACGTCCGGGCTCCACGAGGCCGGTGCGCGCCATCCGGCGCACTTCGAGCATGACCGTGAACGTGTCGCGGCCGAGCAGCCGGGCCAGGTCGATCGGGCTGCGGCGGCGGTCGGCGTTGGCCACCACCTCCCACTGCAGCGCGGTGAGCGCCACGCACTGGGAGCGCAGCCGGCGCTGGGGCAGCACGGCGGCGGTGTCGATGGCGGCGTCCGGCCAGGCGTCGGCGAGCAGCCGCTTGCGCCGGTCGACCTCCTGGCAGACCGAGCGCAGGTCGAGGGTGCGCAGGTGGCCGACGGGGTGCCGGACCCGGTGTTCGAAGTGCGCCGACACCACGAGGTCGAACAGGAAGAATGCCGCGTCGTGCAGGGCGATCACGCCGAGGGCTTCCAGCTCGGTCTGGGTGACCAGGCCTGCGTCGACGAGTTCGGGCCCGATGCGGTGCTGGGCGCGGCCCGCGGTGACGGCGGCCCGCCAGGCGTCGGCGGGCAGCCTGCCGGAGGCGGTGAGCAGCCGTTCCACTCCGGACGCGACGGGGGTCTCGGCGTAGGCGATCCGGCCGTCGACGACGTACACGACACCGCCGGGCGGGTCGAGGACACGCAGCGCGCCGGTCACCCCCGCCGCGCACCACGGTTCCAGGGACTCCCGCAGCAGCGGCGGGCGTGAGCTCTTCGACATGCGCCGGGTCAGTTCGCGCTGAACTGGGACGCGATCGCGCTGAGCTGCCGCTGCGCCATGACCAGGTTGCCGACCGCCCGGTCGAGCCAGACGTAGAGCACCAGGCGCGCTTCGACCTCCGTCGAGAGCAGCCGCATGACGTGGTATCCGTTGCCCGCTGTGATCACGATGTCCTCGACGTGGGCGGGCTGGCCGACCGTCGCGAACGCGGCGGTCTGCATGGTCGCGTGGATCATGCCGACAGCGTCGGCGGGGGTGTCGTCGCGACTGCCCGGCCCGCGCCCGGCCGCGCCGATGACCGAGCCGCTGGGGAAATCGATGAGACTGGCGCCGTGGACGCCCTGGAGGGCCATCAGACGGTGAAGACATTCGTCGATGTCAAGCACACCCGCTCCCCAGAGATTCATGACGCCACCCACGATTCACGTCGCCACCGAACACACGAAAACACCACGGCGGTAACGATTAGCTCGGTGAAGACTACAACAGGTGACCGCGATAAAGGATGGTTCAGGTGAGAAACTATTCGTTCGCAACTTCCGCCCGAAAGGCCATTGAAGTCGTATATAGACAGTCCGACAGCAGGAATGCCGGGAGCCTCACCAACTCCCGACCGCTCGGCAGGTTACGCACGTTCCACCTCGACGAATCGCACAAGCTGTCCGTCACCACGGGGTTGCGTCGCGCAACGGACTGTCCTATGGCGACCAGCGTCGTACTCCACACAAACGACGGGCGGGCCGTGTCCGGTGACACGACCCGCCCGGCTGGTGCGGCACTGCTCGCGATCAGTGAGACCGCTTGGACTTGCGGCCCAGCCACCAGACGACGGTGACCACCGCCGCGCCGATGAGCCAGGGTCGCGGGTTGCGGCGGACGCTGTGCATCACGTCGCGGCCCATCTCCTCCCACTCCTGCGAGCTGGACGGCATCCGGTCGGCCAGGTCGTGCACGACCTCGCCGGCCCTGTCCTTGGCCAGCACCGCCGTCGCAGCGACCTGGTCCTTGACCTCACCGGCCTGTGCGGCGACGGTGCGGCCCGACTCGGCCAGCGTGTGCCCGACCTCACCGGCCTGCGCGGCGACCGCGCGGCCCGACTCGGCCAGGGTGTGCTTGAGCTGCTCCGCCGAAGCGGCGACTCCGTTGCTGTTCTTAGCCATTGAGCTGCCCTCCTCTGTCGCGCCGAGCACGCCTGAAGGGAACGGCGGCCCGTTGCGAACCGGATACCCGCTCAGCGGGCCGCTAACCTCCGTCCGGAGGGGACATGACGGCACGCGGCGCGTTCCGGCCGGGCCCGGACGGCCGCCGGCGGAACGTCTGTCCAGGTCAGCTGGGGCGTACGCCGCTGACGGCCCAGGCCCGTGCGGGCAGTGTGATGGATCCGTCGGCGGCGACGGGCAGCGCGTCGTGGAGCCGGTCGCGCAACGCGTCCCGGTCGGCGATGGACAGCGTGGCGACGTGCCCGGGTGCGGGGCCCTGCCCGCCGAGGAACGGCGTCCACAGGTCGGCGAAGTCGGTGAACACGGCGACCGCCTCGACCGGGCGCACCGTCACGGCGGACAGGCCCGCACGGGTCCACAGGTCCGCCAGGGGCTCGGGTCGGCACAGCGGGAAGCGGCGGCCCTCGTCGAGCGGTGCGGCGGCCGGGTCGCCCGCGGCGGCCGCATCCCAGAAATGCCGCAGCAGCGCCATACCCTCGGCGTAGTCCCAGACGTAGGCGGCGACCGTGCCACCCGGCGCCGCGGCGCGCACGCACTCGGCCACGGCCTGCTCGGGCTCGGGCACGAAGTTGAGCATCAGGCCGCTGACCACGGCGTCGAAGGAGCCGTCGGGCACCGGCAGCGACCGGGCGCCGCCGCTGTAGAACGTCACTCGCGGATCGGTGACGCGGGTGCGCGCGTGGGCCAGGAAACCTTCCGCGGGATCGACTCCGGTCACCCGGGACGGCTCGGCCCGCGCGAGCACCGCGGCGGTCAGCGCGCCGGTGCCGCAGCCCACGTCCAGCCAGCTGCGCCCGGACGGCACCGCCAGCAGGCGCACGAACGCGTCCGCGATCCGCGCGCTCCACCGGCCCATGTAGACCTCGTACGCAACGCCTGCCGTCCAGAGATCCGCCACGCGAACGAGGATACGACCGCCGTCCGACTCAGCTGACTTCGCGGACCAGTGTGAAGGCCCCGTTCTTGATCTGCAGCAGGACGAAGGTGGGGTTCGGCTGGGTGCCGTTCGCGCTGAACTGCGCCGGTCCGGAGAGCAGTTCTATGTCGCCGGGTTTGGTGTCGGCGATCGCCTTGCGTACGGCCTCGCGGTCGGTCGTGCCCGCGCGCTGGATCGCGTTGGCCGCCAGGCGTACCGCGTCGTAGCCCTGCATGGTGAACGGCCCCGGCTCGTGGCCGTACGAGGCCCGGTACTTCGCCGCCCAGGCGTCGGCCTTGGGTTCGAACTGCGCCAGTGGCAGGGTGATGCCGTAGACGCCCTCGGCCTGCTTGTCGTCGAGCACGTCGAACAGGGTCGGGTCGGTGCCCGCGTCGGACAGCATGATCGTGTCGCGGTAGCCGCCGTCGCGCAGGTCGCGGATCATCCGGCCGGCCTCGGGGTAGTACCCGGTGAAGAACACGAGGTCGGCGTCGACCTCTTTGACCTTCTCCAGCACCCGGGGGTAGCTGGTCGCGCCCTGGCTGACCTTCATCTGCCCGGCCAGGGTCAGCGGTCCGCCGTCCTTCTCGACGCTGGCGACGGCCGCGGCGGCCATGGTCTGCGGGAAGCTGGTGCCGTCGTCGATCACCAGGAGCCGGCGGCGGCCGAGCTTCTCCATCGCGTCGACGGCCCGGTCCGCCTCGATCGTGGTGGTTCCGGCGAGCAGGAAGACGCTGTCGTAGCCGGGAGCGAGCAGGTCGGTCGAGTTCGCCGCCGGGATGATCATCGGAATGCCGGCGGTCCGGAAGACCTTCAGCGTGGGCACCGCGGCCACGCTGCACCCGCCGCCGACGGAGACGGTGATGTCCCGCCCGGTCATCTCGTTCGCCTTCACCACGGCGGTGCCGGGGTCGCAGGCGTCGTCGCCCACCGCCAACTCGATCTTGCGGCCGAGCACCCCGCCCGCGTCGTTGACGTCCTTGACCGCTATCTGGAACGCCTCCAGCAGGCGCTGCCCGGTGGGCGCGTTGTCGCCGGTCAGCGGGACGAGTGCGCCGAGTCGGATGACTTCGGGCGTCTTGTCCGCTTCCTCGGGCTGGCTGCAGGCGGCCACACCACCCAGCAGCAGGGTGGCCAGCAGCACCACCGCCGTACGTAGCCGGCGCGGCATTCGCGGTCCGTGGAGGATGTCCATATCGTGAATTATTATCAGAGTTCGCGGGATAAGCCGGAATTGCCGCGTGGAAGATCGCGTTGACTACCGGACAAGACCCGAATGGAGCGGTCGCCAGGTCGCTCGGAGGAGGACCCCCGAAAAATGCACTGGCCGTCTTGGAGGCGGGCCGTCGAACGGCTCGGCAGGCGAGGCAGGGCCGCCCGCCGGGCTGATCCGGTGCTGCGGCCCCGTCGCAGCCTCGGTATGACCGCCGCGCTCGCCGCGGTGCTCTGCGGGCTGGGCGCGTTCACGCTGTGGGGCACGCTCCAGGCCACCCGGGCCACCGAGGTGCAGAGCCAGGCGCTCGTGCTCGACGCCATCTTCAGCGAGGCCAGCGCCGCCGTGGCGGTGCAGGAGATGCAGGCCCGGCACTACCAGCTCGAACCGTCGGTGGCCAGCCGCGCCCGCTACCTGGAGTCGGCCGCGCAGGCCGACGCCACGCTGCGCCGGGCGGTGGAGCTGAGCACGGGGCCGGCGCTGGAGGACGCGCTGCGGCTGCAGGCCGAGCAGTCGGCATACCGGCAGGCCGCGGATGAGTTGATCATCATGGTGACCGACCGCAACCCCGAGGCCGTCCAGCAGGACCGCCTGGAGGTCACTCCGGCGTACTACACACTCCAGCACGACATCACCGAAGTCGCCCGAGACCACCACACACAGGCCCAGAAGCTCGTCGCCGACCTGCGCAAGGTGCAGACCCGGATGTTCGCCGCGACGGTCGTCGGGTTCGCCGTCGGCCTGGGCCTGGTCGCCGCGATCTGGCGGGTCATGCTCGGCTACCAGCGCCGTGTGCTCCAGCACGCCGAGGTCAGCCAGTACCAGGCCCTGCACGACCCGCTCACCGGGCTGGCCAACCGCCTGCTGTTCCAGCGCAGGCTGGAGGACGCCCTGGACCCGGCCCGCCCCGACGCCGAACAGCTCGCCGTGATGCTGATCGACATGAACGGGTTCAAAGCCGTCAACGACACCCTCGGCCACCAGGCCGGCGACGACGTGCTGGTGGAGACCGGCCACCGGCTGCGCAAGGTGGTCCGCGACGGGGACACCGTCGCCCGGCTCGGCGGCGACGAGTTCGCCGTGCTGCTGCCCAGCGTCACGTCCGCCGAGGGGGCCGTCGAGATCGCCGAGCGGGCCACCGGCGCGCTGCGCCGCAACTACCTGCTGCCCGCGGGCTCCGCGGCCGTCAGCGGCAGCGTGGGCATGGTGCTGGGCCGCCCCGGCACCTGCGCCGAGGACATGCTGCGCCACGCCGACGCCGCCATGTACCGGGCCAAGACCAGCGGCAAGGGCGTCGCCCTGTACGACCCGGAGGTCGACACCGACCAGCCCGGCCGCATGGCCCTGTTCGGCGACCTGCGCGCGCTGCTCACCGACGGCGACCCCGACGGCCAGCTGGTGCTGTACTACCAGCCCCAGGTGCGCCTCGCCGACGCCACCGTCAGCGCCACCGAGGCGCTGGTGCGCTGGCGGCACCCGCAGCTCGGGCTGCTGTCGCCGGGCGCGTTCCTCGGCGTCGCGGAGACCGGCGGTCTGGAGATCCCGCTCACCTACCACCTGCTCCGCATCGCGGTGAAGCAGGCCGCGCACTGGTGCGCGCAGGGCCGGCCGATGACCGTCTCCGTCAACGTGTCGCCGAACTGCCTGCTCGACGACGCCTTCGTCGGCGAGGTGCGGTCGGCCCTGGCCGAGCACGGGCTGCCCGCCACGCTGCTGCGTCTGGAGATCACCGAGAGCGGGATGACCACCGACCCCGGACGGGCCCAGGACGCACTGCGCCGAGTACGCCGGGACGGGGTGCAGGTCTCGATCGACGACTTCGGCACCGGCTTCAGCTCATTGAGCCAGCTCAAGCTGCTCGCCGCGGACGAGTTGAAGATCGACCGGACCTTCATCCACGATCTGGCCACCGACCCCGGCGACGCCATCCTGGTGCGCAGCGCCATCGAGCTGGCGCACAACCTCGGCCTGTTCGTGACGGCCGAGGGTGTGGAGGATCTCACCGCGCTGGCGATCCTCGACGACCTGGGCTGCGACCAGGTGCAGGGTTTCGCGCTGGCCTACCCGGTGCCGGCCGACGAGCTGATGGCGGAGATCCGCAAGGCGCAGGACACCGCCCGGACCACGCTCAAACCGCCCACCCGCCGTGGTGCCACCACGGTGCAGACGCAGACCGCGGCGGCCTTCAATCCGTGACCGCCGCGCCCGCCGCGCCGGTGCGGGCACGGCGGACGCGGCGCGCGGTCAGTGCGCGTAGACCTCGAACTCGGAGATCTGCGCCGCCGGCCACCCGGTGTTGGCCGTGAACGTCAGCGTCAGCTCCCAGGCCGTCACGGCCGGGAAGGTGATCGTGACGACGTTGCCGCTCTCCGGGGCGAACAGGTGCTCGGCCGCGTCCACCAGCGGTGCGCCGTCGGCCGACACGGCGATCGTCTGCCACCGGCCGCCCCAGTTGGCGGGCAGTTTAAGCACGATCCGGCTGACCGACACCTGGTGGCCGAGGTCCAGCGTGACGGTCTGTGGGAAGGCCCCGTTGAGGCTCTCGAAGTACGTCGACTGGTCGCCGTCGACCAGGTTCGGCGGCGCGATCCACCAGCCCGCTTGCGAGCTGGACGTGATGTCGCGGCCCAGGGCCAGGTTGCCGTCCGGGTCGAACCCGATGCCCTTCAGTCCCACCACGTACGGACCGGCGGGTGAGGTGCTGTGGACGGTCAGCAGCCCCGCGTAGTTGCCCGAGGACTGCGGGGCGAAGCGCACTTGCAGTGTGCAGGTCGCGCCGACCGCGATCACGGCGCAGCCGCTGTCGACGGCGTACCCGCGCGGCGGCACGACGGCGTCGACCGTGATCGGCAGCGGGCCCGGGTTGGTGATCGCGACGGGCCGCACGGCCTCGGTGCCGATCGGCTGGAAGCCGTACTCGACCCCGGTGGCCTGGGCGATCTCCAGCTGCCCGGCCGGGGCGAAGCCGCAGCGGACGCCGTTCCAGCCGAGGTTGCCCGCGCCGCGGGTCACCGTGAAGCCGGTGGCGCAGTCGTGCACGCCCTTGTCACCCAGTCCGAACGCGACCATCTTCGTGAACGAGGCCGCGCCCGGCGACTGCAACTGCAGGGCGACGGTGCCCGCCCCGGCGACGGTCACCCGCTCCACCGACACGTTCGTGATCGACTTGCCGAAGAACTGCAGACCGGCGTACGAGCTGTCCAGCAGCGTGGTGTCACGGACCCGGACGGTCCCGGTCATCGGGGCGTCGGCGGCCCAGAACCACAGCGCGGCGATCTGCGTCGGCTCGTTGGGCACCAGGCTGCCTGCGCGCACCAGCAGATTGCCGCTGATCGTGGTGGTGCCGGCGAGCGGGCTCGCGCCGAAGCGGTTGCCGACGTGCACGCCGCCGCCCTGGGTGACGGTGTCGGCGGCGACGTTGTCGCTGACCGTGTTGTCGCGGCCGCCGTACACCGCGAAGCCGTTGGCCAGCAGCGGCACCGAGACCGTGTTACGGGTGAAGGTGTTGCCCGTGTCGGCGTTCGCGGCCGACCACATCGCCATGCCGTCGTCGCCGGTGTTGCGCACGAACAGGTTGCTCACGGTGCTGTGGCTGACCCCGTTGTGCAGGTTGAGGCCGTCGGCCCAGACGTTCTTGACGCGGCCGCCGTCGACGGTCAGGCCCTCGGACGGGCCGTCGAACCACATGCCCACCTTGACGTGCTCGACCCATACGTTGCGGATCGTCGAGTCGCTCAGCGAGCCGCCGAAGCCGCTGTCGATGGTGGCGTCGTCGCGCACCACGGTCTCGCCGAAGACGGCGAAGTCGGACAGGTGCACCGCCGTGCTCGGGTTCGGCGCGGCGTTGCCGAACACGCCGACGCCCGCGCCGCGCAGCACGGTGCGCCACGGGCCCGCGCCGCGTACCGTCACCCGGTCCACCTGGAGGTGGCGGGTCACGGCGTAGTCGCCCGGCGGGATCCACAGGCCGCGCCGCTGCTCGCGGGCGGTGTCGATCGCCGTCTGCAGCGCCTGGCCGGAGTCGGCCGCGCCGCTCGGGTCGGCCCCGAAGTCGAGCGCGTTCAGGTAGCCCGCGGGCGCGGCCGGGGCGGGGGCGACGACCTCGAAGTCGGCCAGGTCGACCACGGCGGCCGCGGTGGCCTTGAACCGCACCCGGGTCCCTGCGGGCAGCGTGCGGTTGAACATGGTGCGCGCGTCGTCGAAGTAGTGGTGCTGCCCCCGGTCGGCCGAGTCGTTGGTGTACGGGAAGTTGCCGTACACGTGCGCGTACTTCGAGGTGAGCGCCAGCCGTCCGGCGGATGTGCCGTCGGCGGTGACCATCAGCGCCGCCGTCGTGCCGTCGGGCACGGAGTAGCGCACGTCGACGGCGTTGGCGGGCTTGGCGAGGGTGAACTCGACCCACTCCCCCGCGTCGAGGGCGACCGCACGGCGGCCGGACGCCTCCGCGGCGAGCTGAGTGAACGCGCGGGTCGCGGCGAGCACGCGGCCGTCGGTGCGGGCGTGCTCGGCTTCGTACTCGGTGAACGGAACGGCCGCGCCGCGTGCGCCGTAGAGGACGGGCAGCGGCAGGGCGGTGCCGGGCAGGGTGGGCACGGTCGGGACGGCCGGACCGGCGAGCGCGGCCGTCGCGTTCGTGGCGGCCAGGACGCCGGCCGCGGCGAGCGTCGTCGCGGCCAGCAGTGCGGTGCGGAGCTTCATCAATGGCTCCTATCGGGATGATCTGCGCGGATGTGGGCGCGCTGAAGGGTTCGGGGGCATGTGAGTCGCGGCCGGCACGCGGAGCGGGCGGTGTTCGGCGGCTGTTTCGGACACGTCGCGAACGTGTCCGGAGACGTCAGCAGATTAGGGCCGCCACCGCCGCCACGTCCAGAGGTCAACGCAAAATTCAAACAAAGGTCCAGCGCGCTGCGACCGGGCCACCTTGGTGGGATTAGCTCCCCTTGTACCTGATCAGACAATGTGTTTGGCGTTTGCTCGAAGCGTGGCAGGCTGAACAACGACGCCAGATCGGGCATCACGACGGCCCGACGACGGCAGCGTTTACGCAATTAACCCGAAGAGTTGTGCAAGCCTTTGCACTGCTCGGCCGGTCCACACTGGATCTTCAAAAGGCGGATGATGGCGCAATGGCCGAGACGGTGCGCGCAGACGACGAGACGCCGCTGTGGACCCGGCGCACGGGCAGCGGCCCCCCGCTGGTGCTGTGCCACGGCGGGCCTGGACTTTGGGACTACTTCGACGCCCCGGCCGCGCTGTTCGACGACGGGTTCACCGTGGTGCGGTGGGATCAGCGCGGCTGCGGCCGGTCGCCCTCTCCGGGCCCGTACACGATCGAGCAGAGCGTCGCCGACCTGCATGCCGTCGTCCGTAGCACGGGACCCGCACCGGTCGCCGTGCTCGGCCATTCCTGGGGCGGGCTGCTGGCGCTGCGCTACGCCCTGGCCCACCCCGACCACGTCAGCCACCTGGTGTACGTGTCGGGTGTCGGCGTGGACCCGAATGCCACCTGGAAGCCCGACTTCGTGACCAACCTGCGCGCCCGGCTCGGCCCCCACCTGCCCCGCTTCGACGAGCTGGACGGCCACGAGCGCACCCCCGCGCAGGAGCGGGAGCTCGCGGTGCTGCAGTGGTCCGCCGACTTCGCCGACACTACGACGGCATTCGAGCAGGCCGAACGCTTCGCGACCCCGTTCCTCGGGATCAACCGCGACTGCCACGCCGCGCTGGGCCGGCAGACCGGCGAATACGTGGACTCGGGCGCGGCACTCGCCGCGATCGCGGACATCGGCACGCCCACGCTGATCATCGACGGCAGCCGGGACATCCGTCCCCGCCGCAGCGTGGACTCCCTGGCCCGGTCCCTGCGCAACGCACGCCGGATCAGCCTCGACGCCGGGCACCTGCCCTGGGTCGAACAGCCGGCGGCCTTCACGGCCGCGGTGCGAGACTTCCTCCGCGCCGACCGGGCAGCCCATGACGGCACAGGCGAGCGATCGGCGGAAAGGACCTGATAACAGACCTGAGCAGGCGTGCGGCTCAGTAACGTGGACGGCGTGACAGGCGACGGGATCACCCGCCGAGGGCTGCTCACCGGGGCGGGGGCCGCACTGGTCGCCACGGGGCTCGGCGGCTGCGCCAAGCGACCGGGCGCGACGACGCCCGCGGCCGCGGTCACCACGCCCGCCTCCGCGACCAGTCCCGCCCTGGACGAGGCCGCGCTGCGCAAGAAGATCGCCCGGATGATGATCGTGGGTTTCCGCGGCGCGCAGGTCGGCCCCGACGACTGGATCATGAAGGACATCACCGAACGCGGACTGGGCGGCGTCATCCTGTTCGACCGGGACCAGCTGACCGGCGAGAGCCGCAACATCGACTCCCCGCCGCAGGTCACCGCGCTGATCAAGACCCTGACCGGGGCGGCCCCGCACGGCCTGATCGTCTCCATCGACCAGGAGGGCGGCAAGATCGCTCGGCTCGGCCCGCAGAACGGCTTCCCCGCCACGAAGTCGCAGGCCGAGATCGGCGCGCTCAACTCGCCTCCGGCCACTCGGGCCTGGGCCGGGGGCATGGCGCAGACCCTGGTGCAGATCGGCGTGAACTTCAACTTCGCCCCCGTCGCCGACCTCGCGGTGAACCCGGACAACCCGGCGATCGCCCTGCTCGGCCGCAGCTTCTCGGCGAATCCCGACGTCGTGGTGTCCTGCGCGACCGACACGATCGACACCTACCGCAAGGCCGACGTGCGCACCTCGATCAAGCACTTCCCCGGGCTGGGCAGCGCCACCGGCAACACCGACTTCGAAGCCGTGGACGTGACCGACACCTGGACCCGGGCCGAGATCGTGCCGTTCCAGCGCCTGATCCAGTCCGGCACCGCCGACACCGTCATGGTCACCCACTTCCTGAACCGCAAGCTCGACCCCGACCGGCCGGTGTCGCTGTCCCATGCCGTCGTCACCGACCTGCTCCGCGGGCAGCTGGGCTGGGACGGCGTGGTGGTCACCGACGACATGCAGGCCGTCGCGATCACCAGCCGGTACGCCCGGGACGAGGCGACCACGTACGCCCTGGAGGCCGGCGTGGATCAGCTCGTCTTCTGCAACCAGGCGGTCTACGACCCGGCGATCGTCACCGAGACCGTCGAGCACGTGCTCGGGCTGGTCCGCGCCGGCAAGATCCCCGCGGCGCAGATCGACCGGTCCGTGGCCCGCATCGACGCCCTGTGGCCACCACGCTGAGCTGCCGGAATGATGTCGCGGGGCGGCCGGGGACTCCCGTGGGCAAGGACGCCATTCCGGAGCGCAACGCCACCCTGGTAGTGCCGGCGAACACCGACATCCCCGCCCAGCACGCCGCGGGCCGGATCGCCGAGGTGGTCACCCGGGTCGTCACGCCCGACAACGTGTACGACCTGGCCGCCCCGGCGCCGCAGACCACGCCGACCCCGGGGCGGTGACCGAAGCTCGGAACCGCGGTGCGCGGCGGTTCCGGACGCAGAACGTCCGCAATGGGTTCTAGGGTGCCACGAGACACTCCCCCGACCGACGAGGAGCTTCCCATGGCCGAAGTGCTGCTGTTCCACCACGCACAAGGGCTGACCGAGGGCCTGCTGGCCTTCGCCGACCGGCTGCGCCAGGCCGGGCACACCGTGCACACGCCGGACTCGTACGACGGCAACGTCTTCGCGACGCTGGACGAGGGGCTGGCCTACGCCCGCGAGACCGGGTTCGGCGAGGTCATGGAGCGGGGGGTACGGGCCGCCGACGCGCTGCCCGCCGAACTGGTCTACCTCGGCTTCTCGCTCGGCGTGATGCCCGCGCAGCGGCTGGCGCAGACCCGGCCCGGCGCTCGCGGTGCGGTGCTGCTGGAGTCCTGCGTGCCGCCGTCGGAGTTCGGCGGAACCTGGCCCGCGGCGGTGCCCGTGCAGATCCACGGCATGGACGCGGACCCGTTCTTCGCCGGCGAGGGCGACATCGACGCGGCCCGCGAGCTGGTCAAGGAGGCCGCCGACGGAGAGCTGTTCGTCTACCCGGGCGACCGGCACCTGTTCACCGACAGCTCGCTGCCGACGTACGACGCCGAGGCCGCCGCGCTCGTCACCGACCGGATCCTCGGTTTCCTGGCCCGCTGACGCGGTCACCACCCGGCCCCGCCGGGCCGCCTGCCGTGAGGTCGTCCGGCGAGCGGCCCGGCGCACCGTCGTGTCAAACCGCGTGCCAAGCGCGGGTAAGCGGAGTGACACCGGCATACCGGCCAGTGCGGGTCATCTGCCGATACGAAATCTGTGGTTGCGGGCAGAGCCCCCACGACGATCCTTTCGTGGAGGCTCTGCCCGTTATCGGTGGACAGGTTCGGCTATCTCATGGGCGCGGATCCTGCTGGATCTTGAGGGCGTTGAGGATCGGGTCCCACTCGCCCTTGTCGCGGCGAAGCTCGATCTTCAGATCGCCGCCCGCGTGCTCGACGATGACCATGTTCAGGTCCGCGGTCAGCGCACCCGCCTTGGCCTGCACGTCGTGGTCGTAGAGCACGACCTTGCCGTCGATCAGGACATCGAAGGCGCGGCTGCCGGCCTTGACCTTCTCGATCTCCGCGAAGTCCAGGGAGATCCGGTACTTCCCGGCGGGGGCGTTCTTGAACACGTAGCTGAACGTGTCGCCGGTCCGCTGGGTGCGGAACAGCGCGTCGTCCTGGGTGCCGGCGATGTCGGCCTTGGTGACCTGCACCTTGCCGCCGACGTAGCCCCACGGCCGCGAGCCGAGCCCCTGGTCGGGTGCCCACACGAAGCCGTCCGCGCCGACGTACCCGAATCCGCCGACGTCGACGCCCTTCCAGTAGGCCGAGGTCGCCAGGCGTACCGGCGTGAACTGGGCCTCGCCCTTGCCTGCGTTCGACGCCACGAGCAGGTCGCCGACGAGCACGCCGGGCGCGACGCCGGTGTTGTCGGCCGTCACCGTGACCGTCGTGGACTGGCCGACCGCGAGCTTGACCGTGCCGGTCGCGGCCGCGCCGGTGAGGGTCAGCCACGGAAGGTCGGCGGCCTCGTGCCCGCCGTCGCCGGTGCGCTTCTGCTCGCTGATCTGCACATCGAGCGGGGCCGAGCCCTTGTTGGTCACTGTCACGTCGGCCGTCGCCTTCTGCTTCGGGCCGACGAGCCAGTCGAGGTCACCGCCGGTGACGGTGGCGACGCCCGTGGTCAACGCCGTGTTGAACACCTCCGCCTGATCCTTATTCGCGATGGTCACGGAGCGGCCGGCGGTGACGTAGTTCGGCGCCGAGACCGCCACCGTGTTCTCGCCGACCAGTGCCTGGGCCTTCCAGCGGCCCAGCTCGTCGGCCGTGATGACCCGTTCCCCGCTCGGCCCGCCGAGCGTGACGATCGCACCCGCGAGCGGCTTGCCGTCGTTCGCGTCGGTGACCGTGCCCTCGATCGTGCCCGCGGCCGGGATGGCGTACTCCAGTCCCAGGCCGGCCTTCAGGACGGGCTGGTCGAAGGAGTACTGGGCCGCGGGGTTGCGGTTCAGGCTCTCCACGCCGACCGTCGCCGACGACCCGTGGGTGAGCGGGTTGTCGCCGCCGACGCCGTCGCCGTACCCGATCTGGATCCGGCCGTCCGCGATCAGGGTGACCGAGAAGCTCACGCGAGCCGTCTGGTCACTGTAGAAGGTGACGTTGCGCCACTCGACGACCTGCGCCGCCTGCCCGTCCACCTCGGTCGTGCCGAAGTAGATCCCCGCCTCGTCGTCGACGAGGAGGTCGTCCCAGAACGGGTAGACCGCGTCGATCGGGTCCGGCGACGGCAGTGCCGTGTTGTACCCCGACGTGCCGACCCGGTCGAAGGTCAGCGTGCCGTTCGTCGTCACGCACACGCCGTCCCAGGCCGTGTCGTAGAACGGGGCCAGGAAACCGGAGCCGAACCACAGCACGCCGCAGGAGTCGTCGCCGTGCCAGCTGGACTCCTCCGTGCCCTGGCGGTAGAGCCCGTCGGTCACCTTCATCGTGTACGAACGACCGGCCGGGGCCACCGGCACGGGACCCGGATCCGGCTGCTCGGGCTGGGGCTCCGGCTCCGCCGCGTCCCTGCGCGGGTCGAGCGTCACCCGCAGCGCGGCGATGGTCGGCGCCTTCAGGCCCCTCGCACCCCGCAGCTCCACGGTCAGCGCACCGCCCTCGTGCTGCACGACGGCGGTGCGCCAGTCGGCGGTGTACGGCCCCACGGCCGCGGCCGGGTCGTACGAGTACACCGCCAGCTTCCCGTCCACGACGACGTCGAACACCCGCTTGCCCCGGGCCGCGTGATCGATCTCGGCGAACCCGAGATCGATCGCGTAGGCGCCCTTGGGCGCGTTGGGGAAGCGATAGAACAGCCGCTGGTCCGCCGTGGTGCGCTGGGACTGGAACAGGGCGTCGTCCCTCGTGCCCGCGATCGGAGCCTTCGTGGAGGTGACCTTCGTCCGGCCCTCGTAGCCCCACGCCGTCTTGCCTGCGGCCTGGTCGCCGAACCAGGTGAAGCCGGATCCGTCGGTGACCTTCGAACCACCGGCGTTGACGCCGACCTGGTACTTCGTGGTCGTCAGCGTCACCGGGACGTAGGTCTTGGACTGGCGGCCGGAGTCGGACCGCACCACGATGTTCGCGCCGAGGACTCCGGGCTTGGTGCCCTTCGCGGAGATCGAGACCTTGACGGTCGCCGACTTGCCCGGGGCGAGGGTGCCACCGGTCGAGGAGAGCGACAGCCACGGCAGGTCGGTGATCAGGTCGTCCTCGACGTCGACCAGCACGACGTCGTCGGTGAGCTGGTCCGCCGCCCACAGCGCACCGGTCGCGTCGGTTTCGAGGCCGCCGCCCTGGCCCGGCTTCTGGCCGGGGAACCACCAGGCGTTCACCAGCGAGCAGTCGTCGGGGTCGACCTGCAGCAGGCGGCTGAACCGGTTCCAGGTGATGTCGGTGTACCAGATGGTGTCCGACGCCTGGTTGTAGGCCAGGCCCATCACCTCGGGCAGCGGCGGGGCGCAGAAGGACAGCAGCGCACCCGCGTTGTCGTGCGACGTCCCGGCGACGGTGCCGATCATGCCGTTGCGCCGGCCGCCGACGTAGAACACGTCCTCGGCGGGGTTGTAGGCGAGTCCGGTCAGCTGCAGCGTCGACCAGTCGCCCTTGATCTGCCGGGTCTCCTTGCCCGTCTTGCGGTCGAAGCAGTGGATGAAGCTGGCCGGGCTGTCCTCCATCTGGCACATGTCGCCGGTCCTGGTGTCGAGCGCCATGTCGAACGCCCGGTAATCCGGGTTCCACGACGCGTCGAAGACCTTCCCGGTCGGCTTGCCCGCCACCGTGAAGGCGGTGTTGGTCCGCGCCTCGTAGTCGTGGACCCAGACGTCGCCGTCGTACCCGATGCCGGTGGTCACCTTGTCCCTGCCGGGAACGGCGATCCGGGTGATGACGTCACCGCCGGAGGTCGTGCCGACCTTCGCCGCCGCCTGCGCTTCCGCCGCGCTCACCGACGTCGGCTTGCCGTCCACGTTCGACGGCTGCATGCCGCTCGCACCCGCCTTCCACGCGGCGAGGTCGATCGTGCCGGCCGCGCCCTTCCCGGTGCGCGTGGTGGCGCCGGACGCGTCGAGTTCGGGGTGGCGCGCGGCCTCGCCCAGGCTGTACGTGAGCGGGGCGGAACCGTTGTTGGTCAGCGTCAGCTCGCCCGTACCGTTCTGGCCGACGCCCAGCAGCGCTTCGAGGCCGTCGGCCTTCAGACCGGCGACGCCCGTGGTCAGCCGCGCGTCGACCTTGGCGCTCGCGTAGAGCTTGTCGAGGGAGAAGGGGTACGCCGCGGTCGTGTAGTTCGGCGCGTCGACCGTCATGGTGTAGTCGCCGACCGGGAGCTGGCGATGCACGAGGCCGGTCCCGTTGGTCGTGACCGTCTCGACGAGCCCGTCCTTGTCCGCGAACGAGACCTTGGCCCCGGCCACCGGCAGCCCGTCGTTCTTGTCGACGACGGTCGCGTCGAGGTACCCGAAGTCAGGCAGGTCGTAGGTGACGATCATGCCGTCGCGCAGCACCGGGGCGTTGTCGGAGAACCGGATGCCGTCGACGCCCGCCCAGCCCTGGATGCCGGTGACGCCGTTCGCGCCCGCGGTCACCGGGTCGTCGGTTCCGATGCCGTCGCCGTAGCCGAGGATCACCGTGCCGGAGCGGGTGAGCGTGGCCGAGAAGCTGACCGGCTCCGTGTACTCCGACCGGATGGGGTACGCCCAGAGCTTGGTGTTGCGGTACTCGACGACGAACGCGTCCTCACCGTTGACCTTGGTGGCCGCCGTGAAGACTCCGCCGCCGGGGGCGAACTCGACCGGGGACTGGATGTAGAACGGGAAGACGCCCGCACCGCCGGTGCCGGGTCCGGGTCCGCTGTCGGGGTCCGGGGAGATCACGCCGCGCAGGCCGACCCCGAGGGTGTCGTGGCTGCCGTTGTAGAGCGCGATCGGGAACGGCAGTTTCACCGTCGCCCAGACTCCGCCGTCGAACGCGACCGGGTCGGTGCCGCGCAGGTACTCCCCGTCGGAGACGGCGCAGCTGTAGCCGCCCTTGTCGACGACGAGCCCGACGGGGATCTCCCGCGACTCGTTCTGCGCGCCGACGGTCAGCGGGACCGTCGTCGGCGAGTAGCAGGCGTTGGGCTTGACGCCCAGCTGGTACTCGCCCTCGGGGACGGCGCTGATCGTGAACGCGCCGGAGGCGTCCGTGCGTACCGGCTTCAGCGGCGTGTCCTTGACGGAGACGTCGGCGTTCGGGACCGGCTGCTTCTTGTCGTCGACGACCCGGCCGCTGACGTCGTGCCGCGCGGCGGCCGTGAGCGGCAGCGTGACGGAGGTGTCCTGGCCCAGGGTGATCGTGACGTCGGCGGTCGCGGTCAGGTGGCCGAAGACCTTGGTGCTGAGCCGGTAGTCGCCGACCGGCAGGTTCGTCGTGAACCGGCCGTCGGAGTCGGTGCCGATCGACCGGCTGAACGGGCCGCTGATCGTCACCTCGGCGGCGGGGACCGGAGCGCCGTTCGCGGTGACGACACCGGTGAGGGTGCCGCCCTTGCGAGGCGCGAGCTCCAGCAGGCGGACGAGGTCGAGCCGGCCTTCGCCGTACTTGTTGTTGACCTCGGCGGTGCCGCCGCACTCGGTGTCGTCGACGTCGACGGCCGACGCGCCGAGCAGGCGGCGGGTCTCCTCGACCTGCCCGATCAGGGTCGGGTCGTAGCTCCACAGCGCCGCTACGGCGCCGGCGACGTGGGGCGCCGCCATCGAGGTGCCGGACATCTCGGTGTAGCTGTTGTTCGGGTAGGTCGAGTAGACGCCCTCGCCCGGAGCGGAGATCTCGGGCTTGATCCGGCCGCCTTCGCCCTCGCCCTTGCGGGAGAACAACGCCAGCGTCCCGTCCGACTTGGTGGCGCCGACGGAGTAGGCGCTCGCTGCGGCACCGGGAGTGGAGACGGTGTCGCAGGCCGCGTACGGCGAGGTGTTGCCCGACGACCAGACGCTGAAGATGCCCGCGGCGGTCCAGGCCTCGTCGACGGCCTGGAAGAAGTCGTGGAAGTCGTGCTCGACGTTCTGACCCCACGAGTTGTTGATGACGTGCGGGCGCTTGGACGGGTCGGGGCTGTTCCCGTTGACGTCGGTCGGGGCCAGCAGCCACCAGCCGGACCGGAGCAGCGACTCGACGCCGGAGCTGTCGCAGCAGCCGTTCGTCGCGATCCACCGCGCGTCCGGCGCGACGCCGACGTGGTCGGCTCCGTCGGCGCCGACCATGGTGCCCATGGTGTGCGTGCCGTGTCCGTTGTCGTCACACGGCGCGCCGGTGCAGGTGCCCCGGGTGGCCATCCAGTTGTAGTTGTGGTCGACGGTGCCGTCGGGCTTGGTGCCCCGGTACTGGTGCATCAGCGCGGGGTGGTCGAATTGGACGCCCGAGTCGATGTTGGACACGGTGATGCCCGCGCCGGTGCCGCCCATGGCCCATGCCTGGGGAGCGTGGATGGCGTCCAGACCCCACGTGGAGGTGCCTGCCTCGGCGGCCTTCGCGGCGGGGCGGGCAGCCCGGTCGGCCGGGCTCTCCTTCTCCACGGGCTCGACCAGCGCTACCTGCGGCGTCGCGTGGATCTCGGCGACCTGCGCCTTCGCGGCCACGTCGAGGGCGAGCTTCTCGCTGCCTCCCTTGACCAGCACGGCGTTGGCGATCGGGTAGGAGGTGTACTTGACGCCCGCCCGGTCGAGTTCGGTGGAGACGGATGCCAGGGAGTTCTTCGCCGCCGCGGTCAGCGCGTCGTAGACGAACCGACCGCGAGCGGTCCAGTCGGTGATCTTCTTCGCCGGGCCGAGGTCGGCGTCGGTGTCGAAGGTGATCCAGAAGTCGGAAGCCGGCTCCGTGCGGAAGCGGTCCGCCAGGCTCGAATCAATCTTGTTGGTGGGGCCTGGATCCGGCACGGCGGCGAACGCCGGTGCTGCCTGGATCATGCTCAGGCCCATCGCCGCGGCCAGCGAAGCCGCGAGGGCTTTGAATTTCACATGCATCCTTCGGCCTACAGGGGTTGGTAGGGGTCGTGGTTCCGGTGGTCGCCGGCACCGTCGGCGTCGCGGGCGCAGGGGTCACCGACGCACGGCTGACGGGGCGGCTCGGGTGGTGGCGGATGCTCGACGGCGGCGTCGTCACGCGCGACAGGTCGCTCAGGCATCGATCGCCCAGGGGCTATGGATCATGGAGCCATGCTCGGGGTGGCCGGGTGACCTTAGCTATCCGGCGGATACGTCAATTTTCACGACGGGTCTTCGAGGGAGTCCTCTTCGGCGAACACTCCGGCCTCCACCGCCTTGACCGCGAGCGCGGTCCGGGAGGTCACCTTCAGCTTGCGCATCGCCGCTCGCAGCTGCTGGTCCACTGTGGCCGGCGACTTGGCCAGAACCCGGCTGATCTCGCGGTTCGTCTTGCCGGCGACGACCAGTTGGACCACGTCGAGCTCCCGGGGTGAGAGCTGGTCGCCGTACCCGCGCCGGCCGCCGCGCCACAGTCGCGGCACCTCGGCGCCGTGTTCACGAAGGCGCTGCGCGACCCGGTCCGCGTCGCCGCGGGCGCCGAGCCTGAACAGTTGCTCGTACTGTGCGGCCAGCAGCTCCAGGCCCTGTTCGAGCTCGCCTTGGGCCACGAGCGCCTCGGCCCGACGCTCGCGGGCGAGCATGGCGTCATAGGGGCGCGACAACGCGCTCCAGGCGCACGCCGCTCGCTCGTATGCCGTCGCCGCGCGGGCGTGGTCCCCGGCCGCGTCGGCCAGCAGGGCACGGCACACCGCGAGCGCGGCGCGCGGCGCGGGGGCCGTACGGCCGCGCAGACCCCGGGCGAACTGGTCGCCCAGACGGGTCGCGGCGTTCAGGTCGCCCGCGGCGAGGTGCGCCTCGATCCGGGCGGGGACGAGGTCCGTCGCCCAGACCCAGATGCCCTTTCGCCGGACGGTGTCCATCGGCTCGTTCGTGATCTGCAGCGCCCGGCCGCTGTTCCCGTCCGTCAGCCACAGCCTGGCCAGCGCGGCGGCGGCCTCCATCGTGTCGTCGGCTGCGCCGAGCCGCGCGGACTCCTCCAGGACCAGCCGGAACTGCTCCTCCGCCGCGCGCCGCCGGCCGGCCGCGGCGGCCAGCCGGGCCGCGAGGCGGACGCTGCCGAGGTAGTGCGCCGGCCGGTCGCGGTCGACGTCGACGAGTGCCGCGCTCAGCTCCGCGAGGCCCTCCCACCGGCCGGTGAGCCACGCCAGGTTGGCCTGTTCGAGCCGGACGTTGTGCTGCAACCGGGACGCCTGCTCGGCCTCGGCGAGGCGCATGGCCACGGCGAGGTGTTCCTCCGCGTCGGCGTACCGGCCCCAGATCAGCGCGCCGGTCCCGACGTTGGTGTGGATGCGGGCCACGTCGAGACGCTCCGCCGAGGTCGCGCCGTCGACGGGCAGGCCGGCGACGACGTCCCAAGCCTCCTCCTCGCCGAGCATGAGCAACGCCGCAGCCCGGTTGCCGGCCAGGTTCAGCCGCTCCGCGGGAGAGTCGCACGCGGCGGTGAGTTCAGCCGCGCGATCCAGCCAGCGCCGATGGGTCGACGCCGGCCACGGCCCCGCATAGGCCCAGCCCAGATAGGTCATCGCCCGGGCCGCCTCGACCGGGTCGTGATCGAGGTTGGCCACCGCCTGCTCCAGCTCGCTGAGGGCGGCCTGCGCCTCACCCCCGGTGATCAGCAGCCGCCCCAGGGGGTTGCGGATCTCGGCCTGCTGGCGGGCGGACAGACCCGGCGTCTCCAGCACCGAGCGCAGGGTACGGATCACGCGGTGGTAGACCTCGTCGACCGGTTCGCGGCGACCCAGCGCGGCGACTCCGGCGAGCCGCGCGACCCGGGCCCGGTCCGCGGGCGGCAACACGGCCCACGCCAGCAGATCGACGAGCATGTCGACCGCCCTGGTGTGGTCGCCCGACGCCATGGCCAGCTCGGCGCCCTGCTCGGCGTACCGCGCCCAGGACTGCCGCTCGCCTGCCTCCCGGAAGTGGTGGGCGAGGCGTGCGACAGGCAGCGGGTGAATGCTCTCCAAGGCCTGGCCGGCCAGCAGGTGGAGATGTCTGCGGTCGGTCAACGGGATCGCTTCGTAGACAGCCGTGGCGGCCAGCACGTGCCGGAACCGCCACCGGCCGCGGTCGTCCGCGTCCAGGACGCCTGCGTCGGCCACCTCCGCGATGGCGGCCCGGCACGCATCGGGTGACAGGCCTGCGGTCACCGCAATCGTGGCAGCCGACGACCGCTCGGCCAACGTCGCCGCGGCTCGCAGCACCTGCTGCGCCGACGGCGACAGCCGGCTCACCCGCTCGCGGGTGGAGTCGCGCACCGTCGGCGGCATCCGCAGCTCGCGCAGCTTCAGCCGGACCCACTGCCCGTCGCGGAAGACGAGGTCGGCGCGGTCGCACATGAGGCGAACCGACTCCTCCAGCGCCAGCGGAACACCACCGGTCCGCTCGTGCAGGAACGTCGCGAACTCCTGCGAGATCGGGTTGCCGTCCAGCATCGAGGACACCAGCGCCGCGGTGTCGTCGGGCCGCATCGGCGTCAGGGCGATCCTCAGCTGGGTCACCCCGGCGGGCAACCGGGACGTCAGCCGCAGTAGCAGCGACCCGTCGGCCACCTCCTCCGGCCGGTAAGAGATCACGAGGCTCGGCCCGTCCGTCTGCTGCCGAGAGGCGACGAACAGCAGGAACTCCAAAGTCATCTCGTCGGCCCAGTGGGCGTCCTCGAGCACGAGAACGTCGACCCGCAGCGCCCGCAGCAGCTCGTCCAGGGCACGGAACAGGCGATGCCGCGCCGCCTTCGCATCGTCCAAGGGCTGCAGTGCGGGCGGCAGGTCCGCGGACCATTCCGGGAACAGGGGCCGCAGCGCACCCGCCAGCGCGGTGAGCGGCAATCCCGACACCGGGCGGTCGATCCCGAGGAACGCGTCGACGATCGGCCCCAAGGTCAGCGACTCGCGAAGGGGCGGACACACCGATACCAAGGCGGTGCGCCGGTCCGGGGCCGCCAGCCACTCCCGCAGCAGTCGGCTCTTGCCGATGCCCGCCTCGCCCTCCACCAGCACGATCGCCGGCGGCCAGGCCAACGCGCCCCGGAGCGCCGCCATCTCCCGATCACGACCCACGAAATCCGGCGTGGAAACCGTCGGTGAATTTCCGTCGTCTTCGAGCGAGGGGTCGAGCATGGGTGATGATCTCGTTTTTCGAAGCTCGGGCGCAAGACATGGCGGCGACTTCGCCTCGCGGGATGCTCCACCGGAATTCGACGAGGAGCCGGCCTGGCGGGCCGGGCTCGGCATCACCTCCGGCATCGCCGCGCTGACCGCGCAGGAGGCCGTCGACCTCAAAGCCCAGTGGACCGCCCTGCTCGCGCCGCACCTCAACCGCAGCGCGGACACGCCGCCGGACCAGCGGCACATCCGATTCTTCTTCGCCGCCACCCCGATGGGAGAAGACCGATGACCCACGCCACCCCCCAGCTCGACGTCCACTGGAACCACGGCACGCCACGTCGGGCACGCACCGTCGAACCGGCCATCCAGATCCACTGGTACGCCGGCGGCACCGCGATCATGCGTCAGAGCAAGACGGTCAACTACGAGGCCCCGTTCATGTATCTGTTCGTCGGCGACCAGCGGGCGCTGCTGCTGGACACCGGCGCCACGGCCGACCCTGACCTGTTCCCGCTGCGGGCGACCGTCGACCACATGCTCGCCCAGGCCACCGGCGACCCGGGGTACCCCCTGGTGGTCGCGCACTCGCACGGCCACGGCGACCACGTCGCCGGCGACCCGCAGTTCGCCGACCGGCCGGACACGACCGTCGTCGGCCACGACGCCGACAGCGTACGAGAATTCTTCGGGCTCGCCGACACCTGGCCGACCGGCACCGCCGACTTCGACCTCGCACGCATGTCCTCGGCTGCCACGTCGAGATGTCCGCCGAACCCGGACGCCTCTTCCCGCTCGGCGCGACCTACCACCTTGCTTCACGCCGACCGAAGCCGCGAGCATTAGCACCTGAGCGGGCACCTGCGCTCCGCGAAACTTTCTCGGAGCGGATGACAACTCCGCACATGCCGATAGCCCTCTTGTGTTGCGTACGCCGAAGACGATCGCGTACGACATCACGGGAGGAACCCATGAACCTGAACCTGAAGCGACTTTCGGTGCTCGCGGCGGCAGGCGCGGCCCTGCTCGTCGCGGCCGCCAGCCCGGCGCAGGCCGAGGAGCCGCTCTACCCGGCCGCCCTCACGCACACGCGCCTGGTGCTGGACCCGGCCGAACGCGGATACACCGGCACGATGCAGTTCACCGTCACCCACCGGGGTACGACGGCCAACCCGAACCTGAGCGTCGTCATCGAGGAGCCGACGGCCCACTCGTGGGACAGCATCAGCATCGACACGCCTTGCATGTTCAACTACGGCGAGGACCAGCGCCGGACCATCGGCTGCGGACTGGAGTCGTTCGAGCCTGGACAGACGCGGACCTACACGCTTACCTTCCACGCGTACACGCCGGTGCAGACCGTGCCGATGGTGGCCACGGGCGGCCGGCTCAGCATCGTGGACGGTATCGCCGGCACGGTGAGCAAGGTACGCGACTTCAACGCCACGTTCCGGGGCGCCAACGGCAAGCTGAAGGACCCGGTGCCCTATGTCCAGGACACCCAGACCGACATGACCCTCACCGCAGGCGGCAGCGTGACGCTCGTACGCCAGGCGGACGGCTCGTTCCTGGGCCGCCTGCCGATGACGCTGGCCTGGCATGGCGACGCGCCGAACAACGAGGTGTGGGTCGGCGTGGACGTCCCGGCCGGCTGGTACACGCCGGACACCGAGCCCAGCGCCAACGCGCCGTGCTGGACCGGCTGCTCCGCACCGGGCGGCGACTGGTTCGACGGCGAGGTGCGCTCGTTCGACATGCTCATCCACGCGCCGGAGGACACGGTGATCGGTTCGACCGGCACGATCTCCTCGACCGTGCAGAACGGCTGGGGATTCACGCCCATCACGGACGTGACGCCGGCCGACAACACGGTGACCTTCTCGTACACGGTCGCCGGCTGACCCCGAACCCGCGTCGTCTCCATCGCGAGCGCGACAAACGATCAAGGGCTGGCTCGAGAGCCAGCCCTTGATCGACTACCTTCTGACAGCACGGCTCGCGTACTGCCAGATTGGTGGGGCGGGCACAGCAGAATGCGAAATCGGTTCTGGCCGTTCAGGGTGATCCGCTGCCGGTAGAGACAGCCACGTCACGGCGAGCCGCTGCCAGGTGACCTCATCGCCGCAGGCCCGCGCTCCCGCGCGAGATCGCTGTCCCAGGCGCCTAAGGGACGGTGCCGCGGGGCACGACCCATCGGGTTTGCAGCCCGGAGACCGTGGCGATGTGCTCGAAATCGGAGTCGTAGTGGACGACCGTGGCGGCGTAGTGCTCCGCGATGGCCGCAGTGAGGATGTCCGGGCAGCCCGCAGCTCGATGCTGACTTCGCCGGGCGAGCATCGCCTGTATCTCACGTGCGCGGCGGGCGATCTCCGGTGTCGGTGGGAGGTCCACGAAGCCGGCTGCTCGCAGAGCCGCAGTGCGCGCGTACTCTTCCGGGCTGCGCGCGGAGTAGAGCACCTCGAGGTCCACGACGACACAGGTGGCGAGCAGGCCGGCCCTGCCCATGCGGGTCAGCTCCGCCCGCACCGGGTCATGCTGAACGCGCGCGATCGCGCTGGTGTCGGCCAGGTACAGCCCCGCAGGGATCGCAGTCACCGGCGGGCTGCCGCCCGGACTTCGGGGTCTGCCAAGTCGGGGCTGCCCCAGACGAACGGGTCGTCGAAGACCTCGGCGCGTCGGCGTCGTTCGGCGACGAAGGCGAGCGCCGCATTCACGGTATCGACCTTTGTCTTCGTGCCCAGTTCGCGAGCTGCCGCTTCCAGCTGGGCGTCGTCCAGATCAATCACAGTACGTGCCATGACATCAAGTATGCCTATCTTGATATCAAGATCGCAACGTACGGCGATCTTGGGCGACCGGCTCGAACCCTCGCCGCGTCCATCCGGCCCACAGGATCGCCGCCTCGGCATGGCCGGACGCCACCACGCCGGTCAGCTCAGGCCCAGATCCGAATGGCCTCGACGGAGAGTTCTGCCAGCGATCGGGCACCAGACTCCGGGTCCGCATCGCTCACGGGGGCTCCGACCGGCAAGGACGGCCGCAGGGCCTGCGCTCGGTGAAGGTGCTCGTGCCCTGAGCAGCGCGGCTTCGCGGTGGCGCGGTGGTGACGCTCGAGTATGGTGGCGCCGTGCTGATGAGAAGCAGGGAGTCCGCGGGTGACGGTGACATCTGAGGGGACGCTCGACACGACGCCGCTCACCGTCTGCTCCACCCGCCCCGAGATGCGGCAGTTCACCGCTCGGTTCCTCGGGCACCGCTCGCGGTGGAACGTCGGGGTCGGCCTGATCGTCCTCTACGCAGTCACGACAGCCGTCGTCGCTGCCCTCGTCTTCGCAGCCCTGGCGCTCTACGCATTGAGCGCGGACGCGCCGGAGGACCCGCTGCGAGGCCGAGCCCTGCTACTGTCGATCGGCACGGCCGCCTGCCTCGTCGCCGCGGTGTTCAGCTGGGTCGCCCACGTACGGAGGGGCGAGCGGGAGGAGCTGTTCAGGCTGCACCGGTTCGCCGCCGCGAACGGGCTCGACTTCACGCCCGAGGTCAGGGAGCCGGACCTGCCGGGGCTCGTCTTCCAGCGCGGCACCCTGCGTCGCGCTTCGGCGCGGCTGCGCCGCTCCGGACCTCGTCCGCTGGAGGTCGCAAACCACCGCGCCTGGATTCAGAAGGGCCGCGCGGGCGAGTCGCTCCACTGGTCCTACTTCGCCCTCACGCTGGGCCGACGGATGCCGCGGATCGTGCTCGAAGCCCGCTCCGGCGGACGGCGGCTCGGATCGAGCCTGCCCGCCCAGCCCGCGACGGGGCGCGCGCTGCTGGGCGGCCCGTTCGCGGACACGTTCCGGCTGCACTGCCCGGCGGAGGCGGAGGGCTGGGCCGGTGCGCTGTTCACGCCGGAGATCGTCGCCAGGTTCGTCGGGCCAGGGCAGACGGTCTTCGACGTGGAGGTCGTCGAGGACCGCCTCTTCGTGTACTCCCACGTCCGGCTGCTGTCCTGCGCCGATCCCCGGACCTGGAGGTGGATGAGCGAGACCGCGGATGCGCTGTACGCACGGCTTGCGGAGCTGGACGACTCCGCCGTCGCGGCTGACTCCGGCCCGGCGGGCGGCGCGGACGTGTCAGCCGAAGGGCTGATCGGTCTCGCGCCGCCATACGCTCCGCTGCGGCGCCCGTTTCCAGCCGTCGTCCTCGTCCCGCTGCTGCTCCTGGTCGGCGTCTGGGTCGTCGCTTTCGCTGGGTAGTGGCGAGGCCGGTCGGCCTGCGTAGGCCTCGCGGCGGCGGCCCGCGTCGCGCGCGGAAGGATCGGCTGAAAAGATCTCTCGGACCCTGGCAACCATTCGTCGACCAGCGGTTGTTGGTCGGTCGAGGAGGTCGATGGGGATTTCGACGTGTACGCGGTCGGCGACGACTGGGCAAACTGGTCGCCGAGCTCGCCGGCCCGTGGACCGCCCAGCAGCAGTCACGGCTGCGCGAACGCCGCGGCCTGTGGGCGCATGTGGTGGCATCGGAGCTTACGTGATCTACCGGCCGGTACTGATCCCGCTGGCGGCTCAGCCCAGCGCCGGCATGAGCGCGGCCAGCGCCCGCTGGGAGACCTGTTCCACGGTCCCTGCCGCGTCGATCTGGGCCAGGAGGCCGCAGGTGTGGTAGTGGTCGGCCAGCGGTGCGGTCTGCGTGGCGTACACCTGCAGCCGGTGGGCGATCGTAGCCGGCTCGTCGTCGGCACGCTGGTAGAGCTCGCCACCGCACGTGCCGCAGCGCCCGCAGGTCGGCGGGCGGTGGACGAGGTGCCACACCGCCGCGCATGCGCGGCAGGTACGCCGCCCGGACATCCGCTGGGTGACCTCGGCGGTGTCGACGTGGAATTCGAGCACGGCGTCCAGCCGCCGCCCGTCGTGGTCGAGCATCTCGTCCAGCAGTCGGGCCTGCGTGAGAGTGCGCGGGAAGCCGTCGAGGATGAACCCGGGACAGGTGTCGGGCTCTGCGAGTCTGGCAGTCACCATGCCGACGGTCACCTCGTCGGGTACGAGGGTTCCGGCGTCGAGGTGGGACTTCGCCAGCAGGCCCAGCGTTGTCTCGGTCGACACGTGGGCACGGAAGAGGTCCCCGGTCGAGATCTTCGGCACGGAGAGGCCGGTGGCCAGCAGGTCGGCCTGGGTTCCCTTGCCCGCGCCGGGCGGGCCGAGCAGTACGAGCTTCACTCACTCACCTGGACAGCAGTCGTTGGTTGCGGTTACAGGCGATTTTTGGGGCCGCGACGGCCTGCGGACAATGATCAGGATCACCCGCAGGACTTAATCACTTGCGAAGAATGGCAAGTCGTGACATTGCCCGCCGTATGTGGTTGACTGCCCGCGTCCAACGAGACTCGACCGCGGTCGTCACCGTGCAGTGTCTGTTCGCCCCAGGCCCCGCCGGAGCGCGGCCAGAGCCGACGGTGTACCGGCCGGAGCATTGTCGAGCTCCGCGCTCGCCGCAGAATGGTCATGATTCGAACGATCCGGGCATGCGAGCACTTCGAACCCGAGCCATCCATCGACCTGATACGATCTAACCAGCTGCTAAGATTAGCAAGCTGCTAGGCTGTCAGTGAGAGGCCAGGCATGGCGCCCAAGCCGGCGCGACGAGTCGCATCTGATCACTGGCCGGGCCTGCCGCCTGCCAAGACCTGCGCCGGTCCGGCTCGACCTCAAGCCGCCCCGGCGCATCGACAACGGCGTCGGGCACCGGGGTCCAAGCCGGCGACACGGGCGCATGGCTTGCCAGCCGAAGTCCAGCGGCTTCAGGTCTGGCCGATCGCCCGGGTCAGGTCGCTGCCGTGAAGCAGGCGCCCCCGCGGGGCAGGCGAACCGGTAGACGGTCGCCGCGACGTCCTCACTGCGCCGGAAATGTGGCTCGGCACCGGCATCGCCGCTCACGGCAATTGTCCTTGCCACATGTGCCTGACGGGTCGCTTCACGGCCGCGAGCGCTTTTTTGCGCCCGCCCAGCCGCATGTCGCAGCCCCCGGGCCTGGCCGTGGCGGTGGGCGAGCTTCGATGATGGGCCGGGCGTGTCAGGCGAGCACGAGAGAAGGAAACCTCGCCCGACACGCCCGCCCGGTCAAGGGGTGCTGCGGTTAGGGCTGGCCGACTGGTTCGGCTGCGCGCAGGTCGTCCAGCAGCCCGACCTGGTTGGCCAGGACCTCGGTGAGGATGCGCCGCGCGACGGCCAGCAGTTCGGCCACCTGCGGGCTGACCAGGGAGTAGTAGACCGTCGAGCCTTCCCTGCGGGCCACGACGAGGTTCATCTTGCGCAGGACGGCCAGCTGCTGGGACAGGTGCGCCGATTCGAGACCGACCTCGGGCAGCATCTCCCCGACCGAATGCTCCCGGACGGACAGCAACTCCAGGACACGGATGCGGGCCGGGTGGGCCAGGGCTTTGAAGAACTCCGCTTTGGCCTGATACAGCGGTTTGCTCACCGGTCCACCCCCTTCGTCGCAAGACACCGTACCCGCCCAGACGTGCGTTCGACGTCTGGGCGGCCCGGCTGGCCGTCGTGTGACATTTTCGCGTCACCACCCCAGACTACACGACATAGCAAGTTGCTAAAGTTAGCAATTAGTAGAGGGCGGTGTCGTGGTGCCGTCCTCGCGCAGAAAGGCACGTGATCGATGACTGTGGCAACGACGCCCGGCCTGGCCCCCGCCCCGACCACCCATCCGCGGCTGCTGGCGTGGGTGGCCGAGGTGGCCGCGCTGACCACACCCGCCGAGGTGGTGTGGTGCGACGGCTCCGACGAGGAATGGCAGCGCCTGACCGGGCGGCTCGTCGACGCCGGCACCCTGGTGCGGCTGAACCCCGAGCACAGGCCGAACTCGTTCTGGGCCCGCACCGACCCCTCGGACGTTGCCCGGGTCGAGGAGCGCACCTTCATCTGCTCGGTCGATGCCGACGATGCCGGCCCGACCAACAACTGGATGGCCCCGGCCGAGATGAAGCAGCTCATGACCGGCCTGTACCGGGGCAGCATGGCCGGTCGGCCGATGTACGTAGTCCCGTTCTGCATGGGCCCTCTGGACGCCGAGGACCCGAAGTTCGGGGTGGAGATCACCGACTCGGCGTATGTCGCGGCCAGCATGAAGATCATGACCCGGATGGGTATCCCGGTCCTCGACGTCATGGGTGAAGACGCCGAGTTCGTGCCCGCGCTGCACTCGGTCGGTGCACCCCTGGCACCCGGCCAGGCGGATGTGATGTGGCCGTGCAACGACACCAAGTACATCGCCCACTTCCCCGACACCCGCGAGATCTGGTCGTACGGGTCGGGCTACGGCGGCAACTCGCTGCTGGGCAAGAAGTGCTACAGCTTGCGCATCGCCAGCGTGATGGCACGCGACGAGGGTTGGCTGGCCGAGCACATGCTGATCCTGAAGCTCACCAGCCCGCAGCAGGTGGTGCACTACGTCGCGGCGGCGTTCCCGTCGGCGTGCGGCAAGACCAACCTGGCCATGCTGGAGCCGACCATCGACGGCTGGAAGGTCGAGACCCTGGGCGACGACATCGCCTGGATGCGCTTCGGCGAGGACGGGCGCCTGTACGCGGTCAACCCCGAATACGGATTCTTCGGCGTCGCCCCCGGCACGGACTACTCGACGAACCCGAACGCGATGCGGACCCTGGCCCGGGGCAACTCGCTGTTCACCAACGTCGCGCTCACCCACGACGGCGACGTGTGGTGGGAGGGCATGGGCACCCCGCCGCAGCATCTGACCGACTGGCACGGCAACGACTGGACCCCCGACACCGGCAAGCCCTCCAGCCACCCCAACTCGCGGTTCTGCACCCCGATCAGCCAGTGCCCGATCCTGGCACCGGAGTACGACGACCCACGCGGGGTGCCGATCTCGGCGATCCTGTTCGGCGGCCGCCGCAAGACCACCGTGCCCCTCGTGACGCAGTCGCGGGACTGGAACCACGGCGTGTTCATGGGCGCGACCCTGTCCTCGGAGACCACCGCCGCCGCGGTCGGGCAGGTCGGCGTCGTGCGCCGCGACCCGATGGCGATGCTGCCGTTCATCGGCTACCACGCCGCCGACTACCTCAACCACTGGCTGACCATCGGCAAGGACGCCGACCCCGACAAGCTGCCGAAGATCTTCCAGGTGAACTGGTTCCGCCGCGGCGAGGACGGCCGGTTCCTGTGGCCCGGCTACGGCGAGAACTCCCGCGTCCTCAAGTGGGTCGTCGAACGCCTCGAAGGCACCGCCGACGCCGTCGACACCCCGATCGGCATGGTCCCCTACCCAGCGGCGATCGACACCGACGGCCTCGACCTGGCCGACGAGGACCTAGTCGAGGCGCTGCGCGTCGACCCCCTCGAGTGGGCAGTGGAGGTCCCGCAAATCACCGAATGGTTCCACGGCTTCGGGCACAAACTGCCCGGCACGCTATGGGTCGAACTCGACGAGCTGAAGGCAAGGCTGCGTTAACCGCAACATCCCATGATCGTGGCGTGGCCCGTCGAACCCCTCCTCCTTCCCCGAGCGGCGGGCCACGCCACCAACCCGACACCCGTGAAGGAGCACACCCGGTGACCGTGACCCGCACCGAACTGGCCGACCACATCGAAACCGCGTTCACCGCCGGACCCGCCACCCGCGACCGGCTCCTCGCCTTCGCCGCGGGCAGTCACGCCCGGCCCGAGGTCATCGAGGTGATCCGGACCCTGCCCGAGCGCTCCTATCCGGCCATGCGTGACCTGTGGACCGACCTGACCCACATCCCTATCGGCGACTGACCCGGCCCTGGTGCCGTGCCACGAGCACGGCACCAGGGCGTAGATGGAGGCGGCCATGGCGTCCTCAGGTTGGCAGCCCGTGCCCCGGCAGGGTGGTGTCCGCGTCGAGGTGTGTACCCGCGGCGAGGTCGATCCCGGCTTCGCCGACCTCACCCGGCAGGCGGTCGCGGCCGTGGTCGCCGCCGACGCCAACGCAGCCGGACCGGTCCGGCTGCGCATCACCGCCGGCGACTGCGCACCCGGGCCGACCCTGATCCAGGTCAACCTGCAGGTCCGCGGGGAACCCGTCCGCATCCAGATCTCCGCCCGCAGCCCCTACGCCGCCGCAACGGCAGCCTTCGACCGGCTGGAACGCCAGATCCACCGCCTGGCGCGCAGCATGGACTCGGCCACAACGCCGCTGCCGTTCCGGCGCAGACTCGCAATGCCCGGCGAAGGCGCCATCGCCCGGCTCAAAGCGGTGCGGCTGCAGACGGCCACCGCTGCACAAGCGGCGATGCGGTTGTCTGCCATGGACTACGAGGCACACCTGTTCACCGAGGCCGACACCGGCGCCGACGCCGTCATCTACCGCAGCGGATACGACCAGCTGCGGATGACCCGGCAGGCCACGGCATCGTCGAGCCGGATCCCGGCGGCGGTCCAGGTCGACGCCCGGCCCGCATCCGTGCTCGGCCCCGCCGAGGCCGCGCACCGGCTCGCCACCAACGCGGTGCCGTTCATCTTCTACACCGACCGCGGCACCGGCCGCGGCAATCTGCTCTACCGCCGCCACGACGGGGACCTGGGCCTGATCAGCCCCATGACACCGGACGCATCGCCGCAGCCGCCATCGGCCGTAGGCGCACAGGCCGACGCTGCGGCCGCGGCAGGTCACTGCGGATCGCAGCCGTCACACGACGCTGTCGGCATGCTGCTGGAGATCGCGAACAGCCGCACCGCCAACGCCCGCAACAGCACCGCGGCTCCGGCGTGATCCCCGCAGTGATGCATCGCGTCGGCCCGGGCCGCGATCGCCGACATCCGCTCACCGTCGACACCCCACCAATGATGCCCTGCGGCCAGGCGCTCGCTCAGGGCCGCGAACTGCCCGGACAGCACCATGTCCTCAAGGGCGGCACGCCGCAGCGCAGGCAGCAGCTGCGTCGCGACGGCCAGGTAAGCCTGCCAGGCCGCGCGTCTATGTGCCTGCACGCGTACTCACGCTGCCTTCAGCGCCGGCTCGGCGCCGGCGAGTACCCCGGTCCGGTGCAGCAGCGCCCGGGCTGCGGTGATCGCGTCCGGGGTGTGAGCGAACAGCCGGCTCTGTGCCCGCAGGCGTTCGAGTACGCCGATCGCGGACAGCGCGCGCTCGTGCTCGGGCCGTACACCGGACAGGTAGACGGTGATGCCGCGATGTTCGAGGCGTTCGATCGCGTCGCGTAGCACGCTGGCGCCGGTGCCGTCGACGGCTGACACCCGCGACATGCGCAGGATGACCACCCGCACGTCGGCGACTTCGGTCAGCTCCAGGAGGAACCTGTGGGCCGCGGCGAAGAACAGCGGGCCGTCGAACCGGTACGCGACGATGTGCTCGGTCAGCAGCGCCGCCTCCTCGGCATGGTGGTCGGCCACGTCGAGGGGCACCTGCTCCAGCGTCGCCGCGCGGGCGATCTTGCGCACCGCCAGGAAAGTGGCGAGGACCAGGCCGATGCCGACCGCCGCGATCAGGTCCAGGGCCAGGGTCGCGGCCGCGGTGAGCACCATCAGCACCGCGTCCGAACGGGTCGAGCGGGCCAGTGCGAGCAGCGAGCTCACCTCGACCATGCGGATCGCGGTGGCCAGCAGCACCCCGGCCAGCGCCGCGAGCGGGATGTGCGCGACCAGCGGCGCGGCCGCCAGCATGATCACGGCAAGGACCAGGGCGTGGGTGAGCGCGGCAAGGCGCGAGCCGGCACCGGTGCGGACGTTGACGGCGGTGCGGGCGATCGCGGCGGTCGCGGGCACGCCGCCGAACAGGGGCGTGACGAGGTTGGCCACGCCCTGGCCGAACAGTTCCCGGTCGGGGTCGTGGCGCTGGCCGACGGTCATGCCGTCGGCGACGGTGGCAGACAGCAGACTCTCCAGCGCGGCCAACGCCGCCACCGCGACCGCCGAGGTGAGCAGCGTCGGCACGGCAGCCGGGTCGAGGAAGTCCAGCGACGGGGCGGGCAGCGTAGCGGGCAGTGCGCCGATGCGGGCCACGTCCAGGTGCGCGATCACCGCCACGACGGTCACCGCTGCGACGGCCAGCAGCGAGAACGGCACGCCCGGCTTCCATCGGGCGCCTACCAGCATCACCGCGGCCACGCCGAGCGCCAGCGCCATGGCGGTCCACTGGGGATGGGCGGCGAAGTCGACGATCGCGTGCCACGCCACGACGGTGACCTTCTCCCCTTCCGGGACGGGTACGCCGAGGGCGGCGGGCACCTGCTGCAGGAAGATCACCGCGGCGATGCCCGCGGTGAAGCCCTCCACGACCGGTGCGGGCACGTAACGCACGTACCTGCCTGCGCGCGCCAGGGCGAGGGCCACGAGCAGCACACCGGCGATCAGGCCGACGGTGAGCACACCGCCGGATCCGAACCGGTGCACGATCGGCACGAGAACTACCGTCATCGCGCCGGTCGGTCCGGAGACCTGCAGGTTGGAGCCGCCCAGCAGCGCAGCGAGGGCTCCGGCGACGATCGCGGTGGACAGACCCGCCGCGGCGCCGAGCCCGGAGGACACGCCGAACCCCAGTGCCAGAGGCAGCGCGACGACCGCGACGGTCAGCCCCGCGAGCAGGTCACGGCGGGGTTGGCGGCGCATGGTCGTCCAGTCCGCACGCCCGGGCAGCAACGCCGACACCCGATCCCAGCCGCCGCGGCACACCGCCGCCACACCGCTCACTGCGCCACCGCCGCGGACTCGGCCACGCGCAGCTCGTCGAGCAGCTCGGCCTGCCCGGCGATCATCGCCGTCAGGAACCGGCGCGCGGCAGCCATCACCTCAGCCACATCGGGCCCGGACAGGGCGTACATCACGGCCGCGCCGTCACGGTAGGACACGACGATCCCCGCGCGGCGCAACACCGCCAGCTGCTGGGACAGGCTCGACGCTTCGATCTCCACATCGGCGAGCAGGTCCCGCACGGCCTTGGGCCCTTCGCCGAGCAGCTCCAGCACGCGGATGCGCACTGGATGACCCAGGGTCCGGAAGAACTCGGCCTTGCTCTCGTACATCGGCACACCCACGACCCGACAACCCCACTCGCAGCGATGACTGACTCAGCAATTGAACACCTTTTCAATTGCTACACAGATGCACAACGCAAGCCATGTGATGCGGATCACTGCGACTGGCGCCTGCCGGTGCTGGCCGGCCCCAATGCCACGATCTGCCGCCAGGACCACCGCGGCCGGCCTGCCGACCTTCATAGCCCATCCGAGCAGGCCGTGGCGGCGAGGCCCTGACGGCGGCGGCACCACGGGATTGACTACCCTGCGGCGGGAACGGCTAGCCTTCGCCGTGCTCCGTTGCATGGTGGCGCTGGGCGGGCAGGCCACGGGCAGGACAGGAGAGTCGGTGCGAATAGTCGATCAGGACGCGGCCGTGGCGGCACATCGGCAGCAGCTACGTTCCGGGGTGCTGATGAAAGGCTCGTGCTACCTGACCTGGACGGTGGCGGGGCGGTTCTGGGAGTCCACCAGCGGGACGGCCGGGAATGAGGCGGGTGCCCGGTGAGAGCGGTATTGATTGCGGCGGTGGTCGCCTTCCTGGTGACCCTGCTGGGCACGCCCCTGGCCATCAAGGGGTTCGCCCGGCTGAAGTACAGCCAGCCGATCCGGGTCGAGGGGCCACAGACCCATCTGGTCAAGCGGGGCACCCCCACCATGGGTGGAGTGGTGATCGTCGTGGCCACGCTGATCGCGTACGTCGCCGGACACCTGGCCCTGGGCAGCCTGCCGACAGCACAGATCGCCCAGGTCGCGCCGACCATGACGGGGCTGGTGCTGCTGGGGGTGTGCGTGTTCAGCGGCGCTGTCGGGTTCATCGACGACTGGCTGAAGGTTCGGGAGCGCAACAGCGCCGGTCTCAGCGAGCGGGGCAAGCTGATCGGCCAGTTGGTGGTCGGGGTGGCGTTCGGGATCGTGGCGCTCACCTTTGAGAGCACCAACGGGCAGACCGTCGCCAGCACCACCCTGTCGTTCGTGCGCGACATCGACTGGCTGGACCTGTCCAAGTACGGCGCGGTCGCGTTGTTCGTCCTGGTGGTGATGGGTACGACCAACGCGGTCAATCTCACCGACGGGCTGGACGGGCTCGTCAGCGGTGTGTCCATCATGGTGCTGTCCGCGTACGGACTGGTCGCGTTCTGGCAGTACCGGCACTGGTGCGCCGACATCGCGCCCGGTGGCTACAACGCCAGTGGCCTGCAGTACTGCTACGCGGTGCGGGACCCGCTGGAGGTGGCGATGCTGGCCGCCGCGGCGGCCGGGGCGCTGGTGGGGTTCCTGTGGTGGAACGCCTCCCCGGCGAAGATCTTCATGGGCGACACCGGCGCCTTCGCGCTCGGCGGCCTGGTCGCGGCGATGGCGGTGGCGACCCGTACCGTGCTGTTGCTGCCGATCATCGGCGGACTTTACGTGATCATCACGATGTCGCTGGTCATCCAGCGGATCTCGTTCAAGACCACCGGCAAACGGGTCTTCCTGAACTCCCCGCTGCACCACCACTTCGAACTCAAGGGGTGGAGTGAGATCAACGTGGTGATCCGGTTCTGGGTCATCGGGGGGATATTCGCCGCGATCGGGCTGGGCATCTTCTACGGCGCGTTCCTGACCGCGACGAGCTGATCGACCGCGGCAGACCACCGAGGCCGCCCCGGGCGGGCTCCCGCAGCGACCGCGCCATTCAACCCGGCAACGCAGCTGGCATCCGGCCGCGTTTGGCCTCGGCAGCAGATCGCGGCAGCGGACTCGCCCACGAGACCGCTGGCCGCGCGGCCGACGCTGCGCGCCGTCCGGGGCAGCACGGCGAAGGCCCAGGCGGGCAAGCCCGATCCCCCGGGCTTCGGGCACGACGCAACGATCGCCGCGCCGGCCGCGCGGCGGGACCGCGGAGCCGTTGAACTCACCGCCGGAAACCAGGCAGCTCAACGGACGGGGCTCATCGGTCTGCCTCGGAGTCGACGGCCTCGTCTTGGCCTTGATCGGCAGGCACGGCCGTATCCGTCCGCGAGCCCTCGATCAGGATCCGCACCAGCACGACGAGGCCGCCGAGTGCGCCGAGCCCGAGCACGGCGAGGTACCACAGGTACCACTTTCCGAACAGGAGATACATCGTTCTGCCCTTCAACACGGTCGGTCGACGGGTACGACCCGCTGCCCGCAAGCGGCGCGAGCCACCTGGCGCACGATCCCTGCCGTCCGGAGGCCGCCATCTCGGTCACATTGCTGCCGCAACACGGCGACACCTCGGCGCCCTGGCGCCAACAACACGCACGGTGACTGCTGCCGCACTCGCACGGCTCACTAATTGAGTACATCTTCAATTGCGTGATGTACTCATTGCGCACCTTATGTGACTAATATCACGAGCTTGGAGGTCTTTGCGGCATGTGTCGTTCGGCCAGGGATTCGTTGGACCTCGTGTGGACAGGCTGTGGACGCAGCTGCAGCGACCGCTGCTGGCCAAGATCGTCGCCGCATGCGACCGTGGTGTTCCCACCGTCGACCCGGTCGCCTGCGCCGACGATCTGAGCGAGCCGACCGACCGGGTCCTGGCCGCGTTGACAGCGCTGCAGGTCGCCGGGTTCCTCGAGATCCGGCCACACCACGACTTCCTGCTGATCACCCGGGTCTGCCCGATCGCCCGGCAGGTTCTGTGCGCCGAGCCCTGCGCGATCGATCCCGACAATGCGCCCGGCCCGGTCCTCAGGTCGCCGGGCGGCACGTAGCCGCCCACGCGCGTTGCCACACCTCGAACCTGCGGCCCGGTGCGACGCGCCGGCATGAACCCACCGCGCAAGGACGAACCATCATGCACAGACGTGCACTGCTGGCGGCCGGACTGCCGCTCGCGTTGCCCGGCCCCGGCTTCGCGCAGGCCGCGTCCCCCGTCCCACCCCGCACCGCCTCGCGAGCGTTGGCGCGCCTTTCCGACGGCAACCGCAGGTTCGCCGAAGGCAGGGCCCGCCACCCCCATCAGCAGCCCCGCCGCCAGCACCAGCTCGCCGCCGGGCAGCAGCCGTTCGTCATCACGCTGGGCTGCGCGGATTCACGCGTCGCCCCGGAGATCCTGTTCGACCAGGGCCTGGGCGACGTGTTCGACAACCGCGTCGCCGGCAACATCGCCGACGAGGTCGTCACCGCCGGCATCGAGTACGCGCTGGAACACTTCCACCCGCCGCTGGTCGTGGTCCTGGGCCACGAACGCTGCGGTGCGGTCACCGCCGCCGTCGAAGCAGTCACCGGCTCGGCCCCCGGTTCGGGGCACGGCGGCGTCCTCGTGCGGCACCTGCGCCCTGCCGTCGAGAAGGTCGTCGGCAGGCCAGGTGACCTGGTCGCCAACGCGGTCCGGGCCAACATCACCCTGCAAGTCCGCAGGCTCCACGCCAGCCCGCTCATCGCCAGCCGGGCACAGACCGGACAGTTGCACGTCGCCGGGGCCGTCTACGACCTGGACACCGGGAAGGTGCGCTTCATGTAGCGGACAAGCACGCCGCCAGGCGCACAGGTGTACCGACGCCCGGCCCCGGACGCGCATCGTCGCGGCGCTGGCACACTCCGCGAACATCCGATCACTAGTGACTTGCTAAAGTTGTTAAGTCCCAATCTACGCAGCAGCGGGGGTTGATGTGCCGATCTGGGGCGCGGCCCCGTACGACGCGATGTCACGACGACCCGCGCCGATCGGGCAGTTCGCCCATCAGGCCCGGGCACGCGTACACGACGGTGTGGCCGTGTTCACCGACGTCCTCGACCCGCAGCAGGCCGCGCAGTTGCGTACCACCGCCGCCCAGCTGACCGGATCGGGTCCTTTCCTGGTGCAGGGCCTGACCGCATGGACGGACGCCGGCTTGAGCGCGCTCGCCGGTGACGACAACGGGCGCGGCGGTTCCCTCATCGCGCCACCGGCTCGCCTGCTGGCCGCTTCGCCCGGTGCCGCGTTGGACATGTTCCCCTCGGTGCACAGCGCGGTCGCGGTGCTGCGACGCGCGCCCGGCCCGCTGCCGTTGCCGCCGGAAGGAGCCGACTCGCCGACCCGCTGGGCCCACCGCGTGTTCCCCACCGAACCGACCGCGATGTTCGACGGCATCGGCCCGATGCAGCTCAAGTCGAGCGTCGTCAGAAAGTCCTGAGCATCCGAAACACCCCCTCGCCACCTGCCGAACTCCGGGTTTATCCGGTGCCGGCATCTCACTGAACGACCTGCGGTGTAGCCGTCAGCACGGCGCTGCAACCCCGGTGACAGCCAGACGGTCGTTTACCCAGGCCGTGACCGTCGTCCCGGCCCGCGAGCGGCTGACCACACGGCTGCGGTCGGCCGCCGGCGCGGTGGTCGCCGACGGTGAGCGCACGATCGTACAGTCCGCACGAGATCAGGACGTGTCGTGGCCGGTGGTGGCGGCACCACGCACGCCGCCGTGGTGCTGCCCGACCAGCCGCACCAGTCGAGGTGTTGGGCATCGACGAGGTCCGCCGGGGTCGGGCGAAGTGGGAGTTCGACGAGGTCACACAGTCCTGGCAGACCGTCGACCACTGGCACGTGGGCTTCGTAGACCTGTTGTTAGGCAATATCTCGGCACCGCACCCCCAGCGTGCGGGCCACCGACGCGACCATCGGCCGCGAACTGGACTCAAGATACAGACGGACTGCGCGTTCGGCTGTACGACGTACTTCCACGGCAGGCAAACCAGCTTCGCCGCCGCCAGCTTTCTCCGCCGGGCACAGAAGGCTGGCCTGGTGGCACTTGGCCATGCCCCAGACAGTCCCGCCCACCGCGCCCATAGTCCCGATGGCGCTGGCCGCGATTCCGGCGACGGAGTGCAGGCGAGCGCTGGCGACGCTCCGGGCGACGAGTTGAGCTCCGGGCAGCCCGAGGGGCTTGTCCAGGACGCCGCGACGTCGCGCGAATGAGCACGGCGAGCCGCCGCCAGCGCCCGAGGAGATCGACGACGAGGAACAGGAGCAGGTCCTGCAGCAAGTCCTGTGGAGCGCGTCCTCCGGGACAGCTCCGCGGCGTACCCGGCCGCCTGACACGATGACGCAGAGGACACCCTCAGCCAGCCTATGGCGTCACCGCGCAGGAGTATCCGAGGGATTTTCGCCTCTCTCGTGGCCACGCAATGGCCACGCAAGGAGATCAAAAACCCCTGGCGAGGCGCCCGGAGACCGGGTAGATTGAACAAACTCGCAGTTCAGGCGCTTGCTGCTCGGTGGGGCGGGCGGGACTCGAACCCGCGACCGAGGGATTATGAGTCCCCTGCTCTAACCTGCTGAGCTACCGCCCCGCGCCGGATCATCCCGGCGCGCATAGCGTAGCGAATCTGAGCCGCCGCTCACACGCCTGATATCAGCGCGACACTCCTGGCCGGTCGGCCATGGCCCGCGGGCAGCGCCCCGATATCGGATCGCACCAGCGAGCCCGGTCCCCTACCGTCGCGACATGCCGATTCCCCTGACGCCGATCCCTGCCGACGACGACCTGCCGACCTGGCTCGACGCCCTGGGCACCCGCTTCGCCGCCTTCGAACTGCAGGGCTCCGGCTGCCTGTCGTACGGCATCGCCACGTCCCCCGGGCGGCGCTTCGTGAAGGTGTTCCGGGCCGAGCACGACCGGCTGCTGCACCGCGCACTGTCGGTGCACGCGGCGGTGGCGCACGAGTCGATCGTCGCGCCTCTGGCCGCGTACCGGCTGCGTTCCGGCGAGTCCGTGCTCGTGTACCCGTGGCGGGACGGCGGGGTGCTGTACCCGGCCGATCCGCGCGGGGCCGCGGTGCGCACGGACCCCGACGGCGCGTTGGCCCGCTTCCGGGCGCTGCCGACGGACCGGGTCGAGGCGGCCCTGGACGCGGTGCTCGACGCGCATGTCACGGTGACGGCGGCGGGCCTGGTCGCGGTGGACTTCTACGACGGCTGCCTGCTGTACGACTTCGCCGCGTCGCGGATGCACCTCGTCGACATGGACGAGTACCGGCCGGGACCGTTCACGCTGGAGGCGGACCGCCTGCCCGGCTCGACCCGGTTCATGGCCCCGGAGGAGTTCCGCCGCGGCGCGGTGATCGACGAGCGGACCACGGTGTTCAACCTGGGCCGGATGCTGCGCCTGCTGCTGGACGCGGGCGACGTCGAGGCCGCGTGGCGGGGCACGGACCGCCAGTCGGACGTGATCACCAGGGCGACCGCCCCGCGCCCCGAAGGCCGTCACGCGACCGTCGCCGAGCTGACCGAAGCCTGGCGGGCCGCGACAGCGTGAGCTGCGCAAAGACCGGTGGGCCCGACAGTCGTCGAGCCCACCGGAGGTGTTCGGGTACTACGGGCGCGGCACGCCGCCGTAGGGCGGCTTCTTCTTCACGATGAACTGCTCGGCGGGGTCACCGCACTCGGTCACGACGCCTGCGTTGTTCTCGTCGCCGCTGTACTCGGCGACCCACTGGTAGGCGCCGGGGACGCGGGGCCGGAACTCACCGGACGTGTAGTCGCCGTTGCCGGTGGTGACGTCCACGACGGAGGTGAAGACGGGGGTACGCGAGCAGGTCGCGTCGCCGGGTCCGTACAGGTTGAAGGTGATGGTGCCGGTCGGGTCGGCGCCGCCGGACAGGGTGGCGATGTCGGTGACCGGCTTGCCGAGGTAGGTGGTGCCCCGCGACACCCGGGTGGTGAGGACCGGCGTGACCTGGTCGCCGCGAACGATCACGGTCTCGTCCTCATCACCGCACTGGGTCGCGACCTCTTCGTTGTTGGCGTCACCGCTGTAGGTGGCGATCCACCGGTAGGTGCCGGCCGCGTCGGGGGTGAAGTCGCCCGATTCGTAGGTCGTGCCGTCGGGGGTCACCGTCACCGGGTCCGAGGTGAACACCGGGTCGGTGGCGCAGTCCTCGTCGTTCGGGCCGTACAGGGTGAAGACGATCGAGCCGGTCGCGCGCAGGCCGCCGGTCAGGGTCGCGGTGTCGCTGACGGCCGCGCCCAGGTCCACTTCGGGGGCGGTCACGTTGGTGGCCAGCGTCGGCACGGCGCGGACGGTGACCTGCTCCAGCTCGTCGTTGCAGGCCGTGCCGGCGAGCGCGTTGTTGGCGTCGCCGCTGTAGTCGGCGCGCCAGCGGTAGGTGCCGGGCACGGTCGGCGTGAACGGGTCGGACCGGTACGGGCCGTTGCCGGTGACCGTCCTGGTCGAGGTGGTGACCGGCGCCTCCTCGCAGACGTCGTCCCCGGGGCCGTACAGGCTGAACGTGAGCGTGCCGGTCGGCTGGTAGCCGCCGGTGAGCCGGGCCCGGTCGAAGATCGGTTCGCCCAGCGGGACGTCGTCGGAGGCGAGCGTCCGCACCCGCGGCGTGGCCTGCAGGACGTCCGTGTCCTCGCCCTCGTCGTTGCAACCCGACTCGATCGTCTCGGTGCCGGTGTTGAACCGGACGATCCATCGGTACGTCCCCGGTGCCGTCGGGACGAAGTCACCCGAGCGGAATTCACCGGATCCACTGGTCACGACGGTCGGGTTGAAGATGATGTCGCCCGTGCACTCCGCGTCGTCCGGCCCGTACAGCTCGAAGACGAGCGAACCGGCCACCCCTTCGGCGACCTCGCTCACCGTGGCCGTGTCGAAGATCGCGTTGCCGATGGTCACGTCCGGTGACGCGGCGGTCTCCAGGTCCTGCAGTGCCTTGTTCAGGCCGGGCATGCCGGCCGTGGCGGCCGAAGCCGCTCCGGTCACCAGGGCCAGGCTGAGCAGCGCCGTGTGCGCCGCCCTGCGGGCCGTCCGGTGGAGTCGGGTTGTCATACGCAATGCCTCCGCTGCGTGAGATGACGTCTGAGGTGCGAAAACACCGAGACGGAGCATATGACCGACAACAGCAGCAAATGAGGCAAAACCGTCATACATGTCTTTTATTCGCATTACGTGAGCGCGAAGAGCAGCAAAAAACCCCGGCCACAAGGCCGGGGTCTGTCTGCTTGGCTCCCCCACTTGGACTCGAACCAAGAACCTGCCGGTTAACAGCCGGCTGCTCTGCCAATTGAGCTACAGGGGAATGTGCTCCTAGCGACCCTGCGGATCTCTCCTCAGCGGCGCGCCTCGACAAGACTACAGGACGCTCCCCCGGGTATGGCAAACGGGTAACCCTGGCCGGTCTGGTGTCGCGGTGTGCCCGCAACAGGCAGGATGGGGCGTACTACGCGATCGAGGCTGAGGAGGCACGATGGGGAAGCTGGTGTGGTTCGCCGCGGGTGCGGCCGTCGGGTTCGTGTTCGGCACCCGGGCCGGACGGCAGACCTATGACGACCTGGTGGCCACCACGCGCAAGGTGATGGAGCACCCCACGGTGCAGGAGGCGGCGGGTCTGGTCCAGGCGCAGGCCGCGAAGCTCTACGACGAGGGCCTGCGCAAGCTGAACCAGCAGGTCTGAAGCCCCTTTCGCGCGGATCTATCCGGCGCGGCCGACCCCCGGCATCGGGCGGTCCGCCGCGCCGTCGAGTCCCACCGCGCTCAGCTCGTCGCGGGCGGCGTCGAGTTCCTCGGTGCCGTCGACCTCCAGGTGGTCGCAGCCGGCGTGCACCCCGCCGAGCACCGCGGCCAGCATCGACCGGGCGACCGCGGCGAGATCGGTGCCGTCGGCGTGGTGCCCCAGCCGCAGCTTCACCACGGACAGCCGGGCGCGGCGCAGCCGGGTGAGCGCCTGGGCCGGGCTCTCCGCGGCGTGGGCGAGCTGCTCGGCGCTCAGGCAGGCGCCGATCCGCGCCGGGTCGGCGCGCTCCAGCAGCCGCACGACATCCTGCGAGCCCGTGACCAGGGTGTTCGGGGCGGCCTCGACCGCGACCCGGACGAGCCGGCCGGTGTGCCAGGCGATCTCGGTCAGGCCGCCGCTGAGGTCGGCCATCAGCCGGGTCGCCACCTGCCACTCGCGTTCGCGCTGCTCCCGGCGGATCTCGTCGGCCGCGGTGTCGGTCTCGCCGTCGGCCTCGTCACCGGTGAGCGCGGCGACGGCCGAGCGCGGCAGCGTGGTGGAGATGGAGCCGTGGGCGCTGTCCTCGGGCAGCAGGTCGACCAGCACCCGGGCCAGGTCGAGGGTGTGCATCCACCAGGTGCGCCAGCTGCCGTCGGGCGGCGTGACGTCGGGGCCGGTGTCGAGGGTGACCACCTCCAGCCGCCGCACGGCCAGCTCGTGGCGCAGCCGCTGGCGCAGCCCGAGCGAGGAGGCGAGGGTGGCGGCGAGGATGGGCCCGAGCCGCAGACTCACGCTGAGCACGTCGGCGAACAGGCGCTGGCGCTGCGGCACGACGCGGGCGTCCAGCGTCTTCAAGAGCGCGCGCACGTCCTTGACGTTCTCGACGGACACGACGGTCGCCACGTGCACAGTCTGTCCGTCGGGGTGTCGTAGGCGCATCGGTCACCTCCGCCCGGCGGCGTGTTGCCGAGAACGTACCTGCCTGATCCACATCAGACAAATAGAACCTAACAAATGAGCGCATGAGCATGATCTCGCTCATGCGCTCATTCACGCTGTGACCTGGTCGCCGGCTGCCGCGGCCTTAATCGGCGTCATCCTCCGCTGCGCTCCGGAAGACACCGAGCGGCCGCTCTCGCGGGCGATCGGAAACAGGTTTAACGGCAGAGCACAGACGTAAGACGGCGGCTCGCCACGTACAGGCCGACAGCCAGCATGACCAGCAGGTATGCCACATTGCCGAGCATCGACCAGGAGAGCATGCCGGTGGTGATGCCCCGGATCAGTTCCACCGCGTGGTACAGCGGGGTGATCGCGATCAGGATCTCCACCGGCAGCGGGTAGTCCTGCACCGGCGAGAACGTGCCCGAGAACAGGAACAGCGCGAACTGCCCGGTGCTGATCAGGTCGAAGTCCTGCCAGCCGCGGATGAACGTGCTCACCGCCATGCCGACCGCGCCGAACGCCAGGCCCACCAGCCAGGTCGCGGGGAAGGCCAGCAGCGCCCAGCCGGGCGTGGTCAGGCCCAGCGCCACCATGACGACCAGGAAGGCTCCGGTGTACAGCGAACCGCGGATCATCGCCCAGGTCAGCTCGCCGGTCGCGATCTCCATCGGGCGCAGCGGGGTGGCCAGCATGGCGTCGTACGTCTTGACGTACTTGAACTTGAAGAAGAAGTTGAAGGTGGTCTCGGCCAGTGCGCCGGACATCGCCGAGACCGCCAGCATCGCCGGGGCGACGAAGTTGGCGTACGGCAGCACCTCGCCGTTTTTCAAGGTCAGGTCGCCGACGAGCGCGCCGACGCCGACGCCGATCGACAGCAGGTAGAGCACCGGCTCGAAGAAGCCCGAGGCCAGGACCAGCCAGTACGCGGGGCCGGAGCGCAGCGCCCCGACGTTGCGGTTGATGACCGCGCCCACTCGCGCGGGCGAGAGCCGGTTGCCGCGGGCGACCCGCGCGACGGCATACGTGGTGACCATGGTCCGTCCCCTCAGTCCGCGAGCCGGCGGCGGAACGCGCGCAGCGCCAGCAGATAACCCAGCCCGGCCCAGGCCAGCAGGTAGGCCACGTGCGCGGCGACCGGCCACGGCGGCGCGACGCCCAGCGTGGCCGCCCGGCACAGCTCCACCGCGTGCCACAGCGGCGACGCGTACGCCAGCGGCCGCAGCAGCTCAGGCAGCTGCGACACCGGGAAGAACACCCCGGCGAACAGCGTCGACGGGATCACCAGGAACCGGAACAGCAACGCGAAATAGCTGTCGTTCTCGATCGAGGCCGCGAACGCCGAGGTCGGCGCGGAGACCGCGACCCCGAGCAGCGCGCAGACCAGCGGCGTGAGCACCACCCAGGGCGAGTGGATCGCCCCGAACAGCGCGCTGACCCCGAGGAACACCACCGCGGCGATGACCACCCGGAACATGATGTAGAGCTGGTATCCGGCGATCATGTCCGCGATGCGCACCGGGGTGGCCCGCATCGCGTGGTAGCCGCGCACCCACTTGAAGTCGCCGAGCACGGGGAAGGTCGACTCCCCCACCGCCATCTGGAACGCGGTCGAGGCGAGCACGCCCGGCACGATCCAGTCGAGGTAGCTGACGCCGTCGACGCCGCTGATGTAGCCGCCCACCCCGATGCCGATGCTGAGCACGAACAGCACCGGCAGGATGAACGACGAGAAGACCGAGGCCTGCCAGAGCCGCCGGTACGCGACCAGCGCCCGGTTGAACACCGCGAACGTGCCGTCCATCAGTCGACCAGCGTCCGGCCGGTGAGGATCAGGAACACGTCCTCCAGGGTCGAGCGCCGCACCAGCACGCTGGACGGGGTGAACCCGCGCCGGTGCACCTCGTTCACGGCTGCGTCGCCGTCGGCGCTGTACAGCAGCAGCCGGTCCGGCAGCGGGTCGAGGCGCTCGCCGATGCCCGCGAGCTTCTCCACGTACGTCGCTGGGGCGTCGTCGCCGAAGCGCAGCTCGACGACCTCGCGGGTGGAGTACGTCTCGATGAGGTGGCGCGGCGAGCCCTCGGCGACGATCTTGCCCGCGTCCATCACCACGAGCCGGTCGCACAGCTGCTCGGCCTCGTCCATGTAGTGCGTGGTCAGCACCAGGGTGACGCCGCGCTGCTTGAGCCGGAACAGCCGCTCCCACAGCAGGTGGCGGGCCTGCGGGTCGAGGCCGGTGGTGGGCTCGTCGAGCAGCACCAGGTCCGGCTCGTTGATCATCGCGCGGGCGATGGACAGCCGGCGCTTCATGCCGCCCGACAGCGGGTCGACGGTGCTGCCCGACTTCTCCGTGAGCTGCACGAACTCCAGCAGCTCGGCGGCGCGGCGGCGACCCTCGGCGCGCGGGATGCCGAAGTAGCGCGCGTAGGTGGTCAGGTTCTCGAACACGGTGAGGTCGGGGTCGAGGTTGTCGGTCTGCGGGCACACGCCCAGCCGGGCGCGGATCGCGGGGCCCTCACGCACCGGGTCCATGCCGAGAATGCGCAGCTCACCGGCGGTCGGCGTGGACACGCAGCCGATCATGCGCATGGTGGAGGACTTGCCCGCGCCGTTGGGGCCGAGGAAGCCGAACGCCTCGCCGGGCGCGACCTCCAGGTCGATGCCGTCCACCGCGGTGAAGTCGCCGAACCGCTTGACCAGTCCGCGGGCATGGATCATCGGGGGTCGTTGGTCACTCACGCGGCGACCCTATCCCCGGCCCCCGACAAACTCGCGCCCTTTTTCCCGATTAATCGATCAACCTGCCCGCACCACGCCACCCCAGCGATAGGAAGGGCACCTTCTTATACGCGGAGCGATAAGAAGGTGCCCTTCCTTCGTGCGGGGTCAGAGGAGGTCGCCGCGGGTGGTGGCGATGAGTTGGTCGGTGGCGGCGACGGTGGCCGGGTCGTCGCCGTCGGTGCCGTGGTCGTAGCGGACGGTCCAGGACAGGCCGTTCACGCCGGGAACGCGGCGGGCGAAGATCCAGGCGCCGCCGCCGGGCAGCTCGTGGTGCTGCGGGTGCTGCACCGAACTGGTCACCCGCAGGCGCACCTGGTGCGGCAGGTGGTCGGGGTCGGTGAGCTTGAGGCGCACCGGGGTGCCGTCGGCGACCACCTCGTAGCCGGCGCGCTCCGCGACGACCTCGGCCGGGGTGACCACCAGCGCCTCGCCGTCCCAGACCGCCTTGTCGATGCGGTGCCAGCCGGTGCGCTGCTCGTCCCACCACAGGCCGAGGTTGGTGGCGACGACGGTGTCCTCGCCCATGGGAGCCCAGGCCAGCACCCGCTCGTCGGCGGACAGCTGCGGGCGGCGCTCCGCGGGCAGCGTACGCCGCCCGCCGAACAGTCGAAACTTCATCAGAGCCCTCCGGCGGCCTTCTCCTTGAGCGCCCGGGAGTGCTGCTCCAGGGCGACGAGTTCGGTGAACCGCGCCCGGTACTCGTCGGACTCGGTGACCGGGTTGATCCGCTGCAGCCGCGATTTCACCTCGCCGATGCGCTGGTTGAGCCCGGCGAGCTGGAGGCGGGCCAGCACGACGTGCAGGTAGCCGGAGTCCGGCTCGCCGTCGTAGCGCACCGGCTCCACGGCCAGCTCCATGACCAGCATCTGCGCGGCCAGGTCGGCGCAGGCGTCGCGCACGCTGTTGACCCAGCCCGCTCCGGCCACCCCGGCGCACGCGCCGCCGGCCGCGGCGATCGCCGCCCGGACGTCGCGGTACGGCGGGTGGGCGTAGAGGGTCTCGTCGACCGCGTCGAACACCGGCCCGGCCAGCACCGGCTGCTGGATCGCCAGCTTGAGCGCCTCGCGCTCGACCACCAGGCGCGGGCTGTCGGGGGTGGCCGCGGCCGGGCGGGGCGCGGGCACCGTCGCGCTGTCGGCGCTGCGGATCGCCGTACGCACCTGGTCGACGTCGACGCCGAGGTCCCCGGCGAGCTTCTGGGCATACCCGGTGAGCAGTGACCGGTCTTTGATCTTCGCGACCATGGGGGCCGTGGTGCGCAGCGCGGCCACCCGGCCCTCGACCGTGTCCAGGTCGAAGCGGGCGAGCGTGGAGCGCAGCGCGAACGCGATCAGCGGCTCGCGGCGGGCGACCAGGTCACGCACGGCCAGGTCGCCCCGGGCCAGGCGCAGCTCGCAGGGGTCCATGCCGTCCGGGCTGACCGCGATGAACGTCTGCCCGACGAAGCGCTGGTCGTCGCCGAACGCGCGCAGCGCCGCCTTCTGCCCCGCGGCGTCGCCGTCGAAGGTGAAGATGATCTCTCCTGCGTACGCGTCGGTGTCCAGCAGCAGCCGCCGCAGCACCCCGATGTGATCCGCGCCGAACGAGGTGCCGCACGTCGCCACGGCCGTGGTCACCCCGGCCAGGTGGCAGGCCATCACGTCGGTGTACCCCTCGACGATCACCGCCCGGCCCTGCTTGGCGATCTCGCGTTTGGCCTGGTCGATGCCGTAGAGCACGTGCGACTTCTTGTACAGCGGCGTCTCGGGGGTGTTCAGGTACTTCGGGCCGTCGTCGTCGTCGAACAGCTTGCGCGCCCCGAACCCGATCACGTCGCCGGAGACGTCCCGGATCGGCCACAGCAGGCGGCGGCGGAACCGGTCCACCAGGCTGCCCGAACGCGCGGGCCGGGCCAGGCCCGCGGTCTCCATCTCGGCGGCGGTGAAGCCGCGCCCGCGCAGGTGCTTGACCAGCAGGTCCCACTCCACCGGCGCGAAGCCGCAGCCGTATCGCTGGGCCGCGTCCCGGTCGAAGCCGCGCTCGGCGAGGAACTCCCGGGCCGCCCGCGCCCCCGGCGTGAGCAGCTGCTCGGCGTAGAACTCCTGGGCCGCGGCGTGCGCGGCGACCAGGCGCTGGCGCTGGCCGTGCTGCGGGCGCTCGACCGCCGGGCCGCCCTCGATCCGGCGCAGCTGGATGCCCGCCCGGTCGGCCAGCCGCTCGACGGACTCGATGAAGCTCAGGTGATCGATCTTCTGCACGAAGTTGATCACGTCGCCGCCCTCGCCGCAGCCGTGGCAGAACCACACGTTGCGGGCCTGGGACACGGTGAACGACGGGGTCTTCTCGTCGTGGAACGGGCAAAGCCCCTTGAGGTTGCCGCCGCCCGCGTTCTTCAGGGTGACCTGCTCACCGGCCACGTCCACGATCGAGCTGCGCTCGCGTACGAGCGCGATGTCCTCATCACGGATGCGACCCCCGGCCATGCGCTACATCCTGCCAGCCGATGCCCGGCGGGCGCACAGCCGATACCGTGCGATCGTGGCCCATCCCACCCTCACCCCCGACCCTGCCCGCCGCGCCGCCGACGACATCGAGCTCACCGTCGCGCTCACCGAGTACCAGAAGATCATCGAGATGCGCCGGGCGGTGAGCGACCAGGCCCACAACCGGTACAACTTCTTCCTGGTCATCGCCACCGCCGTCGCGGCCGTGTCCGCCGGCCTGGTCGGCAGCGACATCGACGCCGAGGTGCGCCTCGGCGTCATCGCGGCCCTCGGCGCGCTGCTGCTGCTGATGGGCCCGGCCGTGTTCCTCCGGCAGCTGCGCTTCACCGGCACGGCGCACCGCTACGGGCTGGCCGAACAGGCGCTGCGCAGCTACCTGGTGCGCCGCGCCCCGCAGGTCGCCCCGTACGTGCTGCTGCCCACGCTCGACGACCCCGGCCTGTTCCTGCCGAGCGCGGGACCCGGACGACAGCGGCAGCGCGAGGCCGTCGGCCTGGCGGCCAGCATCGGCCTGGTCAACAGCGCGCTGCTGGCCGCGGGCGGCGGCTACGCCCTGAACGCCCTGGACAACGACGGCTGGGCGCTGTTCCTGCTCGTCGTGGCACTGTTCGCCGCCTCGGCCGCCGTCCACCTCTGGTGGGTCAGCCGGACCGTGCGACGCGACGCCGCCGAGCGCGAACGCCTGCTCGCCGCCCGCGCCCTGGACGTGCTCGACCTCTTCCCGTCCCGCCCGCACCCGCTCCACGACGCGGGCACCCCGGCCGAAGCGCCCACCACGCTCGCCGAGCCCGCCGCCGAACTCCCCGTCACCGAGCCGCCGGGTTCCGCCGAAACCCACGCTGCAATTTCCGGGAAACTGCGGGAATCGGGCTCCTGATTCCCGCAGTTTCCCGGAAACCGCAGGCCGACCCTGCGCGGCGGCGCACGCGTCGGGGGGCTCGGCGGAGGTCAGGTGCCGGGAATGGTGAGGTGCTGGTGCCAGGCCTGGGCGGCGGTGTCGGTCAGTGAGGCCACCTGGTCCACCACGACCCGGTGGCGCGCCGTGTCGTCGGCCGCGGCCCGCCACAGCGGGGCGAAGACCGGGTCCAGCTCGTCCGGGGCCCGGTCGGCCAGCAGCCGCACCAGGTCGCGCAGGATCTGGCGCTGCTCGTCGTACCACGGCTCCATGCCCCGGCGGCGCATCACGTAGCGCAGCGCGATGCCCTTGAGCAGGGCGCAGCGGATCCGGGCGGCGGACGGCACGATCAGATCCGCGTCGTAGCGGCGCAGCCGGCCGTCGCCGTACTTGTCGCGAGTGGCGTCGACTGCGGCGGCGACGAACCGTCCGGTCAGGACGCTGGTGCAGCGCTTGAGCGCCAGTTGCGCCTTGAACGAGCCGTCGTATCCGGCCAGCGGCGCGACGACGGGATCGGCGAGCAGCTCGATCAGGGCCTCGTGCAGCACCGCCGGCGACTCCGACGAGTACACCTGCGCCACGTCCGCGCACAGCGCCGCCCGCTCGTCGGCGTCGATCAGCAGCGGCCGCAGCTCGACAAAGCCGGAGTACAGGCCGTCCTCGACGTCGTGCACCGAGTACGCCACATCGTCGGACCAGTCCATGACCTGCGCCTCCAGGCAGCGCCGGTCGTCGTCGGGCGCGCCCAGGCGCATCCAGTCGAAGACGGGGCGGTCGTCGGCGTACACCCCGAACTTGCGGGTGCCCTCCCGGCGCGGCCAGGGATACTTGCAGGTCGCGTCCAGCGAGGCCCGGGTGAGGTTGAGCCCCGCGCCCTCCACCTTGGCCTCCAGCCGGGTGAGCACCCGCAGCGTCTGCGCGTTGCCCTCGAACCCGCCCCAGGCCCGGCTGACCTCGTCGAGCGCGTCCTCGCCGTTGTGCCCGAACGGCGGATGCCCCAGGTCGTGGGCCAGCCCGGCGACGTCGACGACGTCGGGGTCGCAGCCCAGCCGGGCGCCCATCTCACGGGCGATCTGCGCCACCTCGATCGAGTGCGTCAACCGGGTACGCAGGAAGTCGCCGCTGCCCGCGGTGTGCACCTGGGTCTTGGCGGCCAGCCGCCGGAACCCGGCCGAGTGCAGCACCCGCGCCCGGTCGCGCTCGTAGGGGCTGCGCCCGAAACCGGTGTCCTTCGAAGGCTCGGGGATGAACCGCTCGCTGGGATCGACCATCAACCAATGCTACTGACCGCGACCGGCATCCTCACGCACGCAACGGTGAACGTCGGGCGGCCGGTCGTCGGTGCTCAGTCGACGTCCAGCAACTTCGCCGCCACCGCGGTGTCCATGATGTTGGACCAGGCCTGCTCGTTGGGGTGCAGAGCCCGGTCCGGCAGTGCCGCTTCCGGGTACCAGCCGGTGCGATCGCAGCCAGGCACGATGTCGAGGATCACCGGCACGAGGTTCGGCGGCACCGATCCCCGGACGCGGACGGCCACGTAGGTCTCGTGTCCGTGTTCGGCCCGGACTTGAACACCCAGGTCGAACGAGTCGAGTTCGGCCGTTCTCTCATGACCGTCTCGCAAGGACTGCCGCACCAGTTCCGGTACGAGCGCCTCCAGGCCACGGACGAAACGAGTGGCCCGCTCCAGGCGCTGCCGCAACCGGTCGTCATGTGTCGGCAGCAGGTGAGCGGTGTAGGTGTCGGTGGTCAGCGCAGGTCTGGCGTCGGCGTTGTACCGCGCCCGAGCGCTCCGTGCGTCTGCGGCGAGTGCGGCGTAGAAGTCGTCGCTGCTGCCGGACTCACGCCAACCTGCGGCAACCAGCCATGGCAGGTCGGGTTCGACCAGAACCGCTCCGCGCCAGCGCTGCACCTTGACCTTGAACAGGACCCGGTCGTCGACGGCGGCGATGCGTTCGTGGGGGGGTGGTCGCATCGGCGAACTGTTCCGATGCCTTGGCGAGCAGTGGGTGGTCGATCTCATCGAGCAGCCGGTCGACTGACGGCGACTCCATCTTCAGGTCGTCGCGCAGGCAGCGCAGGGTTGGCCGGACACGCTCCGCGTGCTACTCCCGTATCCCGCCGAGCCGTTCGACGTCGTCCGGAGACACCCCGGCGAGCATGGCGACGCGGGAGGAGGTGGTGCCGTCCAGCACCCGCATCGCTTCCGTCATCCGCTGGTGCAGTTCCTCGCGCCGGGCCGCGAGGTAATTCTTGACCGCCTCCGCGACAAGGTCCTTCTTCGTCAGCCCGAGGAAATGAGCGCCTTGAGAGATCAGCTCGTCGATGTCCGGATCGACTTTCAGCGGCGACTGTCTCTTGGCGTTCATCGCTCCACCTCCGAGGTACTTGGGTACCAAGGTACCACAACCCTGCGATCGGCGCACGTTGGCATCGATGGTTATTGACATTCGCGTTGCGGAGACGTTAAGTGAGGGAACAAGAGAGCGCTCTCACAACCGTCCCACGGTCCCCGGTTCCGCCGCCCATGCCGAGCCCGGCGGCGTGCGGACCGCCCTCTTCCCCAGGAGGAGAAAGCCCTGATGAGCACGCGATTCTCCCAACACCGCAAGGCGACCCTGGCCGGCGGACTGGCCGTCCTGGTCGCCGCGGCGGTCGCCACGGTCAACGCCCTGCCCGCGCAGGCCTCCCTGCCCGCCACACCCTCGGGCTGGCAGCTGGTCTGGAGCGACGACTTCAACGGCGCGAACAACACGCTGCCGTCGTCCAGCAACTGGATCATCGACACCGGCACGCAGTACCCGGGTGGCCCCGCCAACTGGGGCACCGGCGAGATCCAGACGTACACCAACAGCACGAACAACGTCCGCCACGACGGCGCGGGCAACCTGCTGATCACCCCGATCCGCAGCGGTTCCAGCTGGACCTCGTCCCGCATCGAGACGGTCCGCACCGACTTCAAGCCCGCGGCCGGGCGCGTCCTGCGCATCGAGGGCCGCATCCAGATGCCCAACGTCACCGGGGCCGCGGCCGCCGGCTACTGGCCCGCGTTCTGGGCGCTGGGCGCGCCCTACCGGGGCAATTACCAGAACTGGCCGGGTATCGGCGAGTTCGACATCATGGAGAACGTCAACGGCATCAACTCGGTGTGGGGCGTGCTGCACTGCGGTGTGGCGCCCGGCGGGCCGTGCAACGAGTTCAACGGCATCGGCACCAGCCGTGCCTGCCCGGGCAGCACCTGCCAGTCGGCGTTCCACACGTACCGCTTCGAGTGGGACCGCACCAACGAGAACGCCCAGCAGCTGCGCTGGTACGTCGACGGGACGCTCTACCACACCGTGAACCAGAGCCAGGTCGGCTCGTACTGGTCCCAGATGACCTCGCACGCGGGCTACTTCCTGCTGCTCAACGTGGCGATGGGCGGCTCGTTCCCGAACGGTGTGGCGGGGTCCGCGACACCGACCGGCAGCACCGTGTCGGGTCAGCCGATGCGGGTCGACTACGTGGCGGTCTACCAGACCACGGGCGGCACCACGCCGCCGCCGTCGTCGCCGCCGGCCAGCCCGCCGCCGAGCGGCAACCGTGACGCGTACGCCAACATCCAGGCCGAGAGCCGCAACGGCCAGGCCGGCACGACGATCTACGAGGGTTACTACGTCGGCAGCATCGGCAACGGTGACCACCTGCGCTTCGACGGCGTGAACTTCGGCTCGCCGCGGCCGCTGGACTTCGTCACCCGGGCCGCGTCCGGTGCCGCGGGCGGCATCAGCGGCCTGGTCGAGGTGCGGATCGACAGCCTGTCCAACGCGCCGATCGGCAACTTCGCCATCGCCAACACCGGCGGCTGGACGAGCTGGCGGGAGATCCCCGCGAACGTGGGTTCGGTGACCGGCACCCACACGGTCTACCTGACCTTCAGCAGCGGGCAGCCCAACGACTACGTGAACATCGACTGGTTCCGCTTCCGGCGCTGACGTGATCCGGTGTGGCGCACGGGAGGGCGCGGCAGGCAAGTGCCGCGCCCTCCCGTCGGCGGCGCCCCGGGACCGGGCGGCCGGTTCAGTACGTGTATCCGCCGTCCCCGGACGGCGAGGCAGCGGCGGCGGGCGACGCACCCGCGTCCGGCGAGGCGTCCGCGCCGGGCGGGGGCACCGGCACCGGGGTCGCGGTCGGCAGGCAGGACAGGTTCTTCTTGCCGGTCGGCGCGACGACGAACCAGACTCCGCCGACCGCCTGGCCCTTCCACTGCCCGGCCTTCTTGTCGCCGAGGTAGCGGTAGAGCGGCCAGCCGTTCAGGGTGACCTGGGTGGCCCCGTCCTCGCGCTCGATGGTGCCGACGAGTTTGGCGTCCAGTCCGGTCAGTTTGACGTTCTCGTCGACCAGCACCGGCGGCCACACCGCGGCGCAGTCCCCGGAGCAGTTGCTGGCCGGCGGCTCGGCGGTGTCCTTGTCGAACCGGTAGAGCACGAAGCCGTCGGCGTCGACGACCACCTCGCCCATCTTCGGGATCTTCTTGCCGCGCAGCTCGGCGGTCGGGATGCCGACGGCGGCGACGACCTCGGCGGCGGGCTCGTTCTCGGCCGGACCGAGCGGTGACGGTGCGGGCGCGGTGACCGGGGCCGGGCCGTCGCGCAGGCCCGCACAGGCGGTCATCGCACCCAGCGGGGCCAGCAGCAGCGCGGCTGCCAGTGCGGCGCGAACACTTCGAAGCATCGGAGGTTCCCTTCTCTCGGCTCAGCCGACCAGGCTCAGGCGGCGCTGGTTCGGGATGACGGCGGGCAGCGACACGAGCGGGCGGGCCGGGCCCGCCTCCCGCATCGCGCGGGCGAGCGTGGTGAACTGCTTCGGCGCGTTGACCGCGACCACCCCGGTGGTCACGCCACCGCGGCGGTGGGCGGCGAGCACGCCGCCGCGGGCGATGTCGCGGCGGCCGGGGCGCAGTTCGCTGACGGCGACCTCCTCGGACTTGTCGAGGCGGCCGATCACCTGGATGCGCAGTCCGAACAGGTCGGACCAGTAACGCGGCAGGACCCCGACGGCGGGGGCGGCACGGGTGCCGGACAGCAGTGTGCGGGCGGCGGCGCGGCCCATCTCCATGGCGGCGATCCACTGGTCGACGCGGCCGGGGGCGTCGCCGTACCAGGCGTTGGGCCAGCGGGCGACCGCACCGGCCGCGACGACCCGGTCCACGCCCTGCACCCGCAGGCTCTCGTCGCAGAGCAGCCCGTCGGTGGTGTCGGCGTGGCGGGCGGTGAACCAGCCGGTGTCGGGCCGTTCGCCGAGCGTGGCGATGACGAGGTCGGCGTCGACGTGCGAGCCGTCGTCGAGGTCCAGCCGCCAGCCGCGGCGGCCCCGGGACAGGTGCTTGACCCGGCGGCCGAGGCGCATGCGTACGCCTTCACGGCGCATCGTGTCGGCGATCAGCCCACCCGTCACGGACCCGACCGCACGGGTCATGACCTGTGCGTTCGAGTCGATCATGGTGCATTCACGGGCGAGTGAGCGGACCACGTAGGCGGCCTCGCAGCCGGTCAGCCCGGCGCCGACGACGGCCACCCGCTGCGCTCGGCGCAGGTCGGCGGCCAGCCCGAGCGCGTCGTCGATGCCGTGCAGGCTGTGCAGGCCGGGCTCGCCGACCGGCCAGCCGTCCGGGATGACCGGGCGGGCGCCGGTGGCGACGATGAGCGCGTCGTACTCGTACATCTCGCCGGTCTCGCCGTAGACGATCTGGCGCTTGGCGTCGAGTTCGGCCGCGACCCGCCCGGTCAGCCAGCGCGCCGAGGCCTCGGTGGACAGCTGCACGTCGGCCGGCCGCTGGCCGGTGAGCAGACCTTTCGAGCACGCGGGCCGGTGGTACGGCGGATACGACTCACCGGCCAGCACGGTGACCACACCGCTGAACCCGAGCCGGTCCAGTTCCTCCACCGCCGCCACCGCGGCCCGCCCACCCCCGACCACAAGAATCCGATCAAGGTCCGAGATCCGGTGCCTCATGTTCAGTCCTCGCTCAGATCGCCGACGTGGAAGCGGTCGCGGGCGCCGGCGGCGCGGTGCGAAGCACGGCTGTGCCGCCGGGACTGCCGGAACTCGTCGAGTTCCGTGGCAGGTTCGAAAGTGGAGCGTCCCGCAGGGCGGGTCTCCTCGACCTCGTCCTCGACAGACGGCGCGGCGGGGCGCTCCCGCTGGCGCACGATGAGCGGGGTCACCGGGGTCGGCGGCGGAGTCGGGGCACTGCCTGCCGGACGCCGGACGCTGATGGCGCGGGCCGGGCACACCTCGACCGCCCGAACCACCTCGTCCAGCCGGTACGCGGGCGGGGCCGCGGTGTAGTCGAGCCGGCCGTCGCTGCGCAGGCTGAACACGTTGGGCGACTCCTGCTCGCAGAAGCCGAACCGGGCGCAGCGCACCGGGTCCACATCGACGACCAGGCTGTCGCGCGGCTGCTCCGGGCGTACGACGGCCAGCACGTTGTCGGACTCGACCCGGCGGGAGCGACGCGGCCAGGTGGTGAACCACAGCGCGACCGTGGCCAGCCAGGCGGTGTACACCGGCCCCCAGACCCAACTCGGGCCGGTGTCCGTGCCGGAGATCAGCACGTGCGCGGAGACCAGCGAGAACCCGACGTACGTGGCCATGTGCACGGCGCGCCAGCGGCTGAACCCGAGCTTGCGCTGGATCACGATCGAGATCGCGCCGGCGATGACCAGCTCCAGGCCGAGCACGCCCGCGCCGACGCCGAGAGGGTCGTGGGTGTCCACGAACGGCACGATGACGTCGATCACGCTGATGGTGCCGTTCGGCACAGCGAGCTGGGCGATGCCGTGCACCAGGCCCAGCGTCAGCCCGACCAGGGCGATGCCCTGATGCGCGGCGTACGCCACGGGCCGGCGGATGCGGCTCAGGCCCCATCCGTTGCGCAACGCGACGCCGCCGAGAACTGCCAGCCACAGCAGCCCGAACGAGGTGAATCCCACCGTCGCGGCGATGACATGAGCACTCTCCATAACCGTCCCGCTACTCTGCTCTAATAAGCGCCAATGGCATCGCGAATGAGGTCCGCAATCCCTTTGGGACGACACCTTCAACCCTTTGCGGCACAATGTCAATGCCTATGACCACATCGCGGAAGACTCCCGTGAACAGGGCACACTTTTTTAGGTACGTCCTATGCAGACCCTAAAAGCGGCTTAACAATGTCTTCGGGGATTGACTTCACAGCGGACTCCGAGCTTAGGCTCCTGGCGCTGCCGATAGGCAGCGCATCATGTATTCGGGCGAACACGGAAAGGCGTCGGATGGACATTCGCCTCGCCCGGACCGCTGCGCTCGCAGCGGTCGCGGTCCTCGCCGCGGCGGTGGCGCTCACCTCGCCGCCGGCCGCCCATGCCGAAGAACCCGACCCCGGCTGGACCGTCACCGAGTTCGGGCCGCTCGGCCCCGCCGATCGGGACCTGCTGGTCCGGGTGCGCCTCGCCGGGCTCTGGGAGTCCCCCGCCGGCAAGCAGGCCCAGGACCGGGCCCGCAGCGAGAAGGTCAGGGAGATCGGCCACCACATCAGTACCGAGCACATCGCGCTGGACGCCGAGGTGCTCAAGGTCGCGGCGCAGCTGCAGGTGGCGGTGCCCGACCGGCCCAATGCCGAGCAGCAGGGCTGGCTCGACGAGCTGAACGGGCTGCGCGGCGAGGCCTGGGACAACGTCTTCATCGCCCGCCTGCGCGTCGCGCACGGCAAGGTCTTCAGCGTCATCGCGGCGGTCCGCGCGGGCACCCGCAACGAGGTGATCCGCGAGTTCGCCCAGAAGGCCGTGACGATCGTGATGCGGCACATGACGTACCTGGAGAGCACCGGACTCGTCGACTACGGCGCGTTGCCCGCACCCCCCACCCCGGCCGCCGCGCCGAACTCCGCCGCAGGTCCGCGTACCGGCGGCACACCGGAGCCGATGATCTGGCTGATCCTGGCGACCTCGCTGGGCGTCGGCGCGGTGACGGCCGCCCGCGTCCGGCACCCCCGCTGACCTCGGGTGCGGCCGCCGCCCCCGTCGGCCGCACCCGGCACCCCACCTCCCGGAAGGACCACCCCCATGGCACGCACTCACTCCCCCCGGCACCGGATGGAACCCCGCGAGCGGCGATTACTGGCCGCGGTGATCGTGCTGATCGCCGCGACGGTGCTGGCCACCATCAGCCAGGTCTCGCAGGCCGCGACCGGTGACGGCGCCGGCGCCACCCCCGCCGCGGAGGTCTCGGCGGAGCTCGCCGCGGCCGCCCGCATCCCGAACGATCAGGGCCCCGACGCCGAGTGCGCCAAGCCGCGCTCGCCCGCGCGCTGCCATGCCCCGACCGGCCCGCCGGTGGTCGGCGACTTCGTCGACATCCGCGCGGTCGCGCCCAACGTGCGCGAGCGGCGGGCGACCGCCGAGGGTTCGGCGGGCACGTTCACCTCGCTGTGCGGCCGTAACCTCAATGACCACCGCAACCCCGACAACTTCATCGTCGCGCCGGGCGTGTTCAACGGCGCGCATCACACGCACGACTACGTCGGCAACCTGTCCGCCGACGGCAACTCGACCAACGAGAGCCTCGAGGCGGCGGGCACCACCTGCCGCCGCGACGACCGTTCCACCTACTACTGGCCGGTGCTGCGCCAGCGCGGCACCGTCGGCGAGGACGCGACGGCCGACGGCGGCGGCAACGACGGCAACATCGGCCGCATCCTGCGCCCGGCGTCGGTGCGGCTGGAGTTCCGCGGCAACCGGTTCGCGAAGGTCGAGCAGATGCCGCGCTTCCTGCGGCTGATCACCGGCGACGCCAAGGCGGTCACCAACGGCCCGACCAACGCCAAGGCGCAGTGGACCTGCACCGGTTTCACCAACCGCCGCACCACGAAGTACCCGCTGTGCCCGCGGGGCAGCCAGGTGCAGCGTGTCCTGGACTTCCCGAGCTGTTGGGACGGCGTCAACACCGACAGCGCCAACCACCGCGCGCACGTCATCTTCCCCGCGAGCGACGGGCGCTGCCCGGAGGGCACCAAGCCGATCGCGCAGCTGCGTATGACGCTGACCTACAGCGTGCCGCGCGGGCGCTCGTTCGCGCTGGACACCTTCCCCGAGCAGAACCACAACCCGCTCACCGACCACGCCGACTTCGCCAACGTGATGCCGGCGAACCTGATCACGTTCGCCACCGACTGCATCAACCGCGGCCGCCGCTGCTGACACTCTCCTGGCCGTTGGGAAGGGCACCTTCTACATCGCATAGCGATGAGAAGGTGCCCTTCCTCTGGCAAGGCGAGGGGGTACGCGACCGCATCCGCGTACCCCCTTTTGCGGTCCGCTTGGGCTCGGACCGGTGTGCCCGCGCCGCCGCCACCCCCTGGCGGCGGCGCGGGCCGGAGGCGTCACCCGATGGTGCAGGTGGCGCCGTTGAGCGTGAACGCCGCCGGCCGCGGGTTGCTGCCGGTGTGCGTGGCGTTGAAGCCGAACGACGTGGACGCCCCAGCGGCGAGCGTGCCGTTCCAGCTCTCATTGGTGATCGCGACGTCGGCCCCGGTCTGGGTGTACTTCGACGACCAGGACTGGGTGATCTGCTGCCCGGCGGTGAACGAGAACCGCAGCGTCCAGCCGTTGATCGTGGACGTGCCGGTGTTCTTGACCGTCACGTTGCCGGTGAAGCCGGTGCTCCAGTCGTTGCTGCCGTACGTGACCTGGCAGCTGCCCGCCGGGTTGTTCGGCAGGGTGGTCAGCGACACCGCGCTCGACGGGGTCGAGGCGTTGCCCGCGGCGTCGACCGCGACCACGTAGAACTGGTACGCCGTGGCGGCGGTCAGCCCGGTCACCGCATACGTGGTTCCGGTGACCGTGGCCAGCAGCGCGTCCGTCGCCCCGGCCTCCCGGTAGACCCGGTAGCCGGTGACGCCGACGTTGTCGGTGGAGCCGGTCCAGGTCAGGGTGGCGCCACTGGACGTGATCGCCGACGCGACCGGCGTGCCGGGCGTGCTCGGCGGGGTGGTGTCGACCGGGTCGGCGATCAGCGTGGTGAACGTCGCCGGGGTCGAGGCCGCCGAGCGGTTGCCCGCCCCGTCCTTGGCCACCACGTAGTAGGTGTACGAGGTGTTCGGGGTGAGCCCGGTCAGCGACAGGGTTGCCGTGGTCGGCGAGCCGACCAGCACGTCCGTCGTGCCCGCCTCGCGGTACACGTCGTAACCCGCGAGGCCGCTGCCGCCGGTGTCGGTCGAACCCGCCCAGGCCAGGGTCATGCCGGTGGTGGTGACGCCGGAGGCGCTCGGGGTGCCGGGCACGCTGGGCGCGGTGGTGTCCGGGGTGGTGCTGGGCTCGTTGCCCCAGATCCGCACGCCGCCGTGGTACAGCGGCACGCCCGGGTTGACCCCCGCGGTGGCCAGGTACGACGGGTCGTTGGCGGTGCTCCAGGTGCCGCCCTCGCCGACGCCGACCTTGAACTGCACCTCCATCCGGTGCTGCGACTGCCCGGCGGGCGCGATGGTGTACCCGGTGCAGTCGACCTCGACGTACCAGAGGTTGCCCTGCGCCTGCTTCGCGGTGCTCGGCGACGGGCAGCCCTGGGTGTAGCCGGAGGTGACCACGACCGCGCTGGAGTCGTCACGGGTGAAGTAGTAGCGGAACTTCGCGGTGGTCAGCGCGCGGGCCGGGAACGCCGACTTGTTGTAGACGATCGCCTTGACCCGGGTCTCCCGCGCGTCGGCGACCAGCGTCGTCTCGACGGTCATCTCGTCCATGTCAGGGGCCTGCACACCCGGGAAGCCGGCCAGGGGGGTGCCGCCGTACTCCTGGGAGAGCCGGGCAAGTGCGGAGGTCAGGCCGGCGTTGTAGTCGGTGGCGACCTCGTTCATGACGTAGTCGTTGCGCTCGTCCTTGTAGGAGTCGTCGGGCGAGGACGGGCCGCCGACCAGCGCGCCGTACAGCACGTGCCGGGTCCCGGTGGGCACCGTCATGCTGTCCCACCACGAGCCGTGGGCGGTGCGGTGGTGCGGGTTCTTCGGCGAGTTGTTCCCGAAGCCGATCATGTACGACGAGTTGCGCGGGTTGTCGCCGAGCGCGTAGTTGATCTGCTTGAGCGCGAAGTCCTTGTACCGCTGTTTGCGCACCGAATCGGTGGTGTTGTCGCTGTAGACCAGCGCGGCGAACGAGGTGTTCGCGGCGTAGCGCAGCGCGCCCCAGCTGTCGAGCACGGCCATGCCGCCCGGCGAGGTGCGGATCTTCTCGCCGTTTACGCCGACGGTCCAGTAGTCCAGCCAGCGGTTGGCGTCGTCGACGTACTTCTGCTTGCCGGTCAGGTTGGCCAGCAGCACGTATGCGCCGAACTGCTTGTTGTCCCAGGCCAGCGTCCACTTGTAGGAGCGGGTGGTGGTCTGCGGCTCGGTGCCCAGGCTGTCGTACGCCGCCTCGGCCTTGGCCAGGTAGCTCGCGTCGCCGGTGGCCCGGTAGAGCCAGATCCCGCCCCAGACCAGCTCGTCGGTGTAACCGCTCCACGACTTGTAGAAGTTCGTCGCGTCGGTGATGCACGAGTGGTAGGTCTGGCGCACCGTGTCGGCGAACGTGTAGAGCTGCTTGGCGTGCGTGACCAGGGTGTCAGCGTACGTCGGGTCGGTCGGCCGGAACACCATCGACGAGGCGGCCATCGCGGCCGCGGTCTCCCCGGCCAGGTCAGCGCCGCCGCAGCTGGCGTCGATCTTGTACGCGGGCCGCGCCATCGGCATCACCTCGGCCGGACCCCACCACTTGTGGTCGTCGTCGCCCTTGCCGATCTGCCCGTAGAGCACGTTGGCCGACGGGTGCGCCTTGATGAAGTAGTCGTTGGGCACCCGCAGGTTGTTGAGCAGCGCCGTGAGCTGCCCCGAGGCGGCGTAGCCCGCCCGGTACTCGACCGCGCCCCAGGCCAGCATCGTGGTGGTGAACGCCATCGGGAAGCCGAACTTGACGTGGTCACCGGCGTCGAACCAGCCGCCGGTCAGGTTCAGGCCGACGTCGGAACCGTCGTTCATGGCCGAGTCGCCGCGCCAGGAGACCCGGCTCCAGGACGGCTTCGGGCCGGCGATCTGGGCCTCGTAGAAGTACAGCGACTTCTGCAGCGCCTCGGCGTAGTTGAAGGTCGGGGCGGCGGCAGCCGGGCCGGGGCTGACCGCGACGGCGAAACTCGCCGCGGTCAGCGCCGCGGCTGCGGTCGCCGCCAGCCGGCGTCCCCAGTGTGGTCGTGCGTCGGGCATGACGGAACTCCTCGTACGTGGAGCCGCACCGGAGCGGTCCACGACGGGACGGCGCGGGACCGGACGTGGGCGCATCCGACCCCGCCCGGCGTGGCGGCCAGGCGCGGTGAGTGATCGGGCGGAAGTTTGCGGGAGCGCTCCCACAACTGCGGACCAATGTAGCCGGATGTAACGCACATGTGAAGCGGCAACGACCAGCAGTTATGCGATGATCTATCCCGCGTGCCGCGCAGCCTGCACCGAGAGCGCTTCACGCGCTGGCAGCGCTCCCATGTCGACGGACCGTCGGCGATGGAACCTTCAGCGCGGAATCACGGGCGCGGGCGCAGCCGGAACTCGTTGCCCTCCGGGTCGGCGAGCAGCGTCCACGGTGTGCTCGGCGTCTGGGCGGGCACGTGGCGCGCGCCCATGTCCATCAGCCGTTCGATGTCGGCCACGAGGTCGTCGCAGTCCAGCTCGACCTGCAGCCGGTTGCGGCCCACCTTCGCGGCGGGCGCCTGCACGAACAGCATGCCGGGATACGTCGCCTGGTCGGGCGCGATCGCCACCGCGTCCGGGCGCTCCTCCAGTATCTGGAAGTGGAGCACCTCGGCCCACCAGCGAGCCAGCCGTGCCGGATCCCCGGCGTCCACTGCGGTGCCATGCCAGCGCAGCCCCATCGCCGCCTCCTGCCAGAGTGGACAGAGTGCCGAAAGCGTACGCCCCCGGATTCCCGTGTGCCACCACCCGTAAACCCCCACGCAAGAAAGGAAGGGCACCTTCACATCGCTTTGCGATGTGAAGGTGCCCTTCCAAACATCCGGCAGGTCAGAGGACCGCGCGGCCGGCCTCCAGGCGGGCGACCGGGACGCGGAACGGCGAGCAGGAGACGTAGTCCAATCCCACCTCGTGGAAGAAGCGCACCGACTCGGGATCGCCGCCGTGCTCGCCGCAGACACCGATCTTCAGATCCGGCCGCACCTGGCGGCCCTCCTGCACGGCGATGCGCACCAGCCGGCCGATGCCGTCGCGGTCCAGCGTCTCGAACGGCGACACCCCGAACACGCCCAGCTCCAGGTATCGGCTGAAGAACGAGCCCTCCACGTCGTCGCGGGAGAAGCCCCAGCCCATCTGGGTCAGGTCGTTGGTGCCGAAGGAGAAGAAGTCGGCCGCCTCGGCGATCTGGCCCGCCGTCAGCGCGGCCCGGGGCACCTCGATCATCGTGCCGATCGGGGTGCCGGACATGCCCTCCTCGGCGAGGATGCGCTCGGCGTCGGCGCGTACCGCCTCCAGCTCCTGCACCGCGCCCACCAGCGGCACCATGATCTCCGGCCGGGCGTCGCCGCCCTCGGCGCGGACCTTCGCCGCGGCCTGGGCGATGGCCCGCACCTGCATGCCGAACAGGCCCGGGATGACCAGCCCGAGGCGTACCCCGCGCAGACCCAGCATCGGATTCTGCTCGTGCATCCGGCGCACCGCGGCCAGCAGCGCCTCCTTATGCGGGTCGGGCTCCTTCGCGGTGGCGACCTCGACGGCCAGCTCCTCCAGCGGCGGCAGGAACTCGTGCAGCGGCGGGTCGATCAGCCGGATGGTGACCGGCAGCCCGTCCATCACCCGGAAGATCTCGGCGAAGTCGTCGCGCTGCAGCGGCAGCAGCGCGTCCAGCGCCCGCTGCTGCTCGGCCTCGCCGTCGGCCAGGATCAGCCGCTCCACCATGGCCCGGCGCTCGCCGAGGAACATGTGCTCGGTGCGGCACAGGCCGATGCCCTGCGCCCCGAAACGCCGCGCCCGCGCCGCGTCGGAGCCGGTGTCGGCGTTGGTGCGCACGGCCAGCCGACGGCGCTCGTCGGCGTGCGCCAGCATCCGGTGTACGGCGGCGACCAGCGTGTCCGCGTCGGCGGGCAGCTCGCCGTCGAAGTAGCGCACCACCGGGCTGGGTGTGACCGGCACCTCGCCGAGGTGGATCGCCCCGGTGGTGCCGTCGATCGAGATCAGGTCGCCCTCGCCCACGGTGACGTCGCCGACGGTGAACCGCCGGCCGGCCAGGTCCACCTCGACCGCCTCTGCGCCGCAGACGCAGGTCTTGCCCATGCCCCGGGCCACCACCGCGGCGTGCGAAGTCTTGCCGCCGCGGCTGGTCAGGATGCCCTGCGCCGCGATCATGCCGGGCAGGTCGTCGGGATTGGTCTCCCGGCGCACCAGGATGACCTTCTCCCCCTTCGCGGCCCGCTCGACGGCGTGCGCGCTGTCGAACACCACGTGCCCGACGGCCGCGCCCGGTGAGGCCGCGATGCCCTTGGCGATCGGCTTGTCGACCGCCGAGTCGTCGAAGGTCGGGAACATGAGCTGGGCCAGGCGCGCCCCGCTCTGCCGGCGCAGCGCCTCGTCGAGGTCGATCATGCCCTCGTCGACGAGCTGCGACGCGATGATGAACGCCGCGGCCGCGGTGCGCTTGCCGACCCGGGTCTGCAGCATCCACAGCTTGCCGGCCTCGATGGTGAACTCGATGTCGCACAGGTCGCGGTAGTGGCCTTCGAGCGTGGACATGATGCCCATCAGCTCGTCGAACGACTTCTTGTCCAGGTGCTCCAGCTCCTGCAGCGGCACCGTGTTGCGGATGCCGGCGACGACGTCCTCACCCTGGGCGTTGGCGAGGTAGTCGCCGTACACGCCGCGGGCGCCGGTGGCCGGGTCGCGGGTGAAGGCGACGCCGGTGCCGGAGTCGGGGCCGAGGTTGCCGAAGACCATCGCGACGATGTTGACGGCGGTGCCCAGGTCGGCCGGGATGCGCTCCTGGCGGCGGTAGAGCACGGCACGCTCGGCGTTCCAGGAGTCGAAGACGGCGTTGACGGCGAGGTCCATCTGCTCGCGCGGGTCCTGCGGGAACTCGCGCCCGGTGTGCTCGGCGAAGATGGCCTTGAAGGTGTCCACCAGGCCGCGCAGCTCGGCGGCGTCCAGGTCCACGTCCGCGCGCGAGCCCTTGACCCGGTCCATGGCGTGCTCGAAGGCGTCGCCGGGCACGTCGCACACGGTCTTGCCGAACATCTGGATGAGCCGGCGGTACGAGTCCCACGCGAAGCGCTCGTTGCCGCTGCGCGCAGCCAGCCCGTGCACGCTGTCGTCGGTCAGCCCGACGTTGAGCACCGTCTCCATCATGCCGGGCATGGAGAACTTGGCTCCGGAGCGCACCGAGACCAGCAGCGGGTCCGCGGGGTCGCCGAGGCGGCGGCCCATCGTCTGCTCCAGCGCGGCGAGGTGCGCGCCGACCTGCTCGGCCAGCTCGGCGGGCGGGCTGCCCGCGGTCAGGTACTCGCGGCAGGCGTCGGTGGTGATGGTGAACCCGGGGGGCACCGGCAGGCCGATCCGCACCATCTCGGCGAGGTTCGCGCCCTTGCCGCCGAGCAGATCCTTGAGGTCCTTGTTCCCCTCGGCGAAGTCGTACACGTACTTCGTCATTGCGACCTCCCGCGTAGTGACCTCGACAATCAGTCTTGCGCGGGACCTTAACGGCCGCTCAGGGAATTTAGGAGGAGCTGGTGACGTATGGCACATGCATCGACAGTTGTGCCGTTCGCACGGTTTTCGGGGAGCGTTCCCACGCGCACTAGCGCGCATACCCGCCCCGATCGGGTGACATTCGGCGAGGCTCGAAGGGGGCGGCCGAAACGGACATCGATTGCTAACGTTCGCAGCATGCATCCGTTCGGTCCTGAAGCGACGTCCGCCCCCCATCCGGTCTACGCACGGCTGCGCGAGGAGGCTCCCGCGCACGAGTTCGCCGTGGCCCCGAACTTCAACGCCTGGCTGGTCACCCGGCACGACGACGCCCGCCGCGCCCTGAACGACCCCCGGCTGAGCAAGAACGTCTCGGGCGCCCCGATACGGACCAGCGGCGGCTGGCCGGTCGAGCTGCGTGCCGCGATGGACTCGCACATGCTCAGCAACGACCCGCCCGCGCACACCCGGCTGCGCCGCATCGTCTCGTCGGCGTTCACCGCCCGCCGCATCGCCGACCTGCGTCCCGACGTGCAGCGCATCTCCGACGAGCTGCTCGACGGTTTCGCCGGGCGGGACGAGGTCGACCTGATCGGCGAGTACGCCTTCCCGCTGCCCCTGGCGGTCATCTGCGAGCTGCTCGGGGTGCCCATGGACGACCGGGACAGCTTCCGCGCCTGGTCGAACACCATCATCGCGAGCGCGCTGGCGCAGGGCGACGCGCTGGCGGCCGCGACGGCGATGAACGACTACGTGCGCGAGCTGGTGGAGCGCAAGCGGGCCCAGCCCGACCAGGCGCTGCTGTCCGCGCTGGTCACAGCGGCCGACGACGGCGAGCGGCTGACCGAGGACGAGCTGACCTCGCTGGTGTTCCTGCTGCTGCTCGCCGGGCACGAGACCACCGTCAACCTCATCGGCAACGGCGTCTACCTGCTGCTGAGCCACCCCGAGGAGCTGGCGCGGCTGCGCGCGGACCGCAACCTGCTCTCCCCCGCCATCGAGGAGTTCCTGCGATACGAGAGCCCGGTGAAGACCGCGACCCTGCGGATCGCCACCGAGCCGGTGGAGTTCGGCGGAGTGACCGTGCCGGCCGGGGCGGTCGTCATGGTCAGCCTGCTGTCGGCCAACCACGACCCGCAGGCCTTCACCGACCCGGAGCGCTTCGACCCGGCACGCACCGACAACCAGCACCTGGCGTTCGGCCACGGCATCCACTACTGCCTCGGCGCGCCGCTGGCCCGGTTGGAGGGCGAGATCGCGTTCAACGGCCTGCTGGACCGCTTCCCGAAACTGCGTGCGACGCAGCCGCTGGACGAGCTGATCTGGCGTCCGGGAGCGCTGCTACGCGGCCTCGATCGGCTACCGGTCATGCTGAGCTGAAATTTCCCCCAAGATCAAAGCTCCATTTCGTGGTGATTTGGCCGTCCGAGTGGAGCTTTGATGGGATAAAACAGCGCCTCCCTGAGGCGATCCCGTAGGGGAAAATGCCAGCAATTCGGACATGCTGTGATGCAGATCACAGTGTGGCAAGACGTGATGAACCGGCCAGTAAGCCCCTAGAAGGGGAGGAAAGTTCACCCATCAGGACGGATGATTCCTGACCGCGGTGGTGAGTCCAGTCACTGAGCAGGCAGTATGGGCGCTCCCGAATCAAAGGTGATGACGGAAAGGCCCCCAACCCCCGTGACTTACTTCAGACGTGGCAAGCACAGCGTCCCCGGCAACCTCGACAAGAGCCGTGACCGCCTCGCCCAGACCGGCGGAATGGTCCGCGGAGGCCTCGCCCGGCACTCCCGCCAGGCACTGGCCATCACCGCTCTCGCGGGTGTCAGCGCGTTCGGCCTGATCGCCGGTGCCGCCAATGCCAACGACAACGACTCCACCCCCGCCGGTGACGCCAAGGCGATCACCAATGTCGCGACCGTCGACGCGCTCGCCGAGCGGCAGTACATCGCCGAGGACGCGAGCCGGTACCAGCGCTCCACCCCCGTGGAGACCACCACGACCAAGCCCACGACCACCCCGCCCAAGAAGCCGACGGTGACCAAACCGAAGCCGGCCACGGTCAAGACCGCGCCGAAGCCCGCCGCCGCTCCCCGGCCGGCGTGGCTGATCCCGATGAAGGGCGCCCAGGTGACGTCCTGCTTCGGGCAGCGCTGGGGTGTGCTGCACGCCGGCATCGACTTCGCCATGCCGGCCGGCACCCCGATCCGCGCCGTCGGCGCGGGCACCGTGGTCAGCGCCGGCTGGGCGTACAGCGGTTACGGCATCTCGGTCGTGGTCGACCACCACAACGGCTACCTCACCCACTACGCCCACATGTCGCAGGACAAGGTGTCGGTCGGTGACGAGGTCAAGGCCGGCGACATCCTCGGCCTGGAAGGCTCCACCGGCGACTCGACCGGCCCGCACCTGCACTTCGAGGTGCACAAGGGCATGTGGAACCAGATCAACCCGGACGGCTGGCTGGCCGACCGCGGCATCCAGACCTCCTGCTGAACCGCCCATCCCCATACCCCCATCCCTCCCCCGACGAGAGGCCCGGATCATCCGTGATCCGGGCCTCTCGCCATGTCCCCTTCCCCCGCCCCGCCCGAAGGAAGGGCACCTTCACATCGTCATACGTAGAGGAAGGTGCCCTTCTAAACGGCGAGCGGCCGCGACCTGCGGTGATGATCGCTGTCTGCGGTCATCCCGGGTACCCGCAGGTCCGAAGGCGACCGTGGGCGGGCCGCCGGCGACGCTGAGGATCGGCTGAGAATTCGCGAACCGGGATATATACGGAATAGGCGGCTTATAGGATCGTTCGTATTCGCCTATCCCGTGCCGACGCGCCCGGCGAGCCGGCCGTGAAGGAGGTTGGCATGTCTTCGCGGCGCCTGGCAGTCGCCATCACCACCGCGGTCCTGCTCGCCGTCGGGGCCGCCGCCTGCGAGAGCGGCGACTCCGGCAGCAAGGCGGGTGGCGGCAAGATCGCACTGCTGCTGCCCGAGTCGCAGACCACGCGGTACGAGCAGCACGACCGGCCGCTCTTCGAGGCCAAGGTCAAGCAGCTGTGCCCCGACTGCGAGATCATCTACAGCAACGCCCAGCAGGACCAGAGCCGCCAGCAGCAGCAGGCCGAGGCCGCGCTCAACAACGGCGCGCAGGTGCTGGTGCTCGACCCGGTCGACGGCGCGGCGGCGGCCACCATCGTGTCGCTGGCGAAGTCGAAGAACGTGCCGGTGATCTCGTACGACCGGCTCATCCAGAACGCGCCGGTCGACTACTACATCTCCTTCGACAACGAACGCGTCGGCCAACTGCAGGGCGAGTCGCTGGTGAACCGGCTCAAGGAGCTGGGCAAGACGTCCGGGAACATCGTGATGATCAACGGATCGCCGACCGACAACAACGCGAAGCTGTTCAACAAGGGCGCGCACTCGGCGCTGGACACCTCCGGCTTCAAGACCGTGCCGACACCCGACTTCTTCACGCCCGAGTGGAAGCCCGAGAACGCCCAGAAGTTCATGGAGGGCCAGATCGCGCAGCTCGGCAAGGACGGGTTCGTGGGGGTGTACGCCGCCAACGACGGCACCGCCGGCGGCGCGATCTCGGCGATGCGGGCCGCGGGCATCACGCCCGTGCCGCCCACCACCGGCCAGGACGCCGAACTCGCCGCGATCCAGCGCATCGTGGGCGGCGACCAGTACATGACCGTCTACAAGGCGTTCAAGCCCGAGGCCGAGCAGGCCGCCGAAGTGGCGGTCGCGCTGGTCAAGGGCGAGAAGCCGAGCACCGACCGGACCGTGAACAACGGCGCGGTCGACGTGCCGTCGTTCCTGCTCGAACCGCAGGCGGTGACCAAGGACAACATCAAGCAGACCGTGGTCGCCGACAACCTCTACACCGTCGAGCAGATCTGCACCTCGACGTACTCGGCCGCCTGCCAGGCCGCCGGACTGACCTGACCTGGCCTGTCACCGGGCAGGCGTTAAGAAGGGCACCTTCCTCTACGTATGGCGATGTAAAGGTGCCCTTCCTTTCCTAGGGGGTGAGTGGGGTGCGGGAGCCGATTCTGGCGTTGCGGGGGGTCAGCAAGCGGTTCGGCGCGGTGCAGGCGTTGAGCGAGGTGGATCTGGAGGTGTACGCGGGCGAGGTCGTCGCGCTCGTCGGGGACAACGGGGCCGGTAAGTCCACGCTGGTCAAGGCGATCTGCGGGGTCAGTCCGCCGGACACGGGGACGGTGACGTTCGCGGGGCGCGAGGTGCGGGTCGAGACGCCGCACGCGGCGCAGGAGCTGGGGATCGCGACGGTCTTCCAGGATCTGGCGCTGTGCGACAACCTGGACGTGGTCAACAACCTGTTCCTCGGGCGGGAGCTGCGGCGGGGGGCCTCGCTCGACGAGGTGGAGATGGAGCGGCGCAGCGGCAAGCTGCTGCGCGAGCTGGCGGCGCGGATTCCCAGCGTGCGGTTGCCCGTGGCGGCGCTGTCCGGCGGGCAGCGGCAGACCGTCGCGATCTCCCGTTCGCTGCTCGGCGATCCGAAGGTGGTGCTGCTCGACGAGCCCACCGCGGCGCTCGGCGTGGCGCAGACCGCGCAGGTGCTCAACCTCATCGAGCGGCTGCGCGACCGGGGCCTGGGGGTGGTGCTGATCAGCCACAACATGGTCGACGTACGCGCGGTCGCGGACCGGGTGGCGGTGCTGCGGCTCGGCCGCAACAACGGCGAGTTCCGCATCCACGACGTCACCAACGAGCAGATCATCGCCGCGATCACGGGGGCAACCCAGAACGTCGTCTCCGAGCGGGTGGCCCGGCTGCGCGAGCAGACCGCCGGTGACGACCCGCTGGCGGCCGGCTCGGCGGAGGGCGGTGCCTGATGGCGGACCCGCTGACCGAACCGGCGGTTCCCCCGCCGACCCCGGCGACCGAGCTGAGCAGCCCGAAAGAGGCGGTCGGCGGCTGGTTGCAGACGCTGCGCACCGGCGACATCGGCTCGCTGCCGATCATCATCGGGCTGATCCTCATCGTGATCGTGTTCCAGAGCCTCAACCCGACCTTCCTCAACGCGTTCAACCTGGTCAACCTGTGCCTGCAGATCGCCGCGCTGGGCATCATGGCCACCGGCATCACGCTGGTGCTGATGCTCGGCGAGATCGACCTGTCCATCGGCTCGGTGAGCGGCCTCGCGGCGGCCGTCCTGCTGGTCACCCACGTCAACGACGGGTTCGCGCCGCTGCTCGCGGTGCTGATCGCGGTGCTCGTCGGCACGCTGGTCGGCACGATCCAGGGCTCCATCTTCGCCAAGATCGGTGTGCCGTCGTTCATCGTCACGCTGGCCGGCCTGCTCATCTGGCAGGGCGTGCAGCTGCGGGTGCTCGGCGAGCAGGGCACCATCAACCTGCCCCCGGCCGGCACGCTGGTGCGCTGGGCCCAGTTCTCCTTCGTGCCGCGCTGGCTCGCCATCGCGCTGGCCGCCCTGATCCCCCTGCTCTACCTGCTGTTCAGCCTGCTGACCCGGCGTCGCCGGGCTGCCGCCGAGCTGCCCGTCATGCCGCTGTGGCTGCCGATCGCGGTCGCGGTGATCCTGTTCGTGCTGCTCCAGCTCGTCGTCGCGAAGCTCTACCTGGACCGCGGCGTGCCGTGGACCTTCGTGTTCATGGTGCTGGTGGTGGTCTTCTTCGACTGGCTGCTGCGGCGCACCGCGTACGGGCGCAAGATCTTCGCGGTGGGCGGCAACATCGAGGCGGCCCGCCGGGCGGGCATCAACGTCGACGCGATCCGCATCTCGGTGTTCGCCCTGTGCAGCACCCTGGCGGCGGTCAGCGGCGTGGTCGCGGCGATGCGCCTCGGCTTCGCCAACCAGCAGTCCGGCAGCGGCGAGACGCTGATCAACGCGATCGCCGCGGCCGTCATCGGCGGCACCAGCCTGTTCGGCGGCCGCACCCGCCGCTACGCCCCGCTGCTCGGCGCGCTCGTCATCGGCGCCATCGCCAACGGCCTCGAACTGCTGAGCCTGTCCTCCGACGTACGCCTCATCGTCACCGGCACCGTCCTACTGGCCGCCGTAGTCATCGACGCCCTGGTCCAACGCTCCCGCACCTCCCACGGCCGCTGACCGACCCGTCGCGTCAGCCCTGGGTGGCCGGGTTCGGGAAGGGGCCGAAGGGGTGGTGGCCGGGGGGTGCGTCGCGACGGGGGTCGGTTTCGGACTCGGTTTCGGCGGTGAGGTCTTCGGGGGCGGGGCGGGGCGGGAGTTCGCCGAATCTGACGTGGCGCAGGAAGGCCGACTCCTCGTCGGTGAACTTCTCGCCTGAGTACCGCTCGTCGGTCATGGCCGTGTGCCTTCCTCGGTGGGGACGCCGAACAGGCATACCGCCGCGGTGGCGTCGTCGCTGACCTTCTGGCGGGGCCAGCGGGTGCGGTCGGGGTCGGCGCGTTCGGCGGTGCGGGTCGCCGCGATGACGCCGGCGGGACCCTCGCGGTAGCCGAGATCAAGGTAACCACGCCAGTCCAGCAGCGCATAGTCGGTGACGAGCAGGGCGGCGCCGTCGGAGGCCAGCATCGCGCCGCGTACGCCGTCGAGCGTGCCGGTGAGTGCGTGGCCGGCCGCCTCGGGCTCGGTGCGGGCGATCCAGTAGCCGCCGGGGGTGTTGCGCTGGGACTGCTGGTCGGCGATGAAGCGGGCCAGGTCGTCGCGGGTGCCGCGCTCGGCGGCGGCGGCCAGGTCGGGCGTCGCGAGCGCCTTCCACGAGTCGTCGATGACGGCGACGGGTCCGGCGGCGGTGTCCAGGACCACCGGGGAGTCGGCGAGCACCAGGTATTCCGCGCCCGTCGCCGTCTGCCGCACGATCGAGACGGTCGAGCCGGGTGAGCCCGGGTGGCGCAGGTCGCAGCCCGGGTGCTCGGCCGCCACCTCCTCGATGGCCAGCGCCAGGCCCTCGGCCAGCGGCGACGGGCCGTCGAGCCGGCGCAGCAGCCGGGCGCCGAGGCGGGCCACGTACCAGGCGGTGCCGTGCACGCAGCCGGTCCGCGGGCTCTCGGTCAGCCCGTCGAGCAGCACGGCGAGCCGAGGGCGGGCGTCGGCCCAGTCGAGGTTGACCGCGCCCGGGGTGGCCGGTTCGCTGGCGATGCTGACCCGCATGTTCCGCTCCGTTCCCGGCGGCGAGGTCGCCGCCGCGGGGTCCACCTTTCCATGATCGGCTGATGCCCGGACGCCGGGTGTTACCTCCGCGCATCGCCAGGGCGTCAACAGGGGCATGGGTATGGGGAGAACACATGGCACCACCTGAGCTCGAACGCGGCTTCGCCGACTTCGTCGCGGCCCGGTCCGACGCACTGCTGCGCAGTGCCTGGCTGCTCACCGGCGACGCGGGCCGGGCCGAGGACCTGCTGCAGACCGCGCTGGCCAAGGCGTGGCGGCGCTGGGCGGCGGTCGAGCGTGCCGACAGCCCGGAGGCGTACGTGCGCCGGGTCGTCTTCACCACGTACGTCTCCTGGTGGCGGCGACGCTGGCGGGCCGAGACGCCGAGCGGGGAGCTGCCGGAGCGGGCGGCGCTCGGTGACCTCGCCGGCACGGTCGCCGCGCAGGACGCCGTCGCCCGGGCGCTGAGCCGGCTGTCGCGCCGGGCGCGGGCGGTCGTGGTGCTGCGCTACGTCGAGGACCGGCCGGTCGCCGAGGTCGCCGAGCTGCTCGGCAGCACCCAGGGCGCGGTCAAGGTGCTGGCGTCGCGGGCGCTGGCGCAATTGCGCGCGGACCCGGATCTGCAGTCTCTCGTACTGGATGGAGCAAACGCATGACCGAACAGGACCTTCGCCGGATCGTGCTCGACGCGGTGCCGCCGCTGCCACCGCCGCCCGACCGGCTGGCGTCGGTGCTGCGCCGCGCCCGGCGGCAGCGGGCACGCCACGCCTCGGTCGCCGCCGCCTTCGCCGTCACCCTGGCCGCCGCCACCGCCGGGCTGCTCGTCGGCCCGGGCGGCACGCCGTTCGGCGTCGCGTCGTCCGGCAGCCCATCGGCCCCGGAGCCGTCCCCGTCGACGGTGGTCACCCCGTCAGCCGTCCCGTCGCCGCTGCCGTCTGCCTTCCCGTCGCCGTCGAACTTCGCGTCGCCACTGCCGTCGAACTTCCCGTCGCCTGCCGTGCCGAAGACCGTCGAAGGGCGGCTGGAAGCGGCGTCGCTCGACGCGCTGCGGCGTGCCGCGCCCGGCGCGAGCCTCGTCGGGGACCTGCGCTTCCAGGACTCGTTCGCCGACAACGGCGAGTACGGCGCCATTCAACTGATCAACGCCGCAGGCCGGAACGGCACGATCACGATCTCCGCGCGCCACGCCACCGGCAAGGAGACCTGCGCCAGCGAGGTCGCGGCGACCTGCACCCAGTCGACCGGCCCGAACGGCGAGCGCATCCTGTCCGTGCCCGCCACCGGCGACGGCAGCAGCGACGGCAAGCCCAACCGTGCACTGGCGGTGATCGTCATCCGCCCGGCGGAGAAGCTGCTGGTGACGGTGATCGTCGACAATGCCACCGAGATCACCCAGTACCCGAGCGCTTCGCAGTACACCATGGAGCGCACCGGCTACACGGGACAGCTGCCGCCGCTCACGCTGGCCCAGGCGAAGACGATCGCGCTGCAGGTCGCGGTGCGGACCGACCTGCCGTGACGGCGGTGGTGCGGTCGGCAGCCCGCCGGCCGCACCACCCGCCGCGGCCGGTCAGCGCCGCAGTGGCGCTCCCTTGCCGACGCCCGACAGCAGCACGACGAGGCCCACCGTGACGAGCATGGTGATGATCATCATGGCGTACACCGCTGACGGGAACATGCCTGCGCCGGGGACCTGGCATGCGCCGTACGACAGCAGGCCGCCGCCGACCGCGATGCCCGCCGTCAGCCGCACGTCCTGCCCGCGCCACATCCGCCGGACCGTCATCATGAGCAGGCCCGCCGCGCCGAGCATGGCCCCCACCAGCAGCGCCACGATCCACGACGGGTCGGCGGGCGGCGGCTCGGAGGCCAGGCGCGGCGGCTCCTCGAAGTACCAGCCCTCGCCGCCCATCGGGATGCCCAGGCGGTGCCAGACCCCGTTGACCGAGCGGTAGAGCAGCCCGTCCCGGCCGTTGGCGACGAAGACCACGTGGCCGCCGGGAACCTCCCGCACCACGACCGACCTCGACGACAGGTGCTCGGCCCGGTCGCCGAGCGCCGGGTATCCCGCGGCGAGCTGCTCGTAGTCGGTGCCGGTGATCTCCCACGCGGTGGTCCAGCCGGTGGCGTCGCCGCCCGACTCCACCCGCAGCAGACCGGGCGCGACGCGGTAGCACACCTGCACCGCGCAGCCCGAGGGCTGCGGCCCGACCAGAAAGAGTCTTTCGGCCCACCCCGTGATGCGCCCGTCATGGTCGACGTTCCACCACCCGCCGCCGTCCGCGCGGCTGCTCTCCACGTGCACGGCGACCAACTCCCGGCCGCCGTCCTGCACCCCGGTGACCTCGTATGTCGCAGGCTCGCCCCGCACCCCGCAGGCCGCGATCCCACCCGTCAGCAACAGCGTCAGCGCTACCCGTGCCCATCGCATGGCGTCACTGTGGGGCCGGTCGGGCATCGCGGCAACACCGTGCGCGTATCGAACCGGGAACGATCCTCAGCGGATGACGCCGCGGCGGCGGCCCTCGGCGGTGGCGGCCGTCCGGTTGTCGACGCCGAGTTTGGCGAACACCTGCACCAGGTGGGACTTGACGGTCGCCTCGCTGATGAACAGCCGGCGGGCGATCGCGGAGTTGGAGTGGCCGCCCGCGACCAGCTGCAGCACCTGGGCCTCGCGCGGGGTCAGACTGAGGCCCGGGGCGCGCTCGCGCGACACCAGGCGCGTCGCCACCGACGGGGCCAGCACCGTCTCCCCGGCGGCCGCCGCGCGCAGCGCTCGCAGCAGGTCGGCCGGTTCGGCGTCCTTGAGCAGGTACCCGATCGCACCCGCCTCGATGGCCCGCAGGATGTCGGCGTCACTGTCGTACGTGGTCAGGATCAGCACCCGGGGCGGCTCGGGCAGTTCACGGACCTGCGCGGTGGCCGCCGCGCCGTCAATGCCCGGACCGAGCTGCAGGTCCATCAGCACCACGTCGGGGCGCAGCTCGCGGGCCAGGCGCACAGCCTCGTCACCGCCGGACGCCTCGCCGACCACGCGCAGGCCCGGGTCGGCCTCCAGCGTCGCGCGCAGCCCGGCCCGCACGATCGGGTGGTCGTCCACCAGCAGCACGGTGATCACGCTTGAGCCTCCCCGGCGGGCAAGGGGACGGTGGCGCTGATCGCGGTGCCGTCGCCGGGTGTGGACTCGACCACGAGCACGCCGCCGACTTCGGCAAGGCGGCTGCTCATCGCGGCCAGCCCGAGGCCGGTGCCCGTGGACGGGGACGTCGCCGGGTGGCGGGGGTCGAAGCCGACGCCGTCGTCGGCGACGTCGACGCGTACCGCCGCGGGTTGGTAGGAGAGGGTGACCACGACGGTGGTCGCGCGGGCGTGCGCGCGCACGTTGGCGAGCGCGGCCTGGGTGACCCGCAGCAGTGCCACCGCGACCGGTGTGGGCAGCGGTCCGGTCTCGCCGTCGGCCACGAACCGGGCCTCGACGCCGAAGTGCCGGGCGTCGGCGACGGCTCGTTCGAGGGCCTCGGGCAGCGAGCGGCCGGTCAGCTCGGCCGGGGCCAGCGCGCGTACCAGCCGGCGGGTGTCCTCCAGCGCGCCGCGGGCCGCGTGCTCGGCGATCTCCAGCTGCGGCCCGGCGTCGGCGGCGTCGCGGGCCGAGCGCAGCAGCAGGATGATGCTGGACAGGTTCTGCGCGACGGTGTCGTGGATCTCGCGGGCGAGGCGCTCGCGTTCGGCGAGGATGCCCTCGCGGCGTTCGGTGGCGGCCAGCCGCTCCTGCGCCTGCGTCAGCTCGCGCACCAGTGCGGCGCGGGCCTCGCTCTCCCGGCGCAGCCGCCGGTAGACGGCCGTGATCACGATGGCGACGGCGGCGCCGAAGACCGGGCCGAGCACGGTGCCGGAGTCCAGGCCGCCGCGGTGCGCGCCCGCCGCGGCGACGGCGACGGCGGTCAGCACGGCGGTGCCGGGCAGGCCGGCGCGGGGCGGCAGCAGTTGCAGGCAGAGCAGGTACAGCGCGAACGCCAGCCAGACGAACGACAGCGACAGGGTGAGCAGCACGGTCCAGCCGGCGGTCAGCACGAGCAGCCACAGCAGCGCCATCCGGACTCCGGCGGCGCGGCGCGACAGCGCGATGCCCACCGCGTACCACGCGGCGACCGCGACGGTCGTGAGCAGCACCGCCACGCGCGGCCTGCCCTCGGCCCACGCCTCGCCCGCGCCGATCGCCAGCAGCGCGGCGAAGAGCACGTGCTCGGCGCGGCGCAGCAGCGTCAGCGCGTCCTGGCCACGTCCCGCCCTGCTCATGGCGTCAGAGCGTAGCCGCAGCCGGGCGGGGTTCGCCGCGGCCGCCAGGGGCAGCGGCCGCGGGGCCGGGGCGCGGCGCAGGCCGCGCCCCGGTTCACAGATCGAATCAGGCGATGACGCCGTCGACCTCACGCTGGGCAACCTCGCGCTTGGCAACCTCGCGCTTGGCAACCTCCTTCTTTGCAACCTCCATGATCACACCTCCTCCTCGGGATCTTGAAGGGCGCGACACAGCGCGCTCCGGTGTCTGCATGGTTTGCCACCGAAGCGCTCTAGTGGCGCGTTAGGGACTGTAGCGATTGTTGACTCCGCAGTGAAGTCCCTCAATATTGATCTTCTGAAAACGTGTCGCGAACTGTCCCAATAGACGGCTATGACTGTCGACGTGCCGACACATCACGGGCGGCAATCATCGAAATCGGTATCTAAATCATTCTTACGACAATCACTTCCTAAAGATCGCTCGCTATTGTGCGGCGTCGATCGGCTCCTTTAGCGTGGGCCGCGGACGGGTACGACGCTGTGGAGGTCCGTTGCCGATCCTGTGCACCGACGACTACCGCGCCCTCGCCCGACCCCGGTTGCCCGCCGACGTCTGGGACTACCTCGACGGCGGCAGCGGCGCGGAACTGACCCTGGACGCCAACCGCCGGCTGTTCGACCGCGCCGAGCTGCGGCCCCGGGTGCTCGTCGACGTCTCGGTCTGCGACACCGCCGGCAAGCTGCTCGGCGACGCGCTGACCACGCCGGTCGGCGTCGCGCCCACGGCGTACCACCGGCTGGCCCACCGCGACGGCGAGGTCGCCACGGCCCGCGGGGCGCGCGGCGCGCTGTTCGTGGTGAGCATCTTCGCCAGCCGCAGCCTGGAGGACATCGCCGCGGCGGCGACCGGCCCGCTGTGGCTACAGCTGTACTGGCTGCGCCGCCGCGCCGTGCTCGCCGAACTGGCCCGCCGCGCCCAGGACGCCGGCTACCGGGCGCTCGTGCTGACCGTCGACGCGCCGCGCATCGGGCAGCGGCTGCGCGACCAGCGCAACGGGTTCGCCGTCGACCCCGCGGTGCGGGCGGTGAACCTCGATGACGCGATCATGGCCGCCTCGCACGAACACCGCGAAGGCGCCTCCGCGATCGCCACGCACGCGGCGCAGACCTTCGACCAGACCGTCACCTGGGCCGACCTGGCCTGGCTGCGCGGCCGGACCGAGCTGCCGCTGGTGCTCAAGGGCGTGCTCACCGCCGAGGACGCCGACCGCGCCGTCGAGCACGGTGTGGACGCGATCGTGGTGTCCAACCACGGCGGACGCCAGCTCGACGGCGCGGTGCCCGCGCTGCGCGCGCTGCCCGAGGTGGTCGCGGCGGTCGCGGGCCGCTGCCCGGTGCTGCTCGACGGGGGCGTACGCCACGGCCGCGACGTCTTCATCGCGCTGGCCCTGGGCGCGAGCGCGGTGCTCGTCGGCCGCCCGGCGCTGTGGGCGCTGGCCGTGGACGGCGCGGACGGCGTGGCCGGGCTGCTGACCATGCTCACCGGCGAGCTGGAGCACACGATGGCGCTCGCCGGCAGGCCGCGCCTGGCCGACATCGGCCGCGACGCGGTCCTGCTGCCCGACCGCCGCGACTGAACGGAGCGCGAGACGATGGTGCAGGTTGCGGAGCCAGGCCCGCGGACGGCCGGCAAGCCGGTGGAGCTGGTCAAGGAGGCGATGCACGCCTCGGTGAGCGACCCGGTCGCCGCCTCGATGAACTTCCTCAACGAGGTCGCCGGGCGCTATCCCGACGCGATCTCGCTCGCCGCCGGGCGGCCGTACGAGGGCTTCTACGACACCGAGGACATCAAGCGCTACCTCGACGTGTACGTCGCGTACCTCGGCGACCAGGGCAGCACGCCGGAGCAGATCCGCCGCGCGCTGATGCAGTACGGCCGCACCAACGGCCAGATCCACGGGCTCATCGCCCGCATGCTCGCCGTCGACGAGGGCATCGACGTGCCCGCCGAGGCGATCTCGGTGACCGCGGGCTGCCAGGAAGCGATGATCATGGCGTTGCGCGGGCTGTGCGCGGGCCCCGACGACGTGCTGCTGGCCGCCGAACCGTGCTACGTCGGCATCACCGGCGCGGCCCGGGTGCTCAACATCGACGTGGTGCCCGTGCCAGAGGGCCCCGACGGGCTCGACCCGGCCCGGGTGGCCGAGGTCGCCCGCGCGGTGCGCGCCCAGGGCCGCCACCCCCGCGCGCTGTACCTGGTGCCCGACTTCTCCAACCCGTCCGGCGGCTGCCTGGACCTGCCCGCCCGGCACGCGCTGCTCGACGTCGCCGCCGCCGAGGACCTGCTGATCCTGGAGGACGACCCGTACGGCCTGTTCGGCCTCGACGATCGGCCCCGGCCCCGGTTGAAATCGCTCGACCGCGACCGGCGCGTGATCTACCTGGGCTCGTTCGCCAAGTCCTGCTTCCCCGGCGCGCGCATCGGCTTCCTGGTCGCCGACCAGACCGTCGTCGACGCGACCGGCAACCGCACCCTGCTGGCCGAGGAGCTGTCCGCGATCAAGAGCATGGTCACGGTCAACACCTCCCCCATCGCGCAGGCCGTGGTCGGCGGCCTCCTGGTCGAGTCCGGGTGCAGCTTGAAGGCGGCCAATGTGGACAAGATCGCCTTCTACCGCAACAACCTGCGCCGCCTGCTCGACGCCCTCGACCGGCACCTGCCCGCGCCCTGGCGCGACGAGGTCGGCATCACCTGGAACGTGCCCGCCGGCGGCTTCTTCGCCGTCGTCGACGTGCCCATCCCCGCCGACGAGAAACTTCTGGAGATCTCCGCCTCCCGCCACGGCGTGCTCTGGACCCCCATGAGCTTCTTCTACACCGACGGCGGCCACCACTCCCTGCGCCTGTCCTGCAGCGGCCTGCACCCCGACACCCTCGAAGAAGGCGTCCGCCGCCTGGCCACCCTCCTGCGCGAGTCCATAGCCTGACCCCCGCTCCCCACGCCCCGGCCCGCCCCCGCGCGGCCCGGGGCGTTTCCATGCCCGCTCTCCACCGACCGGGTTTCGCTCCTTGACAAGTTTTGTTGTCGGTGGGAGGGTGGGGGCATGTTCGAGGTGGGAGTGATCGAGGATGCGGCGGTCGCCGAGGTGTCGCTCGATCCGGTGCGGGCCCGATTGCTGGCCGCGTTGGCGGAGCCGGGGTCGGCGACCACGCTGGCCGCGCAGGCGGGGCTGACCCGGCAGAAGGTCAACCACCACCTGCGCACGCTGGAGAGCCACGGGCTCATCGAGCTGGTCGAGGAGCGGCGCAAGGGCAACTGCACGGAGCGGGTGCTGCGGGCCACCGCGGCGTCATACGTGATCTCGCCGGCGGCGTTCGCGGCGGTCGCGCCCGATCCGGAGCGCTCGCCCGACCAGCAGTCGGCGCGGTGGTTGCTGGCGCTGGCGTCGCGGCTGGTGCGCGAAGTCGGCGAGCTGATCACCGGGGCGCGGGCCGCGCGCCGGCCGCTCGCGACGTTCGCGGTGGACAGCGAGATCCGCTTCGCCTCGGCGGGCGACCGGGCCGCGTTCGCCGCCGAACTCACCGAGACGCTGGCCGCCCTGGTCAGCCGTTATCACGACGGGAACGCCACCGGCGGCCGGCGACACCGGCTGGTTGTCGGACTGCACCCGAGCCTGCTGCTGCCGCGCGCCGACGGCGGCCACCTGACTGAGCAAGACACCGAGAAGGAGTAGGACCATGGGCAAGAAGTTCGAGATCGTGCGCGAGGGCGAGCTGCGGACCACCCCGGAGGAGTACTGGGACGCCGTCACCACCGGCAACGGCGGCTGGCTGTGGCCGATGGAGTTCGAGCCGCGCGTCGGCGGGGCAGCCGCGTTCGGCGGCACCGTCACCGAATGGGACCCGCCGCACCGGCTCGCGTCCCGGATGGACGGCGACAACGGCTGGTTCAACCAGGTCGAGCACACCGTCGAGGGCCGCGACGGCGGCAAGACCTGGTTCCGGTACGTGCACAGCGGCGTGTTCACCGACGACTGGGACAACCAGTACGACGGCGCCGACCAGCACACCGACTTCTACCTGCACACCCTCGGGCAGTACCTGGCCCACTTCAGCCGCCGCCCGGTCGTCTACCTGTCGACCGACGCGCCCGCGTCGTCGAACTCGCCCGACGGCTTCACCACGCTGCGCGGCGCGCTCGGCCTGACCGGCGCGACGAAGCAGGACGACACGATCCGGACGGCGCTGCCGGGCGGCGAGACCGAGGCGGTCGTGGACTACCTGCACCCGAACTTCGTCGGCCTGCGTACGCAGGACGCGCTGTATCGCTTCTTCGGCCGCAACGCGTTCGGCGCGCCGGTCGGCGTGGCCGTGCACCACTTCGACGCGACCGCCGACGCCGCCGCCGAGCAGAAGGCCCTCGAGGACTGGCTCCACTCCGTCTACGCCTGACCCTCCCACCCCGGGTTCGCAACTCTTAAAGACTTGCGGCCTCCGAGTGCTTCGGAGGCCGCAAGTCTTTAAGAGTTGTCGCAGAGAAGGGGCCAGGGCCGGGTCAGGTGGTGAACCATTTGCGGAGCTGGGTGGCGGCCTGGGTGAGGGCGCGGCGGCCGGCGTCGAGGTCGCCGCTCATGCAGAAGAAGCCGTGGACCATGCCGTCGTAGCGGGTGAGCGTCACCGGCACGCCCTCGCGCCCGAGCCGGCGGGCGTACTCCTCGGCCTGGTCGCGCAGCGGGTCGTACTCGGCGGTGACGACCAGGGCCGGGGGCAGGCCGGCCAGGCTGTCCGCGCGCAGCGGCGAGGCCAGCGGGTTCAGCCCGTCCTCGGGCGTGGCCAGGTAGTTCGCCCAGTACCAGGCGACCGAGGTGGCGTTGAACAGGTACGGGTCGGTGCTCTCGCGTAGCGAGGCGGTGTGCGAGCGGTGGTCGGTGTTCGGATACACCAGCAGCTGCCCGGCCAAGGCCAGGTCGCCGTCCTCGCGGGCCAGCAGGGTGACCGCGGCGGCCAGGTTGCCGCCCGCGCTGTCGCCGCCGACGGCGATGCGGGCCGGGTCCGCGCCGATCTCCGCGGCGTTCGCGGCGACCCAGCGCACGGCGGCGTGGCAGTCGTGGACCGCGGCGGGGAACTTGTGCTCCGGGGCGAGCCGGTAGCCCGCGGCGACGACCAGGCAGCCGGCCGCGTTGGCGAGGTTGCGGCACACGGCGTCGGAGGTGTCGATGGTGCCCAGGGTCCAGCCGCCGCCGAAGAAGTACACCAGCACCGGCAGGTCGCCGCCGAGCACCGGGCGGTAGATCCGGATCGGCAGCGGCCCGCCGGGGCCGTCGATCTCACGGTCGACCACCTCGGCGACCTTCTCCGGGTCGCCGCCGGAGGCCTGGATCGAGGCGAGGTCGGCGGCGCGCGCCTCGTCCACGGACAGGGTGTAGAGCTGCGGGGTGTCGCTGGCTTCGCGACGCGCACGCATCGCCTGGACCTGCGGGTGCAGTGGCATCGGAGTCTCCTGATCCTGCTGGGGCCGGTGCGCCGGACGCGGCTCGGCGGGCCGCGGACCTGCGCTCAGCCGTCCGCGGCGGCGGCGTGGACGAAGTCGGCGTTGCGGGGGTCGGCGAACAGCTCCCGCAGCGTCGGGGCCAGCGGCAGCACCTCGATGTGCTGCCGGAACCAGTCGGCCAGCTCGGTGAGCCGCCGCTGGGCGGTCGCGGCGTCGGCGGTGTGCACGGTGACCTCGCCCATGCGGGCGAACGTGTTCGCCGCACCGCCCTGCACCCGCATGCCCTTGGGCACGAAGAGCCGGGCGTGCACGACGTCGGGCTGCGCCAGCACCTCCGCCACGGTCGGGCAGCCGAGCACGACCCCTGGCCGCAGCGGCAGGAACGTGGAGGCGACGACACCGTCGCGGACCCGCACCTCCGGCTCGCCGACCGGCCCCAGCAGGGCGCGCACACCCGCGGCGGCCAGGTCGACGCCGTACTTGTAGCGGATCTGGTCGCTGATCGGGCCGCCCGCGCGGCGCGCCGCGCACTCGCTGAACACCAGGTCGCCGGTCTCGGGCCGGTGGAACAGTTCCATGTGGAAGACGCCGTCGGCCAGGCCCAGCACCCGCAGGGCTCCGGTGATCAGCGGCGTGGCCAGGTCGTACGCCTGCTTGTCGGCGACCGGGTCGAGGCAGTAGGTCTGCACCGGCGCCTTCTCCAGCACCGCGCTCAGGCACGGCTGGGCGTATCGGCCCAGGCTGAGGAAACGCAGCTCCCCGTCGGACAGCAGTCCGTCGGCGAACCACTCCTCGCCCGCGACGAACTCCTCGACCACGAAGGTGCGCGCGGCGGTGTTGTTCGCACGGCACTGTGCGCTGATCCGGGCCAGGTCGCCGTCGCCCTCCACCACGAACGTCGACTGCGTCGCCATCCCGGCCACCGGCTTGACGACGGCTTTCGAGAACGGCAGCCGGTAGCCGGCAGGCAGCTCGCGGATGTCCTCGATGACCTCGCACGCGGTCACCGGCAGCCCGGCCTCGCGCAGCGCCCGCTTCTGCAGGTACTTGTCGCGGAACAGGGCCACCGTGCCCGGCGGGACGCCCCGCGCGCCGAGCATGGCGGCCAGCGCGGCGGCGGTCATCAGCGCGGGGTCGTCGTAGGCGTAGACCGCGTCGAACTCACCGGGGCCGAGGCCCGCCCGCAGCAGGCCGTTGACGGCGGCGTCGAGGCTCTTGTGGTCGTCGACGAACACGGTGCGCACCCCGGCGGGCAGCGGCAGCCAGCCGTCCTTGGTGGTCGCGCCGAGCAGCACGGTGGCGTCGACGCCGGGGTCGAGCGCGGCCAGGGCGGGCAGGTCCGCACCCACCATCAGCAACCGCATCGGCCGACCGCCTCTCCCCGCCCGCGGCCCACCGCCCGCGGATCGAAGGTCACCGTATCGACGGCGACGGTGGGTGTCCAGAGCACCGCCACTCGATACCTACGGATACTTCAATGCCCGCGTTCCTTGCTGGTACAAAGAACCCGACCGGCTTGAGAGGGAGTTCCGTTGTCCATCGCGACACCGCCGTCGCCCTGGCGCACCCGAGCAGCCATCCCCGGCCTGGTCGCCGCGGAGGCGATCTCGGTCATCGGCGGCCGGATGTCCTTCCTCGCGATCCCCTGGCTGGTGCTGGTCACCACGGGCAGCCCGGTCAAGGTCGGCGTCGTGGCGGGCGCGGAGACGCTGGCGTACGTGCTGAGCGGGGTGCTCGCCGCGCCGCTGCAGGACCGGATCGGCGCACGGGCGACCTCGCTGCTGTCCGATGTCGGCAGTGCGGTGGTGATGGGCGCGATCGCGCTGACCGGGCAGCTCGGCTTCGGCGTGCTGATCGTGCTGTCGAGCCTGGCCGGGGCGCTGCGGGCGCAGGCCGACCGGTCCAAGAACAACCTGCTCAAGCCGCTGATGGACGCCGCGGGCACGGACTTCACCCGGGTCTCGGCGGCCCGCGAGGGCGTGCTGCGCACGTCCGGGCTGATCGGGGCCTCGGTGGGCGGGGTCGCCATCGCCGCGTTCGGCGCGATCGGGGCGATCTGGGTCGACGCGGCGAGCTTCCTGATCGGCGCGGCGCTGGTCGCCTTCTTCGTGCCGGACCCGGCCCGCAAGGACGGCGAGCCGAAGAAACCCGCCCCGGCCGAGCCCTACCTGACCGCGCTGCGCGGCGGGTTCACGTATTTCACCCAGGAGCCGCTGCTGCGGGCGGTGACCGGGATGCTGTTCTTCACCAACCTGTTCAACCAGGCCAGCGCCGTGGTGTTCGTGCCGATGTGGGTGCTGACGGTGCTGGACTCGCCGGTCGCGCTGGGGTCGGTCGCGGCCGCGTACGCCATCGGAATGATCGTGGGCAGTGTCGTGTTCGCGACTCTGGCGCCGTACCTGCCGCGCTACAGCGCGCTGGTCTTCGGCTACTTCGTGGGCGGCGCGCCGCGTTTCCTGGTCTTCGCGCTCAGCGACAACCTGACCGTGATCGTCGCGGTGACGTTCATCAGCGGCATGGTGATGTGCTCGGTGAACCCGACCGTCGGCGCGGTCATCTACCAGCGGGTGCCCGGCCCGATGCTGGCCAGGGCGGGCGGCATCATCATGGCCGTGGCGATGGCCGGCATCCCGCTCGGCGGCGTGCTGGCCGGCCTGGTCGTGGAGCGGCTGGGCTTCGTCAACGGGGTGCTGCTGTCCTCGCTGCTGTACTTCGCGGTCACCCTCACTCCGGTCATCCGGCACCGGGTCTGGCGCGAACTCAACGACGCCGGGGCGCGCGGGCCGACCGCCGACCCGGCGGTGGCACTGCCGCGGGGGTATGCCCTGGCGGCGACCGCGCTCGGCCCCCGGGTCACCCTGCGCTACACCGACGGTGAGTGGACGCTGCATGCCAGGTCGGGGCTGCGCCGGCTGGCCCCGCGACGGGTGCTGCGCGCCAAGACGGCGGCGCACGCGCTGGCGCAGCTCGACGCACCGGCCGTGCACGAAGCCGTGCGCGAACTGGCGCGGCACGAGCACGACGGGGCGGGGCGCGAGGCGGCCCGGCTGCGCGCCGATCTCGCCCGGATGGAATTCGCGATGAGTCAGATAAATGTCGGATTGCGGCCCACTCATCTGCCATGAAAAGGCCGAATTTTGGCTGGTCCATTCACGTATCGACAGACTTAAAGCGAGCATTGCAAGTGCATCGATCTCCTTGCTAGTCTCCGGATTCACCGGGTCCGTCGGGGGCGCACGGCCCAGGTTCCAGCACACTTGCGACACCTGGCGGAGCAATCATGAGCAATACGGGATGGGCGACCGGCGCGCCCTTGGCGGCGACCCCCGACTGGGTGGACGAGCTCCTGCTCGCCGGAGACGACCGCGACGTCTGCCTCCACTTCGGCTCCCCCGTCGACCGCGCGGCGCTGCGCCACGCCGTCGCCGACCGCGCCGACACGCTGCGCCGGCTCGGCCTGACCCGGGGCGGCTCGATCGCCCTGCGGCTGCCGCCGTCCCTGGCGTACGTGGCGAACCTGCTGGCCGCGTGGCGGATCGGGGCGCAGGTCGCGCTGCTGGACCACCGGCTGACCGCGTACGAGACCGACCGTGCCCTGGACCGGCTGCAGCCGCAGGTCGTGGTGAGCTTCAGCGGCACCCTGCCGGGCGGGCTGCGCGCCTTCTACGAGGTCACCGACGTCGCCGAGGCCCGCGACGGCCGACCCGCCGAGACCGGGCACGCCGTGGTGCAGCTCAGCTCCGGCTCCACCGGCCCGTCCAAGGTCATCGCCCGGACCGCGGAGCAGCTGGTCGCCGAGGTGGACCGGTACACCCGGATCGACGGCGTGCCGCTGCCCGGCGAGCGGGTGGTGCTGCTGGCCTCCGTGGTGCACGTGCTCGGCCTGGTCGGCGGCCTGCTCTACTGCCTGCACGCGGGCGTCGAGCTGGTGCTGCCGGAGCGGCTGACCGTGGACGCCATCCTGCGCGCCGTCGAGGCCGGGGACGCGCCGACCACGCTGCTGGGCGTGCCGTTCCACACCGAGCTGCTGGCCTCCAACCCGAACCCGCCGAAGCTGCCGCAGCTCAAGCGCATGACCACCGGCGGCGAGCTGGTGCGCGCCGAGGTCGCCCAGCGCTTCACCGAGCGCTACGGCATCGTGCTGGGCAACATGTACGGCATGACCGAGGTCGGGGTCATCGCCACCGACCTGTTCGGCGAGCACCGCCCCTCGCTGATGCCCGCGCCCGGCATCACCGTCCGGGAGTCCGACGGCGAGCTGCTCATCGCGACGCCGGAGAGCCCGTACGTCGGGCTGTCGGACCCGACCCGCTGGGTCGACGGCTGGCTGCACACCAAGGACGCGGGCCGGGTCGACCCGGCGACCGGCCTGATGACGGTGCTGGGCCGGCTCGACTCGCAGGTCTCGGTCGGCGGCCTCAAGGTGGACCTGACCGAGGTCGAGCACACGCTGGCGGCCCTGCCCGGCGTGGAGAGCGCGGTGGTCGTCTACGACGGCGGCATCGAAGCGTTCGCCGTGGTGCCCGACCCGGACGCGGCCGCGGCCCTGGAGGGGGAGCTGGCGATCCGGCTGGCGCCCTACAAGCGGCCGCGGGTGCTGCACATCGTCGAGCAGCTGCCCCGCACCGCGACGGGCAAGCTCGTCCGCGACCGCGCGGTGCTGCGTACCGCGGACCCGACGGCGGCTCCGTAGCCGACGCGCCGCCCGTCCCCCGACTGCCATCCCGATCCGGGCCCGTTGGGCCGTCCACCATGGAAGGAAGTCAACATGAGCACCGACGTACGCCAGTTCATCATCGACGCGATCGCGGACATGAACTACCCGATCGACGACGTCGACGCCGACACTCCGCTGGGCTCGGCGGGCGTGGACCTGGAGTCGCTGGCCGTCGCCGAGCTCGCGGTGCGGGTGGAGGACACCTACGGCGTGAAGTTCAGCGACGAGGAGGCCGAGCAGATGGCGGCCATGACCGTCGGCGAGTTCGCCGAGGCGATCCGCGAGCGCGGCAACCTGGCGAGCGCGTGATGGACACCCCCGTCGCGGCCGCCGGGTCTCTCGGCGTTCCGCGCCAGCGTGCCGGCGAACCGGAGTCCCCGAACCGGGACGAGGTCGTCGCGATGCTGGCCAGCTACGGCGAGCGCAGCCCGGAGCAGGTGCGCGAGCGCATCGACTCGCTGGAGCTGGCCTGGCTGGTGCACCAGGTCGAGCAGCGTCACGGGCGGATGCTCGACCTCGACGACGACGTGCTCGTCCGGATGACCACGGTGACCGGCGCGGTCGAGGTGCTGGCCGAGGTGCTGGCGGAGCCTGCCGGTGACTGATCCGCGCCCCGCCCCGGCCCCGCGGCCCGACCGCGTGCCGGTCGTGGTCACCGGGTTGTCGGCGGTCAGCGCGTACGGCCGGGGCGCCGCGGCGCTGTCGGCGGGCCTGCGCTCGGGGCGGCCGGCGTTCGCGCCGGTCACCCGTTTCGACGTGAGCGCCCGGCGGGTGGGCGTCGGGGCGCTGCTGCCCGGCGCGCCGGTGCTGCTCGACGAGCTGCTCACGGTGGTGGACGAGGCGGCCGCGGCGGCCGGGTTGTCCGCGGCGGACCGGGCCGCGACCGCCCTGCTGCTGGCCGTGCACGGGGAGCCCGACGGGTCCCGCGGCCTGCCGGACCGGCCCGGCCGCACCGGCGCGTTCGGCCGGACCGTCGCCGAGAAGGCGGGGTTGTCCGGCAGCGTGCGCACGTACACCAGTGCCTGTGTCGCGGCCAGCACCGCGGTCGCCGACGCGGCCGCGGCGGTGGCCGCCGGTGACGCCGAGCGTCTGGTGGTGGCCGCCGGTTACCTGGTCGAGCCCGACCAGTTCGCGCTGTTCGACGCGGGCCGGGCGCTGGCCGCCGACGGCGCGGTGCGCCCGTTCAGCGCGGACCGCAAGGGCCTGCTGCTCGGCGACGGGGTGGCCGCGGTCGTGGTGGAGTCGGCCCGCGCCGCCCAGGCGCGGGGCGCGACACCGCTGGCCCGGCTGCACGGCTGGGGCCGGGCCGGCGACGGCTACCACGTGGTGCAGCCGCGACCCGACGGCGCGGGCCTGGCCAGGGCGATCGAAGCCGCGCTCGGCCGGGCGCGGCTGGCCCCAGAGCAGATCGGCTACATCAACGCGCACGGCTCGGGTTCGGCGCAGAGCGACGCCGCCGAGTCCGCCGCGCTGCGACGCGCCCTGGGGGGACACGCGTCCACGGTCCCGATCAGCTCGACCAAGTCGCTGCACGGCCAGGCCCTCGAAGCCTCGCCACTGCTGGAGCTGGTCGCGACAGTCCTGTCCCTGCGTGAGGGCTTCCTGCCGGTGAACGCGGGCTACCTCGGCCCCGACCCCGACTGCCCGCTCCACGTGCTCACCGAAACGGCGGCAGCCCGCCCGCAGTACGCCCTCAGCCTCAACGCCGCCTTCGGCGGCGCCAACACCGCCCTCCTGATCGGCACCCCATGACCGCCCCCGCCACCCGCCATCACCTGCCGCAACTCTTAAAGACTTGCGGCCACAGAGCGGCCTTTATGCCGCGAGTCTTTAAGAGTTGCGCCAAGTTGATCTCCGAGGTGGGCGCATGAGTGCGCTGGTGGAGGTGGCGCGGGGGGCGTGGCCGGAGTCCGGTGGGGATGTCGAGCCGCCGGTGTTGGCGGGGTTCGTGATGTCGTCGTTCAGTCCGCTGGTGGCGGAGGCGGCGCGGCGGTGCCTGAGCCGGGCGTACGGGCAGCCGCCGGTCGCCGCCGAGCGCGGGCGGCGTACCGCGGTGATCATCTCTTCGGCGACCGGGGACGCCGCGACGGCGGCCGAGGTGGCGCGGGCCGTGGACGGCGGGCGGCGGCTGGGGCCGCTGCTGTTCTTCCAGGCCGTGCCCAACGCGGTGGCCGGGTACGTGGCGGCGCGGTGGGAGCTGGGCGGGCCCGTGGTCTCGCTGAGCCCCGGCGGCGGCGCCGATCCCGTCGCGGAGTCCCTGGCCGAGGGCCTGGCCATGGCGTCGCTGCTGATCCGCGACGGCGACGCCGACGAGGCCCTGATCGTGGTGGCCGAGCAGGCCCTGACCGACGGCGAGCGCGACCGCGCGCTGGCCGTGCTCGTGCGTGACAGCGCAGTGAACCGACCGAAGGAGTAGCAGCGATGGGAACCAATCTGCGGGCGATCCTCGCCGCCGACGCCGACCTCGGCGCGGGCAACGTCATCACCCGGCTGCTGGCGCACGGGGCCGACCCCGCCGGGCCGGGGCTGACCTTCGACGTCGACGTCGACGGCCACCCGGCGTGGGAGCCGCTCACCCTGGGGCAGCTCGACGAGCGGGTCGCGGCCCGCGCCGCGTGGCTGCACCAGCGCGGCATCGGCTGGCGCGACCCGGTCGCGGTGTACGCCAGCACGTCCGCCGACGTCATCCTGTCGTTCCTCGCGCTCAACCGGATCGGGGCGATCCCGGCACTGCTCAACGGCAACCTCAGCGGCGAGATCGCGGCCGAGTACATCCGGCGGCTGCGGGCCGAGGCGGTGCTGACCGACCCGAGGCACGCCGCGCTGCTGGAGGGCCGCGACTTCGGCTCGCGCCTGCTCGGCGACATCACCGAGATGGGCTCGGCCGACCCGGCGGCCGCTCCCCCGCCGTACCGGCACCACCCGGACGACCCGATCTCGATCACGCACTCCTCGGGCACGACCGGCCTGCCCAAGGCGATCGTGCACTCGCACACCACGCTGTTCGCGGCCACCCGCAAGATCCGGCTGTCCGGCCCGCGGGCGCAGGGCACCGAGCGGGTCGTCTGCGCGCTGCCGTCGGCGCACACCGCGGGCATCCTGTCCATCAACCAGGCCCTGTGCAACCGCGCCGAGCTGGTGTTCCTGTCCTCGCAGCGGGGCGACTACGTGCTCGACGCGATCGAGCGGTTCCGGCCGACGGGCGTCTTCGGCTTCGCGGTGACCTGGGCCGACATGGCCCGCCACGACCTGAGCAAGCGGGACGTGGACTCGGTGGCGATCTGGTTCAACACCGGTGACTGCGCGCACGAGGCGCACATCCGCCCGCTGGTCGCGGTGGGCAGCCACAACACGGTCACCAGGGAGGGTGTGACCCGGGTGAAGGGCTCGATGTTCATCGACGGCATCGGCTCCACCGAGATGGGCCACTCCGCGTTCCACATCACCCACCGGGTCGACACCGAGCGCTACGACCGCTGCATCGGCCGCCCGCACGTGTTCGCCGACGTGGCGGTGCTCGACGACGCCGGCGAGCCGGTGGCCGCGGGCGTGGTCGGGCACCTGGGCCTCAAGTCGCCGACGGTGAAGCTGATGTACTGGAACGACTCGGTCACCGAGTACCGCACCCGGCAGTCGGGCTACTACCTGACCGGCGACCTCGTCTACTACGACGAGGACGGCTACTACTACCACGTGGACCGGGCGGTGGACTCGGTCGTGCTGGACGGCGGCCAGTGGCTGCACACCTCGCTGACCGAGGAGAAGATACTGGCGAGCTGCCCCGACGTGCTCGACTGCACCGTGGTCGCGGTGCGCGAGGACGGCAAGGTGGTCACCGACGTGCTGCTGGTGCTCAAGGCCGGGGCCGACGCCGGGGCGGACCGCCGCGACGCGGTGCTCGCGGCGCTCGGTGAGCACGCCGCGCCGACACTGCGCGACGTCAACGCGGTGCACGACGAGGACATCCCCACCGGCGCCACCGGCAAGGTGCGCAAGCTGGTGCTGCGCGAGCGCGCCCTGGCGGGTGCGTCGCGATGAGCCGCAACCGTCCTGACATCGTCGTCACGGGCATCGGGCTGGTCACCCCGGTCGGGCAGGACCTCGACGGGATCTTCGACGCGCTGTGCACCGGCCGGTCCGGAATCGTGGTCACCCCCGAGGGGCACCCCGGGCAGGGGTCGCTGGAGGTGATGGGCAAGGGCCCGGACATCGAGGCGGCCAGCGTGCTGCCCGGTCCGGAGGCCCGCACGCTGGACCGGTACATCGTGCACGCGCTGGTCGCCGCGGCCCAGGCGGTGGCCGACGCCGACCTGGTGGTGGGCCGCGACGTGGACCCGTACCGGGCCGCGACCGTGGTGTCCGGCACGGGCGGGCTGGCCACGCTGGAGGCGCAGGTCATCACGCGCACCCAGAAGGGCCGGCTCGGGGTGAGCCCGTACCTGCTGCCGGGGATGCTGCCGAACATGGCCACCGCGCGCATCGCCATCAAGTACGGCCTGCGCGGCTACAGCTCCTCCATCGGCACGGCCTGCGCGGCCGGGGCGCAGTCGATCGCCGAGGGCATGCGCATCCTGCGTAACGACGAGGCGGACGTGGTCCTGGTCGGCTGCGGCGAGGCGCCGCTGTTCCCCACCCTGGCCGACACCTTCGGCAACACCCGGGCGCTGGCCAAGGGCTGGGCCGAGGATCCGACCGCGGCCAGCCGCCCGTTCGACACCAGGCGCAACGGGCTGGTGCTCGCCGAGGGGGCGGGGGTGTTCGTGCTGGAGCGAACCGCGGACGCGGACGCGCGGGGCCGCCCGGCGTACGCGACGCTGCACGGCTGGGGCGCGACCACCGACGCCCACCACCCGACCACACCGCGGCCTGACGGTGACGGGCAGGCCGAATGCATGCGGCGGGCGCTGGCCGACGCGGGGCTGTCGCCGGCCGACATCGGCTACCTCAACGCGCACGCCACCAGCACCAAGCTGGGCGACGTGGCCGAGTCGCTGGCGGTCAACACGGTGTTCGCCGCCGCCATGCCGCCGGTCAGCTCGAACAAGGGCGTCACCGGGCACATGCTCGGCGCGTCCGGGGTGATCGAGGCCGCGGCGACGGTGATGGCGCTCGGGCACGGGCTGCTGCCGCCGACGGTGAACCTTGAGGATCCCGATCCCGCCTGCGATCTCGACCATATTCGCGGCAAGGCTCGGCAAAGTCCCATCGGTTTTGCACTGTCCAATTCATTCGGATTCGGCGGACATAATGTGAGCCTTGTCCTGGGTCGACCCACCACGAGACTCAGCCGTTTTGCTGAGTGAGGTGTCACCGAATCGTTTGCCGTACGCAACATACTGTCGCAATTAAATATTTGCGTAGTTAGGTATTGAGGGACATCAGCACCACCGGCTAGCGTGACAGTCAGACGGCCCTCGCCGGAGCGCTCAGCTCCGGCGGATGGGTCGCGAACAACGGACGTCACAGGGGCACGACGGCCAATCGGAGCGTGGTGGGTTCATTCGGCGTGCGCCGCGACAGCGGCGGCACCGGGCGAGCCACGGTCCGTGACCCGTTCCACGCCCATCCACCTGGCGCGGAGCGAGTCCTAGCAGTCAGTGCAAAACAGGACATCGTACGCCAAGGGGTAGGTAGCAAATGAACATTCTCGGCATCGACCACCTGGAGTTCTACGTCGGTGACGCCCGCCAGACGGCCTACTATCTGTGCACGGCATTCGGGTTCCGGATCTGCGGGCAGGGCGGGCCGCAGACGGGCCTGGCCGGGCAGCGCTCGCTGCTGCTGCAGCACGGCGACATCCGCATCGTGCTGACCTCGGGCCTGGTCGCCGACCACCCGGCCACGCTGTACGTCGGCCGCCACGGCGACGGCGTCGCCGTCATCGCCTTCGAGACCGACGACGCCGCCGGCGTGTACGACACCGTGGTCGGCCGGGGCGCGACCGCCCTGGAGACGCCCACCGTGCACGAGAACGCGGCCGGGCGCGTCGTGACCGCGAGCGTCTCCGGCTTCGGCGACGTCACCCACCGGCTGGTCGAGCGGCACGGCTCCCGCTGGGAGTTCCTGCCCGCCACCATCGAGATGACCGCCGACGAGCAGTCGTTCACCGACGACCTGCTCCAGGTCATCGACCACCTCGCCATCTGCGTGCCGGCCGGGGAGATCGCCGCCACCTCGCGCTACTACCAGGACGTCTTCGGCTTCGCCGAGATCTTCGAGGAGTACATCGAGGTCGGCGGCCAGGGCATGGACTCCAAGGTGGTGCAGAGCCCGTCCCGCCAGGTCACCTTCACGCTGATCGAGCCGGACCTGTCGCGCCGCCCGGGGCAGATCGACGACTTCCTGTCCTGGCACGCCGGGGCGGGGGTGCAGCACGTGGCGTTCCGCACCAACGACATCGTCACCGCGGTGCGCACGTTCGCCGAGCGTGGGGTGGGCTTCCTCAGCACGCCGCAGACCTACTTCGACGCGCTGGAGAAGCGGCTGGGCAGCGTCGACCTGCCGATCGGGGAGCTGCGGCAGCTCGGGGTGCTGGTCGACACCGACCACTACGGCGAGCTGTACCAGATCTTCACGCAGTCGATGCACGTGCGCCGGACGCTGTTCCTGGAGCTGATCGAGCGGCACGGCGCGCTGACCTTCGGCAGCAGCAACATCAAGGCGCTGTACGAGGCCAAGGAGCGCGAGCTGGCGGGCCCCGCCGAGGCGGCACAGGCGGCAGCGCCGGACGCCCGCCCCGCCGGCCTGGCCGCCGCCTGAGACCGGGACACCCCCGTGCACCACAACACCCACCACACCCAGGCGAGGAGCTACCCCCATGGCTGAGCAGTTCAACCTGACCGACGAGGAGCTGGAACTGCTCCCGTCCGACGAGGACGTCGCGTTCTACGCCGCGCATGGCTGGTACCTGACAAAGAAGCTGTTCACCGACGCGGAGGTCGACGAGCTGGTCGAGGCCAGCGAGCGCTTCTACGCCGGGGAGCGCAGCCGCTCCCTGCCGCTGCGCCCGCGCCGGCTGGCGTACTGGGAGCCGCAGCACGGCGACGTGCAGCGGCACAACGACTACGTGCACTACGAGCACGACGGCCTGGCCAAGCTGCTGCGCAAGCCGCTGATCGGCGCGGTCGCGGCCCGGCTGGCCCAGGCCGACGAGATCCGCATCTTCCAGTCGACGCTGATCTTCAAGCCGCCGCGCCCGGAGGAGCCGACCAACATCGTGCCGTGGCACTTCGACCGGCACTACTGGGCGTCGTCGACCTCGGAGCGCATGCTCACCGCGTTCATCCCCTTCCACGACTGCGGCGAGGAGATGGGCACCATCACGATGGTCGACGGCAGCCACGCCTGGCGGGAGACCGGCAACGACGACTCCACCGCCAAGCACTTCGCCGAGCGTGACAAGGAGGACCTGGAGGTCCTGCTGGCCCGCAACGCGGAGTTCAACGGCACCACCGTCACCAAGGTGCCGATGATCATCCCCAAGGGCCACATGAGCTTCCACCACTGCCGCACGTACCACGGCAGTGCGGGCAATCGCAGCGACCGTCCCCGCCGCGCGATCTCCCTCCACCTGCAGGACGGCGAGAACCAGTACCGCCCGTACGCCCTCAGCGACGGCACCGTCGTCGGCTACAACCACGACGAGCTGGTCCGCCGCACCCCTGACGGCCGCCCCGACTACGCCGACCCCGACTACTGCCCGGTGCTCTGGACCTCGGCTCAGCACTGAACGACCACCCGATCGACAAGGAGAGAGCAATGTCGCGTTACGACTGGGGCCAGACGCATCCGGGCATCACCCGGCTCGAAGAGGCGGTGAGCGAGGCCCGCAACGCCGTCGTCACCCACCCGCTGTACGCCGCGCTGGACAACCACCAGGCCATCGTCACGTTCATGGAGCACCACGTCTTCGCGGTGTGGGACTTCATGTCCCTGCTGAAGTCGCTGCAGCGCCACCTGACCAGCGTCACCGTGCCGTGGATCCCCAGCGGCCCGACCGGCAGCCGGCGCCTGATCAACGACATCGTGCTGGTCGAGGAGAGCGACGAGCTGCAGGGCGGCTTCATCAGCCACTTCGAGCTGTACGTCGGCGGCATGGACCAGGCCGGTGCGGACACCACCGCGATCAACCACCTGATCAAGATGCTGGGCGAGGGCAGCACCGTGGAGCAGGCGCTCACCGGGGCGAACGTCAACCCGGTCTCGGCGGACTTCGTGCGCACCACCTTCCGCTTCATCGACACGCTGCCGATCCACTGCCAGGCGGCGGCGTTCGCGTTCGGCCGCGAGGACCTGATCCCGGACATGTTCCAGCAGGTCATCAAGGTCAACCAGGAGGGCGGCAAGCTCGACACGTTCGTCGACTACCTGGCCCGCCACATCGAGGTCGACGGCGAGTTCCACACCCCGATGGCCATGCAGATGGTCACCGACCTGTGCGGCGACGACGACGAGAAGTGGGCGCAGGCGGCGCAGACGGTCAACGCGGCGCTGGCCGCCCGCCAGAAGCTGTGGACCGGCATCCACTCCGCCATCCAGGCGGGCTGAGCACCCTCTCTTTTTTCGACCGTGGCTCACAACCGGATCCGCCGGATTGTGAGCCACGGTCTCGGCATCTGCAGCCTGGCTCACAAGCCGTCTCGCACGCCTGTGAGCCGAGGCCCCGGCGCACCCTCACCACGGCTCGGAGAGCACCATGAACGAAGCACTGGCCCGACGGAAACTCCTCGGCATCCTGTCCGGAAGCTGGGTCGCGCAGGGGGTGTACGCGCTGGTCCGGCTCGGCGTGCCGGACCTGATGGCGGACGGTCCGGTGCACGTCGGCGACCTGGCCCACCGGTGCTGCGCGGACCCCCGCGCGCTCGGCCGGCTGCTGCGGGCGCTCGCGCTGATGGGCCTGTTCACGCGGCCCGCTCCCGACACCTACGGGCTCACCCCCACCACCGAACTGCTGCGCGCCGACGTGCCCGGCTCGGTGCGGCTGAACGCGCTGATGCAGGGCGACGAGGTGTTCCGCTCGTTCGCCGAGATCATGCACACGCTGCGCACCGGCCGCCCGGCCTTCGAGGCGGTGTACGGCCGCCCGTTCTACGACTACCTCGGCGACAACCCCGAGGCCGCGGCGGTGTTCAACGAGTCCATGGGCGACCAGCGCCCGCCGGAGGCGCTGGCCACCTGCGACCTGAGCGGCGCCCGCATCGTCGTCGACGTCGGCGGCGGCAACGGCAGCCTGCTCGTCGAGCTGCTGCAACGGCACCCGGACCTGCAGGGCGTGCTGCTGGAGCTGCCCGACGCGGCCGCCGCCGCCCGCGCCAAGCTGGCCGAGGCCGGGCTCGCGGGGCGCTCGGCGTGCGTGGAGGGCAGCTTCTTCGACGGGGTGCCCGACGGCGGCGACGTCTACACACTGGCCCGGGTGCTGCACAACTGGAATGACGACAACGCGATCGCGATCCTGCGCCGGGTGCACGCGGCGCTGCCGCCGCACGGGCGGGTGATCGTGCTGGAGGAGTTCCTGCCCGAGGAGGCCGACCCGGCGGGCCGCTCCGCGGCCGGGCTCGTCGACCTGCTCATGCTGGTCACCCTGGAGGGCCACGACCGCACCGAGAACGAGTACCGGGAACTGCTGGGCAAGGCGGGCTTCGAGATCGTCGCGGCCCGCGCGGGAGTGCTGGAGGCGCGGGTCGCATGAGTGCCGTGGAGAACCTGTACCGGACCATGCGGCTGATCCGCAGGTTCGAGGAGCGGGCAATCGAGCTGGTGCACGCCGGGGAGATCGTCGGCGGAATCCATCCGTACATCGGGCAGGAGGCCATCGCCGCGGGCGTGTGCGCGGCCCTGCGCGCCGATGACGTCATCACCAGCACCCACCGCGGGCACGGGCACGTGCTGGCCAAGGGCGCCGACCCGGTGCGCATGCTCGCCGAGCTGACCGGCCGGGCCACCGGCCTCAATCGGGGCCGGGGCGGTTCGATGCACGCCGCGGACTTCGGCAAGGGCATCTACGGCGCGAACGGCATCGTCGGCGCGGGCGGGGCCATCGCCACCGGCGCGGCCTGGGCCGCGGTCAAGGAGGGCAGCGACCGGGTCGCGGTCAGCTTCTTCGGCGACGGCGCGGTCAGCCAGGGCGTGCTGCTGGAGACGTTCAACCTGGCCGCCCTGTGGCGGCTGCCGGTGCTGTTCGTCTGCGAGAACAACGGGTACGCCACCACCCTCACGGTGGAGAATTCGGTCGCCGGGTCCATCACCGGTCGGGCCGAGGCGTTCGGCATCCCCGCGGTCGGCGTGGACGGGGCCGACGCGGCGGCGGTGCTCGACGCGGCCCGCGACGCCGTGGCCCGCGGCCGTGCCGGGGGCGGCCCGAGCTTCATCGAGGCGACCGCGTACCGCTTCGACGCCCACCACACCTGGGAGCACAAGGCCCGGGTGCGCTACCGCAGCGACGAGGAGGTGGCGGCCGGCCGGTCCCGCGACCCCCTGGACGTGCACGGCTCCCGCCTGGACGAGCAGACCCGGGCCGGGATCGACGCCGAGGTCGAGGCGCTGATGGCCGAGGCGGTCGCGTTCGCCCTGGACAGCCCGCGGCCCGACCCGGCGGGCGCGCTCGACCACCTCTACGCCACCGGCATGCGGGGGCGCAACGGAATCGGACTACTCGACACGGCGGTGCGGTGATGGCGAGACTCTCCTACCTCAAGGCCCTGCAACGGGCGCTGGCCGACGAGATGGCGCGCGACGAGAGCGTCTGCGTGCTCGGCGAGGACATCGGCGTGGCCGTCAACAACGTCACCACCGGCCTGCTGGCCAAGCACGGCCCGGCCCGCGTCGTCGACACCCCGCTGTCCGAGCAGGCGTTCACCAGCTTCGCGACCGGCGCGGCGCTGGCGGGGCTGCGCCCGGTCATCGAGTTCCAGATCCCATCGCTGCTGTTCCTGGTCTTCGAGCAGATCGCCAACCAGGCGCACAAGTTCTCGCTGATGACCGGCGGGCAGGCGAAGGTGCCGGTGACCTACTTCGTGCCCGGTTCAGGCTCGCGCAGCGGCTGGGCCGGCCAGCACTCCGACCACCCGTACGGGCTGTTCGCCCACGTGGGTGTGAAGACGGTGGTGCCGGCGACGCCGGAGGACGCGTACGGGCTGTTCCTGACGGCGATCCGCGACGACGACCCGGTGGTGCTGTTCGCGCCCGCAGGCTCGCTCGGGGTGCGCGGCGACGTGGACATGGACGGGCTCGGGCCGGTGCCGCTGGGCGTCGGCCGGGTGCACCGCGAGGGCACGGACGTGACCGTCGTCGCGGTCGGGCACCTGGTGCAGGCCGCGCTGGGCGTCGCCGAGCAGCTCGCCGACCAGATCTCGGTGGAGGTGTTCGACCCGCGCTCGCTGTACCCGTTCGACTGGGCGGGGCTGGCGGCGTCGGTGAACAAGACCGGGCGGCTGGTCGTCGTCGACGACTCGAACCGGATGTGCGGCATCGCCGGGGAGATCCTGGCCACCGCCGCCGAGGAGATGCGGCTGACGGTGCCGCCGAAGCGGGTCACCCGGCCCGACGGCGCGGTGCTGCCGTTCGCGAGCGAACTCGACCTGGCCGTCCAGCCCCAGCAGGACCAGCTGCTCACCGCCGTGCAGGAGGTCTACAAGTCCAGCCGCTGAACGGCGGCAGCCGCCGGGTGGGGGGAACCCCGGCGGCTGCCTCACCTGAGGAGGAGTGCTCAGTAGACGCTCACGCCGTAGACGCTGAGCGGCTCGGTGACCGGCTGGAAGTAGGTCGTGCCACCGGTGCTGCAGTTACCGCTGCCGCCTGAGGTCAGGCCGAGCGCGACGGTGCCCGCGAACAGCGAGCCGCCGCTGTCGCCGCCCTCGGCGCACACGTTGGTGCGGATCAGGCCGGTGACGGTGCCCTGCGGGTAGTTGACGGTCGCGCCGGTGCCGAGCACGCGGCCGCTGCGCAGGCCGGTGGTGCTGCCGCTGCGGTACACGGTCTGGTTGACCACGGCGTTGGCGGCGCTGGTGATGTCCTGGTAGCTGCCGTTGTACAGGTAGACGTCGCCCGGGTGGGAGATCGTGCTGTCGTAGCGCACGATGCCGTAGTCGTTGCCGGGGAAGCTGCTGCCCACACGGGTACCGATCAGCTGGGTGCGCGCCGAGTTGGCGTACCAGCTCGACGCCAGGTTGGTGCAGTGGCCGGCGGTGAGGAAGTAGTACACGCCGCTGGCGCTGCGCACGTTGAAGCCGAGCGAGCAGCGCGAGCCGCCGCCGTAAATGGCGTTGCCGCCGGAGATGGTCGGGCTGAGCGTGCCCGCCACGGTCTCCACCCGGACGCTGTCGCCCAGGCGGTCGGTGACGGCCTTCAGCTTGGCCAGCTTCGACCCGGTGACGGTGCTGTCGGCGGTGACCACGACCTGGTTGCTGATCGGGTCGGTGTACCAGGAGGTGCCGGAGATGCGGGCGAGCCGGTCGAGTTCGGCGGTCGCGCCGCTGAGCTGTGCGGCGCTGCGGGTGACGAGGCGGGCGACACCGCCTGCGGCGCGGACCCGGGTGGCGGCGGCCTCGTCGGTGACCGTGACGACGATCTTGCCGGCGTTGTCCTGGTAGACGCCGGCCGAGTCGATCTGGGCCGCAAGAGCGGTTGCCGCGTCGACGGTCAGAACGGGCTCGGTGGCCGGGGCGGCCTGGGCCGTCGCCGGGACCAGCAGACCCGCGGCGAGCAGGGCGGCGGCGGCCGCGCGTACGGCCGTGCGCCGGGTCGTGGAGCTCGTGTGGAGCATGGGTTCCTCCTCGGGGTTGTGGCATGTGGTGACATGCCGGAGGTGACCGAGTTGCCCGGATGAGGCGCTCAGTCGTGGAACACGATGCCAAACCTTGCAAGAATCTTCAATATTTAGCTTGCTAAATATATGTGCCAACAACGCCGAGCGTGCAACCTCGACGGCGCAGGGAACGTCCGGCCGCGGCAGATGATCGAGGCAGCGCTCGACGGAGTAAGATCGATTTCATGGCGACGGCTCTCGTACTGATCGACCTGATGCCCCGCATCGTGGCGCTGCCCGTGGAGCCGCACTCCGGCGACGACGTGCTGCGGCGGTGCACCCAGCTGGCGACCGCGTTCCGGGCGGCGGACCGCCCGGTGGTGCTAGTGCGCGTCGACCGGCCGAACGTGCCCACCCAGCCGCCCGGCAGCGACCTGGTGGAGGGCCTGGCGCAGCCCGGCGACGTGCTGGTGGTCAAGCGCACCATCGGCGCGTTCCACGGCACCGACCTGCACGAGCGGCTGCGGCAGCTGGGCGTGACCACCCTCGTGCTCGCGGGCCTGGTCACCACCATGGGCGTCGAGTCCACCGCCCGCGCCGCGAGCGACCTCGGCTACGACCTCGAATTCGTCGAGGATGCCATGTCCGGCCTGGCCACCGACGAACACGAGATGGCCGTGCGCCGCACCTTCCCCCGCTTCGGCCGCGTCCGCACCACCGCCGACTACCTCTGACCACCCACCCCGTCCCGCCCGCCCCCTCGCGCAACTCTTGAAGAGTCGCGGCCATGGAGCGTGGCTGATGGCGTGACTCTTTAAGAGTTGCGGCAGGGAGGTGGGGGTCAGGGGGTAGGGCGGCCCAGGTGGAGGCCTAGGCGGCGGACGGTGAGGGCGGCGCAGATGCTGTGGCTGCGCAGGTTGCCGTGTACGCCGTCGGCGCTGTAGCTGGCCGGGTCGCGCTCGGCGGGGTGGCCGGTGCAGTTGACGTGGATCGCGCCGAGCCGGGCCGCGAGCGCCGCGGTGCGCGCCGACAGCATCCGCATCCGCTCCCCCACCTGCTGCTTCACCGGCTCGGGAAACGACGGGGCGAAGGAGACGTCGAACATGCCGACGGTGATGACGTCCGCGCCCGCCGCGCGCAGCGCGGTGATCATCGCGGCCAGCTCCGCGTCCACCGCGTCCGGCTGGTACGAGCGCCGCATCGCGTCGTTGCCGCCCGCCGAGATCAGCGCCAGGTCCGGCGCGAACTCCAGCGCGCGGTCCAGCTGCTGCTCACGGATCTCCGCCGCGCGCAGTTCGCGCACACCCAGGTTGCGGTAGCTCAGGTCGGGCTGCTGCTCGGCCAGCTCGCTGCGGATGCGGTCGCACCAGGCCTGCTCCACGTATCCGGGCACCGGGTCGCCCACCCCCGAGGCGACGCTGTCGCCCAGCACCACGAAGCGTTTCCACGGGTGCCCGGCCAGCAGCGCGCCCGCCTCGCCGGGGCGCAGGCAGTACGGGTCGGCCGCCTCCGGCATGGCGGCGTACCCGTCAGCCATGGCTGGCCGCCTTGCTGTTCGGCGTCTGCTGCACCGGCAGCCGGACCTCGCTCAGCTCGGCCATCTCCGACAGTCCGGCCAGCTTCGCCTCCAGCTCGGCCAGCTCGCTGCGCATGCGCTCGGCCTGCCGGGTGGCCTCGGTCTGGTCGACGGTGAGCGCCTCCTCGACGCTGCGGCGTACGCCCGGGACGTCCAGCAGGGCCAGCATGTTCAGCGCCTCGGCGCTCTTCACCAGGTGCCGCGAGCCCAGCAGCGCGCGGCCCTTGCGCACCTCCACCAGCCACTGGCCGTTGGCGTACGCCAACGTCACGGACAGGCGGGCGGGCAGCTTGGCCGCACCGGTGAGCACGGCCGGCGCACCGGCGCTGAGCTGCCGCCAGGTGCGGTACGCGAACACCGGCGCGAGCAGCGCCACCAGGTAGGCCCCGGCCGCAGCGGCCAGCGCCCAGCGCAGCTCCAACCGGGGCAGCGCCCACGCCGCGGCGGCCGTGCCGAGCGGCACGCCCAGGTAGGCCACCCCGGCGGCGAACGCGCCGACCCGGCTGCGCACCGGCACCGGCACCCGCTGCGACAGCAGCATGCCCAGCGGCGGCGTCACCGATGACATGGTCGCCCCGCACACGGCGGCCACCACCGCGACGATCAGCTGCACCGGCGGCAGCCCGCCGACGACCGCGGCCGCCCCGCTCCCGGCGAGGAAGGCCAGCGCGAGCAGCAGGTGCCGGGACGGCACCCGGGTCAGCCCGGTCAGCACGACCGACCCGGTGACCGCGCCGAGCGCGAACGCCCCGCCGACCAGACCGAGCAGGTCCGGCTCCCCCAGCACGTGCTCCACCCAGGCCGCCACCAACAGCACCGCACCGGCCTGCACCAGCAGGTTCGTCACGAACAGCACCGCCGCCAGGCGGCGCACCAGCCCGTCGGCCCGCAACTCCGCCATCGCACTACGCCGCAGGTCACGGGCCTGGGTACGGGCGATCGGCAGCGCCTGCCGCCCGTCACCCGCCGGACCGGGTTCCTCCGCGGCGTGCCGCCCACGTGCAGCCGGACCGTCGCCCGCTGATTCCGCAGTGGTGGCCGTGACCCTGCCGTTGAGCGGCGGATCGCTCGGAACCTGGGTCGCGGCGGCGACGGTGGACTCCGCGGCCTCCGTCGAGGCATCGTCCTCGGACCGGGCCGGATGGGCCTCACGCAGGTCGTCCACAGCGGGAGCCGAGCCTGATTCGGCGGGCAGCACCTCGCCGCTGAGCACTTCGGACTGCGGCGTCGCGGCCTCGGGACGCGGCCGCACGGTGACCGCCTGCACCAGCATCGCCGCGCCGAGCAGGCACAGCACCGCGTCCAGCCACAGCACCCCGGCGAGGCCGAGGCGCACCGCCAGCACTCCGGCCGCCGCTCCCCCGGCCAGCACCACGAGCACCTGCAGTGTGCGGACCAGGCCGGATCCGGGCGGCCGCGCACCGTCGTCGGCGGCGTCGCGGCGTACCGCGTCCCTGGCCCGGTCGCCGATCGACCGCAGCGCGCCGGCCAGGGCCGCCAGCACCCCCAGCCCGACCGCACCGAGTAGATCCGACTTCGCGGCCAGCGCCGAGTCGGGCAGCGCGAAGTACGCGACCCCTGCCAGCGCGGGCGCGCTGAGCAGGTCGGCCGTCACCGCCAGGCGGACCGGGCGCAGCCGGTCGGCCAGCGCCACCCCCAGCGGCCCGGCCAGCAGATAGGCCAGCACCTGGGCCGCCGAGACCTGCCCGACCGTCTGCCAGGCGGCGTCCCCGGTCAGCAGCAGCCACGGCACCACCAGCAGCGACATCCGGGTGGCCAGTGTCGACACCGCCGCGGCGGCCAGCACCGGCAGCGCCGCGGCCTGCTCGGCCTGCTCCGGTGCCGGGTCACCGACCACGGGTGCGGCGTGGATCGTCATCACTGTCCTCCAGAACCGGTGCGGGCGGCGTACCGCTCCCGCAGCGCCTTCTTGTCGACCTTGCCGAACTCGGTCAGCGGGAACGCCTCGATGAACTCGACCTGCTGCGGGGCCCACATCGCGTTGAGTTCGGCGGTGGCGAGCCGGATCAGCTCCGCCCCGGTGACGGTGCCGTCGGGCGTACGCACGACGTACGCGTACACCGCCTCGCCCTCCAGCTCGTGCGGGACGCCGATGACCGCCGCGGCCTGCACCTCGGGGTGGGCGGCCAGCGCGTCCTCGACCGGGCGGCAGAAGACGTTGGTGCTGCTCAGCCCGGTCACGATCATGTCCTTGACGCGGTCCAGCAGGTACAGGTAGCCGTCGTCGTCCAGCCGGCCCACGTCGCCGGTGCGCAGCCACCCGTCCACCAGCGTCTGCGCGGTCAGCTCCGGCATGCCCCAGTAGCCGCGCATCAGCAGCGAACCGGTGACCCACACTTCGCCGACGGTGCCGGGCGGCAGCACCTGACCGTCGGAGTCGCGGATCTGGACGCGCACGTCGCCGTACGGGATGCCGCACGAGGACAGCCGCTCGGGGTGCGCCGGGTCGTGGTCGAGTCCGGGCAGCGCCGAGATGAACGGGGACTCGCTCATGCCGTACACGATGCGCAGCACCGGGCCGAAGCGTTCGATGGCCTGGGTGAGCCGGCTCGGCGAGGCCGCCGCGCCGGACACGGTCAGCGTGTGCAGGCTGCTGAAGTCGACCCCGGCCGACTTCGGGTCGTCCAGCAGGACGGAGAGCAGCGGCGGGGCGAGCAGCGTGCTGTTGATGCGCTCGCGCTCGACGGTGTCGTAGAACAGCGGGTAGTCCAGACCGTCGTGCAGGAACGCGGTGCCGCCGGTGAACAGCGTCATGAACACCGCGGTCTGCGCGCTGACGTGCCAGGTGCCGGCGATCAGCAGGTGCCGCAGGGTGGGCTGGCCGCTGTGCAGGTAGTACTCCGACAGGGCGTGCAGCGCGGCGAAGAAGCCGTGGTCGTGGTGCACCAGCTTCGGCGAGCCCGTGGTGCCGCCGGTCTGGAACAGCGAGGACGGCTCCTGGGTGACACCGGCCGGGTCGAACGGCAGCGTGATCGCGGGTGTCCCGGCGGTGAGGTCGGGCCCCTTGCCGCCGGGCCCGAAGCAGAACACCGGACGCGGCGCGGCCAGTGCGGCCAGTTCCGCGCCCATCTCGGGCAGCTTGCCGGCGTCGTAGACGAACGCGTCGACCTCGGCGAGGTCGAGGAAGCCGCGCCGGAAACGGGGCGGGGCGTTGTTGGCGATCCAGGCGGTGCGGCAGCCCATCAGCCCGGCCGCCAGCTGCAGGAAGATCGACTCGGCGGGGTTGCGGGCGAGCACGCCCAGCGCCTGTCCGGGACGGATGCCGTGCGCCCACAGCGCCCCGGCCATCGCGATCACCTCGGCGCGCACCTCGGCGTAGGAGTAGCGCCGTCCGTCGACCGCGACGAGCGCTTCGGCGTCACCGAATCCGGCGAAGAGCGTCAATGCCTTGGCGGCGTAGTTGTCTGCCGGATCGTACGATCGATCGCCCACGGTCGAGTCACCCCAGTTTGGTCAGAAGGCAGCGGATTCGCTGGTGGCAGGCCGATTCCGGGTGTGTGGCAGCGGCCTACGCGCAGGAGGTTACCGCCGTGGAGGTGAATCATCCACCACCTAGGGTCGTCGATTCGTACACTCATCATTTTCCAATCGGGACATTTGCGTATGCAGACGTCTTGAGCGGACGGCCCATCGATTCCGATGGTGCCAAGCGCGCTCCGATCGGCTTAGACTGCCGACCTGACACCACGGAGCCCGGCGCACGCCGCGCACGCGGCGCGCCGGCCGACGCCCGGGTTCCGGTGACCGATGGTCGACACACCCCTCCGCGACCGAGGAGCCCCACCCCGATGAACAGCCCCCGGCAACGGCAATTCCTGATGGCCCTGGTCACCGTGGTGACCGTGGGCTCGACCCTGCTGGTCGCCACCGCGAACAGCCAGGCCGTCGCCCCCGAGCCGGAGGCCTGGGTCGGCTCCTGGTCCGCGGCACTGACCCCGGCCGGGGCAGGCAAGTCCAAGGACGGCTTCTCCGACCAGACCATCCGGATGTTCGTGCACACCTCGGTCGGCGGCACGCAGGCCCGCATCCGGCTGTCCAACCGGTACGGCACCGCGCCGCTGACCATCGGCCGCGCCACGCTCGCCCTGCCGTGGCCCGAGGCCGGCCCCGGCGATCTGAAGCCCGGCTCGGTCGTCGACGCCACGTTCAACGGGCAGAAGCAGGTCACCATCCCGTCCGGCGGCAGCGCGGTGAGCGATCCCGTGCCGATGGAGATCCCCGCGTCGCAGGACGTCGCGGTGAGTCTCTACGTGCCGGCGCAGCCCAAGCCGAACCCCGCCACCTGGCACCTGTACGCCCGGGAGACCGCCTACATCGGCACGGGCGACCACGCGAGCGAGGCCAGCGGCGCGAAGCTCGCCGAGACCCGCAACAACTGGTACTACCTGGCCGGGCTCGACGTGCTCAACCGCAGCGGGCAGGGCTCGATCGTGGTGCTCGGCGACTCGATCACCGACGGGCTGAAGACCACCGTCAACGCCGACCGCCGGTGGACCGACTACCTCGGCGCGCGGCTGGTCCAGGAGGCCCCCGACGGCAGGGCTCCGGGCATCCTCAACGCGGGCCTGTCCGGTAACCGGCTCACCCTCAACGGCGCCGACCTCGGCGTCAACGAGCTGGGCATGAACGGCGCGTCCCGGTTCCACTTCGACGTGCTCGGGCAGACCGGGGTGCGCACGGTCATCCTGGCGCTGGGCATCAACGACGTCTGGCTGAGCCAGGACACCGCCGACAACATCATCGCGCGCATCCAGCAGATGGCGTCGGTGGCCAGGCAGTCCGGCTTGAAGATCATCGTTTGTACGCTGAGCCCCTGGAACGCCTTCGAGTCCGCCCCGGGCGTGGTGGCGTACACCCCGATCCTGGACTCGGTGCGGCTGCAGGTGAACTCGTACATCCGCACCAGCACCGACTTCGACGGGGTCATCGACTTCGACGCCGCCCTGCGCGACCCGGCCAACCCGACCAAGCTGCGGCCCGAGTGGGACAGCGGCGACCACATCCACCCCAACGACGCGGGCAACGAGGCGATGGCCAAGGCGATCCCGCTCGACCTGCTCCTCGCCGACGACTCCGACGAGGACTGACGTGGTCGCCGAGGTCTCGCTGGCGTCGCTGCACACCGACGAGGTGCGCCGCGATCCGTACCCGTTCTACGCGCGGCTGCACGCCCTCGGCCCGGTCTGCAAGGTCGCGACCGGCGACCGGTACAGCTACGTCGTGCACGGGTACGAGGCCTCGATGCAGGTGCTGCGCGACTCGGCGACCTTCAAGGTGATGGACGAGACCCTGCTCGGCGCGAAGCCCAGCTGGGAGGGCAACCGGGCGCACGCCGTGTTCATGAACTCGGTGTTCTTCACCAACGCGCCCCGGCACACCCGGATGCGCAAGATGTTCAACCAGGCGTTCACCCCGCGCCGGGTCAACGCACTCGACCCCGCGATCGAGCGGCTCACCGCGGACCTGCTCGACCGCCTCGCCGAGCAGGCCGCGGGCGGCGCGAAGGTCGACTTCATGAGCGAGTTCGCCTTCCCGCTGCCCGCCAACGTGCTGGGCGAGCTGCTCGGCGTGCCCGAGGCCGACCGGGCCTGGTACCGCCCCCGGGCCCTGGCCCTCGGCGCGATCCTGGAACTGGGCGGCGCGACACCCGACAACGTCGCCGCCGCGAACACCGCCGCCGAGGAGATCACGCCGTACTTCGCCGAGCTGGCGGCGCGGCGGCGGGTGGACCCGCGCGACGACATGGTCACGGCGCTGGTGCAGGCGCTGGAGTCCGACGGCGGGCAGCTGTCCGACGAGGAGCTGGTCGCGAACCTGATCGTGGTGTTCAACGCCGGTTTCGTCACCACCACCCACCTGCTCGGCAACGGGCTGACCCTGCTGCTGGAGCGGCCCGACCAGCTGGCCCGGCTGCGCGCCGACCGGTCGCTGACCCCGCGGTTCGTCGAGGAGATCCTGCGCCACGAGGTGCCCACGCACTTCTCGGTGCGCTTCGTGGCGGAGGACACCGAGGTCGCCGGGGTGCCGATCCCGGCCGGCTGCTGGGTGCTGGTGCTGCTGGCGGCCGCCAACCGCGACCCGGACCGGTTCGCCCACCCGGACGTGTTCGACCCCGACCGGGGCGAGACCTCCACCCTCAGCTTCGGCGCGGGGGCGCACTACTGCCTGGGCGCCGCGCTGGCCCGGCTGGAGGGGCGGCGTGGGCTGGACATGCTACTGGAGCGGTTCGCCGACATCCGGCTCGCCGAACAGCCCGGCACCCCGCGCCAGCTCATGCTGCGCGGCCACGAGCAGCTCTGGCTCACCCTGCGCTGATCCGCGCTCGGGTCAGGCCGGTGGCGGCGGCTCGCCGCCGGTGACCGGGGTGCGCGGTGGGAGTTCGTCCTGGATACGCCGCCAGTGGTAGATGTAGACCGGCACCGCGATGGCCAGCGTGGTGGCCGATCCCACGATGCTCAGCACCGCCTGGCGTCGCTGCGAGTCCCGGGTCAGCTTCTCGATGCGCTTCTGCTCCACGGCGAACGCCGCCTCCTCGGCGGGCGTGCAGACCTGGCCGGGCTTGCTCTCGGCGCAGCGCGGCACGTAACCGTAGTAGCCCGGGTCGGGGTAGAGCAGCTCGACCGTGCTGCGGACCAGGTTCACCGCGGCGAAGATCGAGATCACCAGGGTGATCAGGCAGACCAGGTACAGGTACATGTTGCGTAGGGTCATGCGATCGGAAAACGCCATCGCGACTCCTCGGTCACCGGGCGATCAGGTTGAGCCCGATCGTGCAGAAGAGCGAGAGCAGGATCGATACGGCGATCATGGCCAGGCAGCCCCACGCCCCGCCCAGCGGCCTGATCTCGGTGTTGCCGATCCGCATCCGCAACCGCCCCCTCCCGGGCCATCATCCCCCGCCGGCGCCCGCCGCGGCGGGCATTCGCGGTCAGGCCTCGCCGGCGGGCTCGGCTCCCGTGGCGGCGAGCGCGGCGCCGACGATGCCGGCCTCGTTGAGCAGGACCGCGGGAACCGTGGGCGTGCGGATGTCGATCAGCGGGAGGAACTTCTCGGACTTCTTGCTGATGCCGCCGCCGATGATGAACAGGTCGGGATTGAACAGGTTCTCCATCTCGCGCAGGTATTCCTCGACGTGCTTGGCCCACTTGGCCCAGCCGAGCTTGTCCACCTCGCGCGCGTGCGCCGACGCCCGCTCCTCGGCGTCCTCACCCTTGATCTTCAGGTGCCCGAACTCGGTGTTGGGCACGAGCCGGTCGTCGATGAAGACCGCGCTGCCGATGCCGGTGCCCAGCGTGAGCATGATGGTGACGCCCTTGCGGCCCCGGCCCGCGCCGAAGGTCATCTCGGCCACGCCGGCCGCGTCGGCGTCGTTGAGCACGGTCACCGGCACGCCGACAGCCTGGCTGAACAGGTCACGGGCGGGCGCGCCGAGCCAGGACTTGTCGACGTTCGCGGCCGTACGGGTCACCCCGTGCAGGACCACGCCGGGGAAGGTGACCCCGATCCGCTCGGTCGCGTCGAAGTGGGCCGCCACCTGGGCGACCGCGGCCACCACGCTGGTCACGTCGGACGGTTGCGGCGTCTCCACCCGGAACCGCTCCTCGACCAGGGTGCCGTTGGTGACGTCCACCGGGGCGCCCTTGATGCCGGAGCCGCCGATGTCGATGCCCAGAATCGCCATTTCCTCAGTCTAGGCCGCACACGGACCCGGCCACGCCCCACAAGCGACCACACCTCGCGCCCGGTCAGCGGACCGCGCGGGCGATGCCCGCCGGCGCGGTCGGGCAGTCCGGCCCTCGGCGCGGGCGTGTTCGGGTGTCCAGGCGGTGCGGTCATCCGGCGGCGGCCCGGCGCACCGCCGCGACGGAGGCGGCCACGTCGGCGTCGTCGGTGGACCAGTTGCTGACCGACACCCGCAGCACGTCGCGGCCCTGCCAGCGGGAGCCGGACATCCAGGCGGTGCCGTCGGCGAGCAGCCGGGCGGTGACCTCGCGGGTCCGGGCGTCGTCGCCGAACGTGGCGCAGACCTGCGTGAACACGACGTCGTTGCGGATCGTCGCGCCCTCGATCGCGCCGATGCCGTCGGCGAGCGCGCGGGCGTGCCGGGTGAGCCGTTCCACCAGGTCGGCGACGCCGGAGCGGCCGAGCGAGCGCAGCGCCGCCCACACCGGCACGCTGCGCGCACGGCGGGACAGCTCGGGGACCTTGTCCTGCGGGTCGGCGGGGCCGGCTTCGGCGCGTACCAGATAGCTGGCCTGGGTGCCCATCGCGGCCCGCAGCGCGGCAGAGTGCGCGACCACGACGATGCCGCAGTCGTAGGGCACGTTGAGGGTCTTGTGCGCGTCGGTGGCCCAGGAGTCGGCGAGTTCGTGCCCGGTGAGCAGGTGCCGGGTGGCCGGGGCGGCGGCGGCCCAGAGGCCGAACGCGCCGTCCACGTGCACCCACGCGCCGTGCTGCCGGGCGAGCGCGCAGGCCGCGCCGATGTCGTCGTACGCCCCGGAGTGGATGTTGCCTGCCTGCAGGCACAGGATCGTCGGCCCGGCGCCGCGGGCCAGTTCCTCGGCGAGCGCGTCGAGGCGGATACGGCCCTGGTCGTCGGCGGGGACCGGGGTCGGCGCGCCGAGGCCGAGGTAGCGCAGTGCCTGGTCGAGGGTGGCGTGGCGTTCCGCCCCGGCGAGCACGCGTATCCGGGGCGCACCGGTCAGGCCGAGCGTGTCGAGGTCCCAGCCGAACTGGGCCAGCACGTGCTGGCGGCCGGCGGCCAGGCCGGTGAAGTTGGCCATCGTCGCGCCGGTGACGAAGCCGACGTCGGCGTGTCCGGGCAGGCCCAGCAGGTCGAGCACCCAGGCCGCGGCGGCCTCCTCGATCGCGGCGACGGCCGGGGTGGCGTAGCGCAAGGTCGCGTTCTGGTCCCAGGCGCTGACCAGCCAGTCCGCAGCGAGGGCGGCGGGCAGCGTGCCGCCGATGACCCAGCCGAAGAAGCGGCCCGACGGCATCGCCATCAGGCCGGGCTCGGCCCGGCGCGCGAGCTCGTCGACGACCTCGGCGGCGTCGGTGGGGCCGTCCGGCAGCGGGCCGCCGAACACGGCCGCCAGCCCGTCGGCATCGGCGCGGGGCCGCACCGGGCGGTCGGGCAGCGAGGCCAGCCAGGCGAGGGTATGGGCGACGGCGTGATCCAGCGCGGGCGCGTAGTCCTCGGGGCGTGCGGTCATATCTGCACTCTGCTACATCGGACCGCCCGGCGGGTGGGACGGCGCTTGACGGGCGCGCACGTGGGAGCGCTTCCAGGTATCCTGCCACGCATGACGATCATTCGTCCGTACCGACCGATCGACCACGCCGCGGTGCACGACATCTGCCTGCGCACCGCCCACCGCGGCGGAGACGCCCGGCCCCACTTCCGCGACCCCGGCATCCTCCCGGAGATCTTCGCCCTGCCCTACACGCGCCTGGAGCCGCAGCTCGCCTTCGTGCTCGCCGACGCCGACGACCGTGCGGTCGGATACGTGCTCGCCACCGGCGACACCGCCGCTTTCGCGGCCCGCTTCCGCGACGAGTGGCTGCCCAGGGTCAGCGGCCGCTACCCCGCGCCGGACGGCACCGACCCCCGCGACGGCGACGAGGCCCTGCGCCGCCTGCTGCACTCCCCCGAGCACATGCTCGTGCCCGCGCTCGCGCCCTACCCGGCGCACCTGCACATGGGCATGCTGCCCGAACACCGGCGGCAGGGCCACGGCCGGGCCCTGCTGGGCCGCCTCGTCATCGCCCTGCAGGAAGCCGGCGTGCCCGCCTTGCACCTCGGCGTCGCCACCGCGAACACCGCCGCGCTCGCCTTCTACCGCCGGACCGGCCTGCACGACATCGACGTGCCCGACGCGGGGCCGGTGACCTACCTCGGCCGCCGGATCTGATCGACGTCCATCGACCGTTACGCCACAGTAGACGGTCCGATGGTGGCTTGAGCGGGGCCGCCGGCGCCCCGACGCTGTGCGGATGGGTCGACACATCGCTTTCGTCAACGCGCCCACGGTCGGCGAGGTCTATCCGACCCTGCCGATCGTGGCGGAGCTGGTCCGGCGCGGCCACCGGGTTAGTTACGCGACCGTGACGGCCCGCGCCGAGGCGGTGGCGGCGACGGGGGCGCTGGTGGTGCCGTACACCTCCGGCCTGCCCGCCGAGAGCGACCGCGACCTGCGACGGCCCGAGCGCGCCGACTACATCACGACCGTGCGCGAGGGTTTCCTCGGCGAGGCCCGCGCCACCCTGCCGCAGCTCGCGCCGTACTTCCGGGACGACCGTCCCGACCTGATGGTGTTCGGCATGCAGAGCCTCGCCGGGCGGCTCATCGCCGTCCGGGACGGCCTGCCCGCGGTGCAGTTCCAGAGCTTCCAGGCCGCCAACGAGCACTGGTCCATCGCCCGTCACCTGGGGCTGACCGTCACGCCGCGGCCCGGCCTGCCCGAACACCAGGTGCAGCTCGACACGTACGTTGCCGAGCAGGGCATCGACCCGGACGCGGTGCGGGCCTTCCAGCCCCTGGCACAGCTGCTGCTCTATCCCCGGTTCATGCAGTTCCGGGCGGAGACGTTCGGCGAGCGCCACCATTTCACCGGGCCGTGCACCGGTCCGCGGCCGTTCCAGGCGCGGTGGACGCCGCCCGATCCCAGGCGGCCGGTCGTGCTGGTCTCGCTCGGCACCGTCTACAACCGCCTGCCCGGCTTCTACCGCACCTGCGTGGCGGCGTTCGGGGACAGCCCGTGGCAGGTCGTGCTGGCGGTGGGCGAGCGCACCGATCCCGCCGAACTCGGGCCGGTGCCCGGCAACGTGACCGTGGCGGCGAGCGTTCCGCAGCTCGACGTGCTGGCGCACGCGGCCGTGTTCGTCACGCACGCGGGCATGGGCGGCATCCTGGAGGCGATCCGCGCCGGGGTGCCCATGCTGACCGTGCCGCAGACCCCCGAGCAGGAGGTCAACGCTTTGCGCGTGGCTGAACTCGGGGTCGGCCGCCCGCTGGACCCGGCCGCGCCGACCGCGGCCGAGCTGCGCAGCGCCGTCGAAACCCTGACCACCGACCAGGGTGTACGCGACGCGCTCACGCGCCTCCAAGCCGACCTGGGCACCTACGGTGGTGCCCCGCTGGCCGCCGACGTCATCGAGTCCGCCCTCCCCTGACCCGGCCCGCCCGCCTCGGCGGCTGGGCTCGGCTCGGCGCGGCTCGGCGGCTCGGCGGCTCGGCGCGGCTCGGCGTGGCCCGCTCCGGGGGTGGAGGTTGGGAAGGGCACCTTCTTCTACGTATGGCGATGGGAAGGTGCCCTTCCTTCAGGCGGTGGTGGGGGCGACGCGGCGGGCGCGGAGGGCTTTTTTGTCGACCTTGCCGACGTCGGTGAGGGGGAGGTCGCGGAGGAACTCGACGGCGTAGGGGGCCCAGAGTTCGTTGAGTTCGGTGACGGCCCATTCGCGCAGCTCGGCGGCGGTGATCTCGGCGTCGGGGGCGGGCACGACGAAGGCGTAGACCGCCTCGCCCATGCTCTGATGCGGCACGCCGATCACCGCGGCGGCGCGCACCTGCGGGTGACGCAGCAGGGCGTCCTCGACCGTGCGGGAGTACACGTTGGTCGAGGTCGCGCCGGTGACGATCATGTCCTTGAGCCGGTCGACCAGGAACAGGTAACCGTCGGCGTCGACCCGGCCCAGGTCGCCGGTGCGCAGCCAGCCGTCCACGATGGTGCGGCTGGTGAGTTCGGCCTGGCCCCAGTAGCCGGAGGTCATCAGCGCGGCGGACACCCACACCTCGCCGATCTCCCCGGGCCCGACGACCGTGCCGTGGCCGTCCCGGATCTCGACCCGCACCCCGGGATACGGCCGCCCGCACGAGCCGAGCCGCTCCGGGTGCACCGGGTCCGGTTCGAGGTTCGGATACGCGGCGATGAAGGTGGCCTCGCTCATGCCGTACACCGGGCGCAGCACCGGACCGAAGCGCGCCACGGCTTCGGCCAGGCGGGTCGGGGCGGCGGCGCTGCCCGCGCAGGACAGCGTGACCAGGCTGCTCGTGTCCGTCTTGGCCAGCCGCGGGTGGTCGAGCACCTGGTAGAGCATCGGCGGCGGCAGCACCGCGCTGGTGATGCGCTCCTGCTCCACGGTGGCCAGGAAGTCCTCGGCGGTGAAGCGGTCGTGCAGCACCAGCACCCCGCCGGTGAACAGGGTGATCATGGCGGCGACCTGCTGGCTGGAGTGCCAGAACCCGGCCACCGCCAGGTGCCGCAGCGGGCGGCCGTCGGTGACCTGGTAGCTGGCCGCGACCGCCTGCACCGCCTTGAAGAAGGCGTGCCGGTGGTGCACCAGCTTCGGCCGCCCGGTGGTGCCGCCGGTCTGGAACAGCGACTGCGGCTCGCGCACCGAGTGCGGCAGCCCGAGCTGTGCCGCGCCGGAGCGCCGCGGCGCGGCCAGGTCGATGCCCGCGCCCGCGCCGAAACAGAACACCGTCAGGTCCCCGGCCCCCTGCGCGAGCTGCTCGCCCAGCGTGGCGTGGGTGCGCGCGTCGTAGGCGAACGCGTCGACGTCGGCCAGGGACAGGTAGTCGGCGCACAACTGCGGGGGCGCGTTCGGGGCCAGCCACACCGACCGGCAGCCCAGCAGGTGCAGGGCGAACTGCACCTGGATCGACTCGGGCGGGTTGCCGGCCAGGATGCCGACCGCCGAGGAGGAGCGCACGCCGTTGTCGTACAGCGTCGCGGCCATGTCCCTGATCCCGGCGGCCAGGTCGGCGTACGTCAGCCGCCGCGCGCCGTGCACGATCGCCTCCGCCGAGCCGTATCCCTCGAAGACGGCGAGCGCCTGGGCCGCATAGTTTTCCTGGTCGCGCTGGTCCATCGCCGGGCACTCCCGTGGCTCGACCGATCACTGGGCGCGCTGGCGACGTCGACATGGCGCTCTTCCGAACCGGCACCATAACGCCCGTTACGAGATCGCAACCATTCGTCGACAATCGAGATGCATATGTCTCCTCAGTGGACGCCACACGGCGGCAACTGTGCTATGGAGCGCTTTCCCGGTCAGGCCTGCTCAAGTCCGAGCTGGTCGGCCAGTTCCCGAGCCCGCTGCCGGGTACGCAGCCACGGCGCGTCCAGCGCCTCCCGGACCGTCGCCGCGGCCTCCGCCGGTTCGCCGGTCAGCTCCCACAGCGCGCCCGCGGCCGCGAACCGGTCCTTGAGGTCGGCGTCGCCGTCGCGGATCTCGCGCAGCCGGGCCGCGACGTCAGGGTCGGCGTCGCCGAACACCTCGGCAGCGGCGACCGCCGCCAGCACGTCCCGGCGCGGGGCGACCGCGATCGCGGCCCGCAGCGGGGCGTCGTCGCCCCCGGCCAGCCACAGCAGGCGCAGGTAGATCACCTCGCCGTTGGCCATCGCACCGATCGCCTCGATCACCTCGGGGTTGCCGCGGCCCGCCTCGGCCAGGAACTCGGCCACCCACAGCCGCGCCGGCCAGGTCATCTGGGCCAGGTGCCGGGCGAGCACGCCGACCACCGGGTCCGGTGCGTCGCCGAGCACCCGCAGCAGCCCCACCAGTTCGCGCTGCTCCTTGGCCGTGGTCTTGGGTGAGCGATTCACATCGATCGTGGTCGCCAGGTCCACCACGCGGCCGAGTATCGCCTCCCGCAGCGACTCGTCCGGCGCGGGCAGGCCGGCCAGCGCGCCGGGCAGCCGGGGCGGCGTCCAGCCCTCGCGCAGCGCGGCCTCGGCGTGCTCGCGCCAGCGCGGGTCGCCGACGCGGATCAGCGCGTCCAGCGCCGAGCGGCGCATCCGGGCCCCGCGGGCCACCGCGTCGGCGAGCCAGTCGGCCTGGCGGCGGGTGAGCGTGTCGTCGGCGACCACCGCGCGGTACGCGCACCGGCGCACCCGCTCCTCGGGGTCGTCCAGGAACGAGCAGAGCAGGGCCTGCGACTCCACCGGCAGCTCCTGCCGCGCGGCCCGGTCGGCCAGTGTCTGCGCGACGTCCCGGCGGGCCTGCGCCTGCCCGTCTCGCGCGATCGCGGCGAGCAGCTCGGCATCCCGGCGGGCGTCGCCGCCGGCGGCGTACTCGACCAGGTCGGCCAGCTTGCCGCGGCGGGTGGTCCAGCGCAGCGCGTCCGGGTCGGCGGACCAGCCCGCGGCCAGCGCCGCGCCCGCCTGCGCCGTGGGTGCGAGCCCGGCCTCCCGCATCGCCAGCACGGCCGCGACCCGGACCGTGGACGAGCGGGACGGGTCGAGGAACTCCGGCAGCCAGCCCGCGGCGGCGGCCGGATCGAGCTGGGCGGCGGCCACCAGCGGGGTGACCCGGCGGTAGTCGTCGGCGTACTCCCGCGCCCTGGTCAGCAGCACCGCGGACAGCCGCGGATCGGGGCCGCACCAGCCGAGCAGGGCGGTGGACTCCTCCACGACACTGTGGTCGTCGAGATCGGACAGGTTACGCAGCGTCACGGTGAAGGCGCGCAGTGCCTGGCGCACCGGCTCGCCGTCCGGATGCGCGGCCAGCTCGCCGACCAGCATCAGCAGCTGATCGGGCAGCCGCGTCTTGGGGTCCGCGGCGAACGCCAGGATCGGCGCGACCAGCTGCGCGGCCAGCGGATGCAGGCCGTCGGCGGGCAGCAGCACCTGCTCCAGCGCGTCCATGCTGTCGTAGTCGTGCGCCGCGGATCCGATGAGCCGCAACAGGTCCACTGGTTCCACACCCTGGGTCACCGGCTGATAGTAGGCCTGCGGGACGACGCTACGCATGCAAGCCCGTCTACGATCTCCCGATGCGCAGGCTGGTGCGGTCGTTGACGGTGTTGCTCGTGCTGGTGTTCACCAGCCTCGCGGTGATCGAGGTGTCGCGGCTGCACACGTCGAGCCCGCTGGCGCGCACCGACGCGGAGATCGTCGCGGATGCGCTGCCGCGGCTGGCCTTCCAGCGCGCGGCGCTCGACGGCGGCAGCGCCGTGCGGATGCAGCAGCTGTTCCCCGAGGGCTGGTTCTTCAGCTACACGCTCTACGGCCTGACCTGGCTCGACGTCGGCGCACGCAGTGCGCAGCTGAAGGACCGGGCGCTGGCCGAGGCGCGCTGGGCGCTGTCGCACGTGGACTCCGACGAGGGCCGCGCGGTCTTCGACCCCTCCCTCGAACCGGCGTACGGCGTGTTCTATCGGGGCTGGGCGACCTGGCTGCGGGGCGGCGTCGTCGCGCTCGCCGGGCCGGGCGCGCCCGAGCGGGAACGGCTGGCCGCCGATGCCGAAGCGCTGGCCGGGGCGTTCCGGCGGCAGCTCGGCGCGACCGGGTCGCCGTTCCTCACCGCGTACCCGGGGCAGGCCTGGCCCTGTGACAGCGCCGTCGGCATCGCCGCGGTGCGGCTGGCGGGCACGCTGACCGGCACCGACCGCGCGGGCCTGGTCCGCGACTGGCTGGCCGCCGCGGACACCCGCCGCGACCCCGCTACCGGGCTGCTGCCGCACACCGTGGACCCGTCGACCGGGCAGCCGACCAGCGGCGCCCGCGCCACCTCGCAGGTGATGGTGCTGCGCTTCCTGCGCGAGGTGGACCCGGCGATCGGCGCACGCGACTGGGCGGTCTTCCGGGAGCGCTTCGCCTCGACCGTGCCGGGCGCGCCCGGCGTGCGGGAGCATCCGCAGGGCGTGGACCTGGCCGGCGACGTCGACTCCGGGCCGCTGATCCGGGGGCTGAGCACGTCGGCGAGCGCGGTCGCGCTCGGCGGTGCCGTCGTCTACGGCGACCGCGCGGCGGCGGCCGCGCTCACCGGCCTGGCCGAGGCCGCCGGGCTCGCCGTGCAGTGGGACGGCGAGCGGCGCTACCTGGGCGGCGCGCTGCCCGTCGGCGACGCGTTCCTGGCCTGGTCGCTGGCCGCGCGGCCGTGGACCGGCGGCGACGTCACCGCCGCCACCGGCCCGTCGTGGACCTGGCGGCTGCCCTGGTACGCCGGGCTGACCGCGCTGCTGGCCCCGGCGTGGCTGCTGGCGCTGGTCGCCGCCGGGATCGCCCCGTTCGGCCGGGCGCGGCAGCCACGCCACGGCGTGGGGCCGGGTCACGGCAGCACACCCTCAGGCCCGGACGACGCCGCGCCCCGGCCGGCCGGCGAATCGGCTGATCGCAAAGCCGGCGCCGGAGCACCGAGACCTCCGGTCAGAGAACCCGATCCAGGGCGCTGACGCCGGGAACGGCCAGCGCGCCGAGGCGCTGCCCGGTCTCGGCGTCGAACCAGGCCACGGTGTCGGGCAGGGCGGCGTACACCCGCTTGCCGTCGGGGCTCGCAGCCAGGCCGCGCACCGGTGCCCCGGCGTCCCAGCTGCGCCAGACCGGCGCGGCGTCGCGGGGCAGCACATGCACCGAGCTGCCGACCGCCACGAGCACCTGGCGGAACGTCGCCGCGGCGTACGCCGTGCCGGTCCCCTTCGGGCCGTCGACGGTCTCCCGGATGGCCAGCTCCCGCGTGTCGACGACCGCGAACCGCCCGCTGGTCACGTCGACGACGTAGAACTCGGAGCCCTCCGGGTTGATCGCCAGGGCGTGGCCGGCTCCCGGGCCCTCCCCGAACGGCGCGGGCAGGTCGACGCAGTACGCCCACTGCTCGGCCAGGTGCAGCGTGTGCACGAAGGCGTGCACGTTGCCGGGGCGGCCCGCGATCAGGTCACGGGTGTGCCGGTGGTCCGGCTGGTGCGTGTAGAGGGTGTACAGGACCTGCCGGTTCGGCGCGTACACCGCCATCCGGCCCTCGCCGCTCATCTCCTCCTCGGCCCCCGGCGGCACCGCGGTCTTCACCCGAGTCAGTAGCGCCGAACTCCGGCCGGTGGCCACCTCGACCTGGCGCACCCGGTACCGGTCCGGCGCGGTCGCGGGCAGCCAGTCCAGCACGAACAGGCCCTCGCCGCCGGCCGTGAACGCGTCGGGCACGATGTTGCCGGCCAGTTCCAGGCGCGCCACCTCGCGGGCCGTGTCCGCGACCACCAGCGGGGTGCGCGCCCGGCCCGACGGCACGTGGGTGACCTCGCCGGCGCCGGGCGCGGCCAGCGCCACCAGCCGCCCGTCCGCCGAGGCGACCCGCGGCACCCACGCCCCGGCCAACCGCGGCCCCGCGGTGCGCCGCCCGGTCCGGGTCTCGATCGCGGTCAGCTCGGTGTGCACGCCCGCGGGGGCGGCGGCGTACACGGTGCTGCCGTCCGGGGTGGCCAGACCGGCTCCCAGCTGCTCCATTCCGGACGGTCGCAGCACGGTCAGTCCGCTATCGCCCCGCACCAGCACCAGGTCCGGCGCGGCCGTGGGCACGGCCGGCGTATCGGCACGGCATCCGGTCAGGGCGGCCGCCGCACCCACACCGAGCAGGGTCAGCACGTCACGTCTCGTCGTCATGCCCGGTCGAGTCGCCGCGACCCGCGCCGGTTCCCGCACGGCGGCGATCGATATGGACTGGCCCGGCCGCCGCACCGGTGGCCCGGGGTGACCGTCGGCTCCGGATTTGCTGACCGAGCGGCCGGTGCGCGACCGGCACGCGCCCACTACGTTTCTCGCTCGTAACCGTGACAGGCGGCAGACGAGAGACGGCGGGCTTCGGCGGTGGAGGACGATTTCGGGTACGAGGGCCGCCGGCGGCTCCGTATTCCCATGCTGGAGCGGCTGCGCGGCCTGCCGCTGGTGGCCACCACGGTGTTCACCGCCGCGCTGATCCTGCTCATCCTCACCACCATCCACCGGCCGGCGACCTGGAACGACGCGCTGCCGTGGGACCCCGAGCCGAGCGCCGAGCCCATCGCCGCGCCGGTCTACCCGGACGCCCCGGTGGCGAACAGCCCGGTGCCGCGTACGCCCGCCGCCCGGCCCTCGACGAGCACGTCGGCGGCGGCCTCGCCGGCCCCGTCGGCCGAGGGCACGTCGCCGTCGGCGGCCGCCTCGCCGTCACCGGTGGCCCCGCCGCCCGCACCGCCGCGCACCGCGCGTTTCGAGGCCGAGTCGGCGAGCCGGTCCCAGGCCCGCACCGCCAACGACCACAACGGCTTCAGCGGCTCGGGCTTCGTCGACTACGACAACGTCTCCGGCGGATATCTGCAGTGGAGCGTGCCGGGCGCAGCCGGGACGGCCACGCTGCGGCTGCGGTTCGCCAACGCCAGCTGCTGCAACCGTGCGATGGACATCAGCGTCAACGGCAGCACCGTCCTGCGTGACGTGCGTTTCGACCCGATGCGCAGCTGGGACGACTGGAACACGGTCACCGTGACGGTCACCCTGACCGCCGGCACGAACACCGTCCGGGCCACCGCCACCAGCCGTGAGGGCGGCCCGAACATCGACTACCTCGAGGTCGTCCAGTAGCTCACGGAATGAGCAGCAGCTTGCCCGTGGTGCGCCGTGACGTCAGGTCGTCGTGCGCGCGTGCCGCCTCGGCCAGCGGATACCGGCCGCCGACCGTCACCCGCAGGGCGCCCGAGGCGACCCAGCCCAGCACGTCGGTGGCCCGTTCCAGCAACTCCTGGCGGGAGACCACGAAGTCGTTGAGCGTCGGCCGGGTCAGCACCGCCGAACCGGCCTGCATCAGCCGCAGCGGGTCCACCGGCGGCACCGGGCCGCTGGCCGCGCCGTACAGCGCCAGCACGCCGCGGCGGCGCAGCGAGGCCAGGCTGGCGTCGAAGGTGGACGCGCCGACCCCGTCGTACACCGCGGCCACGCCTTCGCCGCCGGTCAGCGCCCGCACCTGCCCGGCCAGGTCGTCGACCTGGTCGTAGCGGATCACCTCGGCCGCTCCCGCGCCCCGGGCGAGCTGCTCCTTCTCGTCCGTGGAGACCGTGCCGACCACCCGGCCACCCAGGTGCGTGACCAGCTGCGTCAGCAGCAGCCCCATGCCGCCCGCCGCGGCGTGCACCAGCACCGTGTCACCGGCCCGCACCGGGTGCACGTCGTGGGTCAGGAAGTGCGCGGTCATGCCCTGCAGCAGCACCGCCGCGGCGGTCTCGTCGGACACCCCGTCGGGCAGCGGCACCAGCCGGTCCACGGGCACCGCCGCGGCCTGCGCGTACGCCCCGGGCGCCAGGACCCAGCCGACCCGGTCGCCGACCGACACCCCGGTCACGTCCGGCCCCACCGCGGCCACCCGGCCCGCCGCCTCCACGCCGGGTATGAACGGCAGCGGGGTCGGGTAACGGCCCTGGCGGTGGTACACGTCGATAAAGTTGACCCCGGTCGCGGCGATCTCCACGACCGCCTGGCCCGGTCCCGCCACGGGCGGCTCCACCTCGACGGGGGTGAGCACCTCGGGGCCGCCGTACTGCGTGATCTGAACTGCCTGCATGGTCCGAGCCTGCCTCATCGGGGCCCGATGCGGGGTCCGGGGCACGCCTGCGGAGGGACAATGAGAGCAGCATCGCAGGAACGGGAGGCGCGCCATGACCACCGCGACGATGACCAAGACCTGGATGGTGGAACTGCGGTACGAGGAGGACGCGGACCTGACCAGGGCGACCGCGTCCATGCGGCTGCCGTCGGGGCGGCTGCTGACCGCCGAGGGCCAGGCCCGGCGCAATCCGGTCGACCGCCCTCGGGCCTCGATCGGCGAGGAGATGGCCGGAGCGCGAGCGCTCTCAGGGTTGGCACACCGCCTCCTGGAGGCCGCCGCCGACGAGGTCGAATCGAACGTCCACGGAGGCGACCCCGCGATCTAGCGGCCTGCAGTTTCCGGGAAAGTGGCGGAATCCGGCCCGCGATTCGTGCAGTTTCTCCGAAACTGCACGGCCGAGGCGTGTTCAGGACGTGGTGGCGAGGGTGAGGGGGAGCACCCCCGGCGCGCCTGCCTGGAGGAGTTGGCGGGCTACGACGGCCATGGTCCAGCCGGAGTCGAGTTGGTCGTCGACCAGCAGGACGGGGCCGGAGAGGGCGCGGAGTCGGTCGGCCATGGCCTCGGGGACGGTGAAGGCGTCGTGCAGGGCTTTGACGCGCTGGGCGCTGTTGGCGCGGGGCTGGTCGGCGGGCGGGCCGCCCGCGACCGTGCCGAGGAGATCCAGTCGGCCGACGCGGGCCACGTGTTCGGCCACGCCGGTGATCAGGCGCGGGCGGGTCCGGGAGTTGATCGCCACCACGGCGACGGGGCGGGCGGGCCAAGGGTCGGCGCCGTGCGACCAGTCCTTGAGGACCTCGACGAGCACCGCGAGCAGGTCGGCAGGCGCAGCCGTGTCGGGAGCGCCCTCCGCGAGCAGTTCTCGCAGGCGGGTGCCCCAGCCGAGGTCGGACAGGCGGCCCACGGCGCGGCCGGGCAGCGTCTGCTCGGCCGGGGGGATCTTCCCGGAGAGCGGCACACCCGCGGCGGCGAGCCCGGTAGGCCACATCTTGCGGGGTTCGATCTGGACGCCGGGGCGGCCGAGGAAGACGTGCGCGGCCTGCAGGGCCTCGGCGGAGACGTCCTTGCCGTAGGCGGGACCGGCGCAGTTGTCGCAGCGGCCGCAGCGGCGCGCCTCGGGATCGTCGAGGGTGTGCCGGAGGAACTCCATGCGGCACCGGGTGGTGCCGGTGTAGTCGCGCATGGCGTCCTGCTCGGCCTGGCGGGCCTTGGCGATGCGCTCGTAGCGCTCGGTGTCGTACACCCAGGGCAGGCCGGTGGCCTCCCAGCCGCCGCGCACGCGCTTGACCGCGCCGTCGACGTCGAGGACCTTGAGCATCATCTCCAGCCGGTTGCGCCGCAGGTCGACCTGCACCTCCAGGGCCTGCGTCGACACGGGGCGCCCGGCGGTGTCGAGCACGTCGAGCACCCGGCGCACCTGGTCCTCCGGCGGGAACGCCAGCGAGGCGAAGTACCGCCAGATCGCGGCGTCCTCCGGGCCGGGCAGCAGCATCACGTCCGCCCCGGCCACGGCCCGGCCCGCGCGGCCGACCTGCTGGTAGTAGGCGATCGGCGAGGCAGGCGCGCCGAGGTGCACGACGAACCCGAGGTCGGGCTTGTCGAAGCCCATGCCCAGGGCGGAGGTGGCCACCAGCGCCTTGAGCTTGTTGTCGAGCAGGTCCTGCTCGGCGGAGCGCCGGTCGGCGTCCTCGGCCTGGCCGGTGTACGCGGCCACGGCGTACCCCCGGCCGGCCAGGAACTGGGCGGTCTCGTGCGCGGCGGCGACGGTCAGCGTGTAGACGATGCCGGAGCCGGGGATCTGGTCGAGGTGGTCGGCGAGCCAGGCCAGCCGGTGCGCCGGGCTGGGCAGCTCCAGCGCGGCCAGCCGCAGCGACTCCCGGTCCAGCGGGCCGCGCAGCACCAGCGGCTCGTGGTCGGCGGCCTGTCCCCCGCCGAGCTGCTCGGCCACGTCGGTGGTGACCCGCTCGTTGGCCGTCGCGGTGGTGGCCAGCACCGGCGTGCCCACGGGCAGCTCGGCGAGCATGGTGCGCAGCCGCCGGTAGTCGGGGCGGAAGTCGTGGCCCCAGTCGGAGACGCAGTGCGCCTCGTCGACGACGAGCAGCCCGGTGGTGGCGGCCAGCCGGGGCAGCACGGTGTCGCGGAAGTCGGGGTTGTTGAGCCGCTCCGGGCTGATCAGCAGCACGTCGACCGCGCCGTCGGCGATCTCCGTGGTGATCTGGTCCCAGTCCTCCAGGTTCGCCGAGTTGATCGTGCGGGCGTGGATGCCCGCACGGGCCGCCGCGTCGACCTGGTTGCGCATGAGCGCCAGCAGCGGGGACACGATCACCGTCGGGCCGTGGCCGCGCTCGCGCAGCAGGGCGGTGGCGACGAAGTACACGGCTGACTTGCCCCAGCCGGTGCGCTGCACGCACAGCACCCGCCGGGCGTCGGCGACCAGCGCCTCGATCGCCCGCCACTGGTCCGGCCGCAGCTCGGCGTGCTCGCCCGCGAGCCGCCGGAGCACCGTTTCGGCACGTTCGCGCAGTTGTGTCCTGTCGTCCGCCATCCCGCAGTTCTACCAGCCGGGGGTGTCATCCGCCGGGTCGGCGGCGACGGGGGTGTCAGCCGTCGCGCCCGCGGGTAATCAGGGCGAATGACGAATATCGGGTACACGCTCATGACCGAGCAGCGCGGGCCCCGCGAACTGGTCGACGACGCGGTACGCGCCGAGGCGGCCGGGTTCGGCTTCGCGGTCTGCTCCGACCACTACTACCCGTGGCTGGCCGAGCAGGGGCACGCCCCGTTCGCCTGGTCGGTGCTGGGCGCGGCCGCCCACGCCACCGAGCGCCTCCCGCTGGTCTCGTTCGTCACCTGCCCCACCATGCGCTACCACCCGACGGTCGTGGCGCAGATGGCGGCGACGGTGGGCGTCATGTCACAGGGGCGGTTCACCCTCGGCCTGGGCGCCGGGGAGAACCTCAACGAGCACGTGGTGGGGGCGTACCCGCAGGCGGTGCAGCGGCACGCGATGCTGTCCGAGGCCATGGAGATCATCCAGCCGCTGCTGGCCGGTGAGGTCGTGCACCACCTTGGCGAGTACTTCGAGGTGCCCGAGGCACGCCTGTGGGACCTGCCGGACGAGCGGGTGCCGATCGCCGTGGCGGTGTCCGGGCCGTCCTCGATCCGGCTGGCCGCCCGCCACGACGCGGCGCTGATCGCGGTCGAGCCGAAACGCTCGCTGATCGAGCAGTACGCCGACGCCGGTGGCAGCGGCCCCCGCTACGGGCAGGTGGCGATCTGCTGGGGACCGGACGCCGACGAGTGCGCCCGGATCGCCCACGACCAGTTGCGCTGGTTCGACCTGGGCTGGGCGGTCAATGCGGAGCTGCCGCACCCGCGCTCGTTCGCCGCGGCGACCACCGCGATGACACCCGAGATGGTCGCCGCGAAGATCTCCTGTGGCCCCGACCTGGACAAGCACGTGGCCGCCGTGAAGCAGTTCGCCGACGCCGGATTCACCGACGTCGCCGTGATCCAGATCGGCGGCGACAGCCAGCGCGACTTCCTCGACTTCGCCGAGAAGCAGCTCCTCCCGGCGCTGGCCGCCGCCTGACCTGCGGACCAGGCCCCGGCCCCTCACCAGCCGCGGCCCGCCTTCCTGAGCAGCCCGCGCGCACCCGCCGCGTTAAGAAGGTGCCCTTCCGCTACGCGGAGCGTTGTGAAGGTGCCCTTCCTTTCGCGCCGGGGGCTTGGCGGGAGAGGCGGAGGATGCGGAGGACCATGGCCGGTTTGCGGAGGATGCCGGGTGGGATGAGCAGGTGCTGGACGGCGGTGAAGATGCGCCGGATCTCGGGGTCGGCCTGTGCGGCGAGCTGAATGCGGCGGGAGTAGCGGTTGCGCAGGGCGATGCCGCGTGGCCGTTCGCCCTGGGTCTGCGGGTAGGCGAAGTCGCCGCCGGCGGCGAAGCCCCAGGGGGTGGCGAGGATGTGCGCCGTCTCCTGATAGAAGTCGGCGGCCAGGGCGGCGGTGGGTGCGCCGTGCGCGTCGAGCTGCCTGCCCAGGGCCTGGGACTCCAGGGCGGCGCAGGTCATGCCCTGGCCGTAGATGGGGTTGAAGCTGCAGACGGCGTCGCCGAGGGCCAGGTAGCCGGCGGGGTGGGCGGGCAGGTCCTCGAAGTGGCGGCGGCGGTTGGACGGGAAGGTGAACGAGACCGCCTCGGTCACCGGCGCGCACCGCTCGATGAGGTCCGCGATGCCGGGGTGGGGCAGGCTGCGGGCGTGCGCGCCGAAGGCGTGCGGGTCGCCGGCGGCCGGGAAGTCGCCGTGCCAGCCGCCCAGCGAGATCAGCCAGCGGTCGTCCTCGATGGGCAGGGCCAGCCCGACCCGGGTCTCGTGCGGCGGGGCGGGCAGCACGAACACCGCGGTGGCGTCGGGCAGGTCGGCCGGCCCGCGCCGGAACAGCCGGGTGGTGTACCCGACGCCGACCTTGACCTCGGTGACCGCCGGTGCGGCGAAGCCCAGCTCGGCGAGCCAGCGGTCGGAGCGGCTGCCCCGGCCCGAGCAGTCGACCACCAGCGCGCACGGCAGCGTCTCGCCGTCGTCGAGCACCACGCCGCTGACGACGCCGTCCGCGCCCGCCAGCCCGGCGGCCGCGACCCCGGCCCGGAACTCGACGTTCGGCAGCGCCGCCACCCGGCCGCGTACGGCGTGCTCCAGCAGCGGGCGGCTGAACGAGAGCAGGTCGATACCGGTCGGCGACTTCGGCCAGACGCTGCCGTACCGGTAGAAGATCATCTGGGTGCCCGGCTCGAACGGGGTCGCCCCTGCCGCGACCAGCTCGTCGACCAGCCCGTCGAACAACTCGCCGAGTGCCCGCTGACCGGCCGCCAGCAGCACCGCCCCGTGGTTGCCCTGCGGCACGCCGCGCCGCGGCGACGCGTCCGGCGGCAGGTGGTCCCGGTCCAGCACGACCACGCGGGCGTACCGGTCGGCCAGCACCCGGGCGGCGCACAGTCCGGCGATACCGGCTCCGATCACGACGGCGGTGGACGCGGGCACGGGCGGGACGATCTCGGTCATCCGTCCATCTTCGACGCGGCCACCCAAGATCGCCGACCCGGGCCCGGTCCACGCCGCCGATGTGACTAATTCCCGCCAGCCCTAACGATCAACGGGGATCGATACTAGGGTGCTGGTGTGTCCAATTCCGCGGTGGTGTTGCTGGGCGGGCTGCCGTTCACGCTGCTCGCGGTGCTGTTCCTGGGACTGCTGGCCCAGGCGCAGTCCCGGCGCGACGGCGTGCGCCGCGGACGGCTCAGCGCGACCGACCGCGCGCAGCTCACCGCCGAGGCCCGCGAGCTGGAGGAGGTCGCCGCCGACGTGCTGGAGGCGGCCCGCGCCGCCGTGCTGCTGGCCGAGCGCACCGCGACCGAACTGACGGCGGCCGAGGCCGACCGGGACGCCGCCTGGCAGGCCCACCTGGCGGCGGCACAGCTGCTGGAGGACGCGGCCGAGACGCTGCCGCCCGAACCGGCCGAGGTCACCGCCTCCACGGAGACCCTGCGCGAGGTCGCCCTGGCCGCACGGGCGGCCTACAAACGCGGCGACCTGACCATGGAACAGCTGCGCGCCATCTGGTCGAAGGTCGACGGCTGGGACCAGTCCCGCCAGGACCGCTCGCACGAGCTGTCCCGCCTGCGCGCCGAGGACGCCGAAGCGGCCCGCCTCTACCACGTGGCCGCCTCCCGGGCCCGCAACGCCCGCCGCGCCGCCGAGGTCGCCCGCGTCTCCTCCCACGCCCTCACCCAGGAAGCCGCCGACGCCGCCTACGAGGCCCAGGCCGTCCAGACCGTCCTCCGCGACGGCCGCCGCTGACCACCGCACAACAGCGACAAACCAGGGCGGGACGGTTGAACCACCCGAACCCCGGGTACCCCTCCCCCATGCGCGACTACGACGAAGTGGTGGAGATCGTCTACGCCTGGCAGCAGCCCGAGCCGACCGGCGGCGTGCCCGCCCGCGACCTCCCCGACGAAGACCTGCTCCGCGAACTCGCCGCGATCCACCGCACCCGCCACGACACCCTGCGCCACGGCTCCGACCAGTCCCTCTCCCACCACACCGCCCGCATGATCGAACTAGAAGCCGACTACCTCCGCCGCCACCCCACGCGCGAAATCTCCCCCACCCGCCTCCGCCCCGCCGCCTGATCACGACGATCTTGCGCGAACGGTGCCGACGACACGCCCAAATCACCCATAAAGGCAACAGTTCCCGCAAGATCCTCGTGATCATGGGCGGCGCGGATGTGGGGCGGGTTACGGGGAGGCGGGGCGGTGGGGTGGGGCGTGAGATTCTTGGGGGCGTGACTGCGACCTTGCTGCTGGGGCGATACCCCGTCGACCCGCCCGTGGTGCTCGCGCCGATGGCGGGCATCACCAATGTCGCCTTCCGGCAGCTCTGCCGGGAGCAGGGGGCCGGGATCTACGTCTGCGAGATGATCACGACGGTCGCTCTGGCGGTGCGCAACCCCAAGACCGACAAGATGATCGAGTTCGGGCCGGACGAGAACCCCCGCAGCATGCAGCTGTACGGCGTCGACCCGGACATCACCGCCAAGGCGGTGCGGCGGGTGGTCGACGAGAACCTGGCCGATCACATCGACCTCAACTTCGGGTGCAGCGTCAAGAAGATCACGAGCAAGGGCGGCGGGTCGGCGATCCCGTGGAAGCGCCGCCTGTTCGGCTCGATCATCAAGGCGGCCGTCGACGCGGCCGCGCCGGCGGGCATCCCGGTCACCATCAAGATGCGCAAGGGCATCGACGACGACCATCTGACGTACGTCGAGGCCGGTCTCATCGCGCAGGAGGCCGGGGCGAAATGGGTGGCGCTGCACGCGCGCACCGCCGCCCAGCGCTACTCCGGCGAGGCCGACTGGGAGTCCATCGCCATCCTCAAGCAGGCCCTGGATGTGCCGGTGCTCGGCAACGGCGACATCTGGGAGGCCGACGACGCGCTGCGCATGGTGGCCGAGACCGGCTGCGACGGCGTCGTGGTCGGCCGGGGCTGCCTGGGCCGGCCGTGGCTGTTCGCCGACCTGGCCGCCGCGTTCGCCGGCCGCCCCGAGCGGGTCATGCCCGACCTGGGCGAGGTCGCGCAGGTCATGCGCCGGCACGCCGAACTGCTCGTGCACTGGTGGGGCGCCGAGCGCGAAGCCGTCACCGACTTCCGCAAGCACGTCGCCTGGTATCTCAAGGGCTTCCCCGTCGGCTCGGAGCTGCGCCGCTCGATGGCCATGGCGTCGTCGCTGATGGAACTCGACGACCTGCTCGGCAAGCTGGACCATGCCGCACCGTTCCCGGTGGCGAACCTGGGCCAGCCGCGCGGCCGCACCAACTCCCCCGCCAGGGTCGTGCTCCCCTACGGCTGGCTCGACGATCGCGACTCCGAAACCGTCCCCGAAGACGCCGAACACGACGACTCCGGCGGCTGACCCCGGCCCGCGCGAACCATCCGCGCCGCCTCGGCGCGAAGATCGCTGTCTGCGGTCAGAACCTGCGGTCCCACCGCAGCTCATGACCGCAGACAGCGATCTTCGCCGCCACCCCCGACAACCGGGGTCCCGATCAGGGTCGCAGCAGCGGGTCGACGATCACCGCGACCGCCCCGGGCAGGTTGCACTGGATGCGCAGCCGCACGTGGAAGGCGTCGGTGAGATCGGCCTTGACCGTCGTCTTCGCGCCGATCTCCGCCTGCACGATGGCGGGCTTGCCTTCGTTGCCTCCGTTGGGCAGCAGATCCTTCGGGGCCGGGAACACGCTCAGCTGGACGAGCTGGTTGGTCGGCACCGACGTCTGGTGCGCCGTCAGGGTCGCGGTGAACGTGGTCAGGTTGCGGGGGATCACGTAGGCGACCTCCGCCATGGTGTTGCCGGTCGTGTTCGGCGGGCACTTCACCGCGAGCGCGTGGGCGTACTCAGGCAGCCCGGCCAGGTCCTTCGGCAACGGGACCAGCAGGCTCGACCCGGTCACCGCGGGGAGGGTGTCCAGATAGGTGCCGCCCTGGACGGGCGCGGGCGCTCGGGTCGTGGGCGCAGGCGCTGCGGACACGGCGATCGGGCTCGTCCCGGCAGCGGGCTGCGGCGACTGCGGGGCCGCGCCGGCGGGAAAGAGGAGAGTCCAGGTCTGCGTCAACGTGCCGATGATGGTCACGGCGCCGACGGCGAACGCGCCGATGGTCGCCCACCGGATCTTGCGCGGTCCAGGGGGCTCGATAGGGGTGGACACGCTGCTCCTGAGGAAGTCAAGGGGAGGAACGACGATTTTCGCACGGGGTCGGATAGATGAGAATCGGCCCAGCGGAACTGATATCCGACAACATCGGGGATCTGCCTTGGTGTTCCCCGAGGGCAGAATGCCCTTTCATGGCCGATACCCTCTCCACGCCCCCCGCTGCGCCCGAACCGCCCACCGGACCCGCCTCCACCAGCTCTTCTGCCCAGACCGCCACCCTGCGGCCGGTGGCAGCGGCACCTCCCGGCAAGGGCACGGCTCGCCTCGCGCTGCTCGTCGCCGCGGTGAGCCTCGTCGTGGCCCTGGTCGCGGTCGGCGTGGCCGGGGTGGCGCTGGTCCGCTCCGGTGAGGACACTCCGGACACCACGGCCGCGCCAGGAGCCGCCAACAGCGCTCCGGCCTCTGCCGGCGCCGACGCGCCCGCCGCTCCGGCGACCACCGAAGCGCAGGCGCAGCCGTCGCCGACCGCCGTGCTCGGCGTGCTCAACCCGCAGGCGGTGTTCTCCCCGGCGTACAAGGACCAGGAACTGATTCCGCAGGTGACCAGCCAGGCCAGCGCCTACCTGGACCTCAACGAGCCGCGCGTGGTCCAGCAAGGCAGCGACAAGGACGATGTCCGTCTGGAACTGCCCTACAACAGCACCGTGCCGGTGATCATCCTGCTGGACGGGGTCGAGGGCGCCGTGGTCCCGAAGACCATGTCCGACCCGCAGCCCGAGGACTGCGCGGACCTCATCCGCAAGAGCCCGGTGCCGCAGCGCGCCGAGACCGCAGCCCAGCGGGAGCTGATGATGTGCGTCGCGACATCGCCGGAGCAGGCCCGCGCCATCGGTCAGCCCCAGCGCATCGTGGTCCTCAAGGTGGCCGCACTGTCGAGCAACGCCAAGGTGACCCTCCAGCTGAAGGCCTGGGAAGTTCCGTCCTGACCGCCCGTCGGAGCGGCGGGGCCGGTGGACGGCCACCTGCCCCGCCGCCTCCGCACCGTCAGCGGCCGCGGGCGGCGAAGTGCTCGACGATGCCCTGTAGCAGGCGGGTGTCGAAGGGCAGCGCGGCGCAGCTGTCCACCGCCGCGTCGCGGTGCTGCTCCATGAGCCGGCGCGCCTGCGCGAGCCCGTACACCCGGACCAGGTTGGCCTTGCCCACGTCGTTGCCGGAGTCCTTGCCGAGCTGCTCGGCCGACGCGGTCGCGTCGAGGATGTCGTCGCGGGCCTGGAACACGATGCCCGCGTGGTCGGCGTACCGAGTGATCAGCTCGATCTCGACCCGGGGCCGGTCCAGCAGCATCAGCAGCGGCACCAGCGCGGCCTCGACCATGGTCGACGTCTTCAGCCGGTACATCTCCAGGATGTCCTCGCCGGTGACCGGCGATGCGTCGCGCGCGTAGCGCAGATCCAGGTACTGCCCCCGGCACAGCCGCTGCGGGCCCAGCACCGTGCCGACGTACGCGACGACGTCGGTGACCCGGTGCGCCGGGTAGTGCCGGTCGAGCCGGGCCAGCATGCCGAACCCGGAGGACAGCATCGAGATCGCGGCGAGCTGCACGCTGCCCTCGTCGAACACGGTGTGCGCGGCCGGGCGGCCCCGGCGCAGCGTGGCGTCGTCCTGGGCGGGCAGGTCGTCGAAGATGAGACTGGCGGTGTGGAACAGCTCGATCGCGCCGAGCAGCGACTCGGGCATGTCCCCGCGCACGCCGAGCCCCTCGGCCAGCATCAGCGTCAGCGCGGGCCGCAGCCGCTTGGCCGGACCGTCCATCGTGTACGCCAGGATCGGCGCCAGCTCGGCGGCGTTGACCTCGGCGTGGCAGTTGTGCACGATCTCGTTGATGCGCGGCAGCCGGTCGAGCACGAACGTGCGCGCGTCGACGCTGTTCGGGTCTCGGCGGCCCATCACCGCCGCCGCCTCCCGCTTCAGCCGCAGGTCGCCGGTGGTCAGCTGGGGCAGCACCCGGCGCGGCACCCCGGCCGCCGTACGCAGGAACGTGGCGATCTCCGGGGTGACCGGGTACTGGTCGAGCAGCCGCAGCGTGTTCTCCGGGTCGGCGCACAGGTGAATGCCCAGCTTGATCGCGCCGACGCCGGTCAGCGCGTCGCGGGCCACCGGGTCGCCGCCGTACACCTGGTCCACCACGTACGCGTCGTAGGCGAACAGGTCGAGCAGCGGGTTGGTGCGGCCGTCGCCGGGATGCGTGAACGGGGTCATCCGCCCCGCGCGGCGGTCCTCGTCGCGGTCGGCGAGGTCGTCCTTGAACTGGCTCAGGAAGATCGTGTTGAGGCAGCGGGCGTAGAAGCCCTCGTCGAGACTGCGCCGGCCGAGGATGTTGGCCACCACCCGGCTCAGCCCGGCCTTGAGGAAGATGTCCGGGTACGCCGACTCCAGCGGCTCGTCCGCCCCACGGCTCGCGTCGCGGTGCTGGGCCAGGTACATCGACTCGGCCGCGTGGTAGAGGTGCCGGTGCGTGCCGAACGGGTAGACCTGCAGCGCGATGCCGTACAGCTCGTGCATCTCCTCGGCGAGCGGGTGGTCGGGCACCTGCCTGGCGTCGATCGCGCCGCCGGTGGACAGGCCGCGCAGGATCAGCCGGTGCAGCCGGTCCCGCTCGCGCGGCAGCATGTGCTCGCCGGGCAGGTCCTGGAAGCTGTCGTCGATGACGGCGTACGCGGCCCCGTACGCGTACGCGCCGGGCAGGATCCGGGTGAGGTGTTCGCGCACCGCGGCCCGGCCCGCGTCGCGGGTGTCGTACCCCCCGATGGCCAGCACTCCCACCAGCGTGCGGACCACCTTGCCCATCGCCCCCGCCTGCACCACCGTCTCCGGCAGCGTGCGGTGCAGCCGGTCGAGCCGCTCGGCCAGCCAGCGGGTCTCGGCGATGCCGCGCAGCGCCGGGAAGCGCCGCTCCAGCGACTCCACGACACCCGCCACGCCGCGCCCGCGCTCGATGCCCTCGACGACCTCACGCACCGTACGGGCGTGCGCCCGCGCGAGCACCTCACCCCGGGCCACGTCGGCCGGGTCGGGCACCTCGCTGAGGTTGTAGACGCCGAAGTAGTTCAGCTCCAGCAGCGCCTGCTCGCGCAGCTCCCGCCGCCGCCGCGGCGCGTACACCCCGCGCAGCAGCGTCGCCGCCGGGGTGTGCCGCCCGGCGATCGACCGCAGCCGCTCGGTGTACCGGTCCACATGCGAGCCGATCGCCGCCGGATTCGTGTCCCGCCAACCGGCGTAGTGCGCCAGCGTCTGCCGCACACCCTGCTCAAGCCTGCCGTGTTCGAGGTCCTCCTGCCGGAACGGGAACGGCCCCAGCAGCTCCGTAGCGACACTCATGAGGCCGACCACCTCCCCGCGGGATCCCCTGACGACCCCGCGACCCCATGATCCCACCCCCGCGCCACGCCCCGCCCGGACAGAAAGGAAGGGCACCTTCACATCGCTCCGCGTTGTAGAAGGTGCCCTTCCTAACCGGACAGCCGCGCCACCGGGCGCTCTCCCCCGTGATGACCTCGCCCTTGCCTTGATCTGCCAGGATGTCCGCCATGCAGCCCCACCCTGACTTCACGGTCGTCCTGCGCGGCTTCGAGCGCACCGAGGTCGACGCCCTGCTCGCCCAGGTGGACCGGGGCGAGCTGAGCCTCGCCGACAATCCCCGGATCGACTTCACCGTCGTGCTGCGCGGCTACGACCGCGAGCAGGTCCACGCGTACCTGGGCCTGCTCGCCGCGCAGCACGCGGCCGACGGCTGAGCGCGGTCGTGACCCGGCTGCGGGCCGAGGGCCGCTGAGGCTCAGAAGGCGCGGGCGTACTGGTCCGGCCAGTGCGGCTGCCCGCCGAGCTTGGCCAGTGCCCGCCGCGGCCAGTACGGGTCGCGCAGCAGCTCCCGCCCGATCAGCACCAAATCGGCCTGCCCGTCCTCGACGATGCGCTCGGCCTGCTCCGGCTCGGTGATCAGGCCGACCGCGCCGGTGGGCACACCGACGTCCCGGCGGACCCGCTCGGCGAGCGGGGCCTGGTAGCCGGGGCCGACCGGGATGTCGGCGTGGGCGACCGCCCCGCCCGAGGAGCAGTCGATCAGGTCGACACCGGCCGCGAACAGGGCGCGGGCCAGCTCCACGGTGTCGGCCACGGCCCAGCCGCCGTCGACCCAGTCGGTGGCGGACACCCTGGCCAGCACGGGCACGTCGGGGCCGACGGCGTCGCGCACCGCCGCCGCGACGGCCACCGCCAGTCGGGTACGCCCGGCATGATCGCCGCCCCAGCCGTCGGTGCGCTGGTTGGTCAGCGGCGAGTAGAACTCGTGCAGCAGGTAGCCGTGCGCGGCGTGGATCTCCACAGCCTGGAAGCCGGCGTCGACCGCGTACACCGCGGCCTGCGCGAACGCGGCGATCACCGCGGCGATGCCGGCCTCGTCGAGGGCCTTCGGCGTGCGGTACGCCGGCACGAACGGCTCCGTGCCCGGCCCGACCGGCTGCCAGCCGCCGTCGGTGTCGGGCACCCCGCCCCGCTCCTGCGCGAACGGCCAGTACGTGGAGGCCTTGAACCCGGCGTGGGCCAACTGGATCGCGGGCACCGCCCCCTGCGCGGCGACGAACGCGGTGACCGGCCGCCAGGCGTCCACGTGCGCCGACGACCAGATGCCGGCGTCGCGCGGCGAGATCCGGCCTTCCGGCAGCACCGCGCTGGCTTCGGCGATGACCAGCCCGGCCCCGCCGACCGCGCGGGCGCCCAGGTGGTTCAGGTGCCAGTCGCCGGGCAGCCCGTCCGGGCCTGCGGAGTACTGGCACATCGGCGACATCGCGATGCGGTTGGGCAGCGTCACGCCGCGCAGTTCGAGGGGCTGGCCGAGTACCGTCACGGCGCAACAGTACGGCCGGCCGCGGGCGTCGTCCTGTGACGCGGGTCGCACACGGCGAAGGACCGCGAAGACCAGGTCTTCGCGGTCCTTCGGCTTCTGCGTGACGTCCTACGAGAAGATGCTCACGCCTCCAGGTCCGACCAGCAGACCGATCACGATCAGCACGATGCCCCACAGGATCTGACGACGTGCCAGCGAGACGATCCCGGAAACGACCAGGACCACGGCGAGGATCCACAGTAAAAGCTCCATGGTTCCTTCCTGCCCCACGAACTCGGTGACGAAACCGCTACTGTCCGCTGCTGATTCAGTCCTCGGCCAGCATGCGCTCGCGCAGCTGCGCGAGGCACCGGCTGAGCAGGCGAGACACGTGCATCTGGGAGACCCCGATCTGCTCCGCGATCTGGGCCTGGTTGTGGCCCTGGACGAAGCGCAGCATCAGGATCTTCTGCTCACGTTCCGGCAGCTCCTTGACGTACTGCCGGACCGCGTGCACGTCCGGAATGGACTCCAGCACATTGTCGGTCTCGCCGATCAGCTCACCGAGCTCCACATCGCCGTCCTCGCCGCTCACCGCGACGTTGAGGGAGTTGATGCGGTAGGCCTGCGCGCAGTGCATCCCGGCCACCACGTCCTCGACGGTGACGTTGAGATGCCCGGCGAGGTCCTCGGCACTCGGCCACCGGCCGAGGTCCTGGCAGAGCTGCGGGGACACCCGGTTGATGTCCAGGTACAGCTCCTGCATGCGGCGACTGACCCGCATGCTCCAGCCCCGGTCGCGGAAATAGCGCTTGAGTTCGCCGACGATCGTCGGCACCGCGAAGTGCACGAAGGCACTGCCGCGGGCGGGGTCGAAACGGTCCACGGCCTGGATCAGGCCGATGGTCGCCACCTGCACGAGGTCGTCGCCGTCCACGCCGCGGTGGCGGAAGCGGCGGGCCAGGCGTTCGGCCAGCGGCAGCCAGGCGCAGATAGCCTCCTGCCGCACGTCCTCATGTGCGGGGTCTTGCTCGCTCAGCTCGCCGAGACGGCGCAGCAGCAGATCGCCGGCAGTCGCGTCGAGGGTGTCGGTCAGGGACGAGGGGGACGCGGACGCTTCGGTCTCGCGAACCAGTGTTGCAGTCATTGCAGGCCTCCGGCGCAGTGAACCGCGTGTGAACCCGGAGCGACGGGGGTCGCCCTCGGACACGGTTCGCCTGTGACGGTCACAGCACCCGTTTCTTGAGCGCTGCAGACGGCTAGGCAGCCGACTCGGCAAGCCGAGCACTGAAGACCTTACAAGAGGCTGACCGAAAGTACTAGTCCAAGAAGAGGAACGTACACGTTACGGGGTTGAGCCGGTGGACTCAGAACGAGAAACCCGAGGTCACGGCCCGATGGTCGGTGCCGGGGGTACGCACCACCCCGGCCTGCGTCGCGGTCAGCCCTCGGTACAGCACGTGATCGGGTCGCATCACCGGCAGCGAGGACGGCCAGGTGAAGCCCCAACCCCAGCCGGCGTCGGCCTGCGCGTCGCTCAGCAGCGCCGACAGCGGCGCGATGGCCCGGTCGGTGGCGGCGGTGTTGAGGTCGCCCAGCACCAGCACGCGCTGCGCCTCGTCCTCGCGCACCGCCTGGGCCAGCATGTCGATGGTGTGGTCCCGGACAGCCGTGTCGTTGATCCGGGCCGAGCCGAGGTGCACGACGTACACCGCGACGTCGCCCTGCGGGGTCTTCACCACGGCACGCAGCGCGCGGGTCCAGTCCAGACCGGTGTCCACCCCGGTCACACCCGTGATCGGATACCGGCTGAGCAGCCCGACCGTGGAGCGGACCGCGTAGTGCGGGTAGGTCTTCGCCAGCCGCTCGGCGACCGTCTCGATGGTCCCGCCGGAGGCCTCCTGCAGTGCGATCAGGTCGGGGCCGCCCGCGGCCAGCGCTTCGACCGTGGTCTGCGGGTCGGGATTGTCGGCGTACAGGTTCTGCGTGACCACGCTCAGCTGCACCGGCCCGCCCGGGGACGGCAGCAGGGCCCGGCCGAACATCGCCGCCCAGATCACCGCCGGCAGCAGCACCACCAGCAGCGCTTTGCCCGATCTGGCCAGCAGCGCGGCGACGGCGAGCACCGGCACGGCGAGGCCGAACAGCGGGGCGATGGTGTCGAGCACGCTGCCGATGCCGTGCACGTTGGGGAGGAGCCGGTGACCCGCGAGCACGGCCGCCAGCAGCAGGGCGGCCGCGATGACCAGCCCCGCACGCCAGGCCGGGCGCCGGGGCGGCGGCTCGGCCGGGCCTCCGGGCGTCTTCTTCAGCTCGATGGTGGTCACTGTCCGTATGTTACCGGGGAGGACCCGAATCAAACTCGGCAAACGTCGCACTACCCGTGTGCGAAGTCCCCCGAACCACCGGTTCGGGGGACTTCACGCACGTCAACCGTTCTCAGCAGCCGGGCAGGCGCTCGCTCAGGTAGCGCTCCACCTGGTCCAGCGAGACGCGCTCCTGGACCATCGAATCACGATCACGCACGGTCACCGCGTTGTCTTCCAAGGTGTCGAAGTCGACCGTGACGCAGTACGGCGTGCCGATCTCGTCCTGGCGGCGGTAGCGGCGGCCGATCGCCTGGGCGTCGTCGAAGTCGACCACCCAGCGCTTGCGCAGGTCCGCGGCCAGGCCACGAGCCTTCGGCGAGAGCTGCTCGTTACGCGACAGCGGGAGCACGGCCACCTTCACCGGGGCCAGGCGCTTGTCGAAGCGCATCACGGTGCGCTTGTCGACGCCGCCCTTGGTGTTGGGGGCCTCGTCCTCGTCGTACGCCTCCAGCATGAACGCCAGCACGGCCCGGGTCAGACCCGCCGCCGGCTCGATGACGTACGGCACCCAGCGCTCGTTCTTCTCCTGGTCGAAGTACGACAGGTCGGTGCCCGAGTGCTTGCTGTGCGTGGTCAGGTCGAAGTCGGTGCGGTTGGCGATGCCCTCCAGCTCGGAGAACTCGGTGCCGCCGAACCGGAAGCGGTACTCGATGTCGACCGTGCGCTTGGAGTAGTGCGACAGCTTCTCCTGCGGGTGCTCGAAGAAGCGCAGGTTCTCGGCCGAGATGCCCAGGTCGAGGTACCAGTTCCAGCGCTCGTTCAGCCAGTACTCGTGCCAGGTCTCGTCGGTGCCGGGCTCGACGAAGAACTCCATCTCCATCTGCTCGAACTCCCGCGTACGGAAGATGAAGTTGCCCGGCGTGATCTCGTTGCGGAAGCTCTTGCCGACCTGCGCGATGCCGAACGGCGGCTTCTTGCGCGCGGTGGTGGCGACGTTGGCGTAGTTCACGAAGATGCCCTGGGCCGTCTCCGGCCGCAGGTAGTGCACGCCCTCGGCGCTCTCGACCGGGCCGAGGAAGGTCTTCATCAGGCCGTTGAACATGCGCGGCTCGGTGAAGGTGCCCTTGTTGCCGCAGTTGGGGCAGTTCAGCTCGGACAGCACGAAGGTGGCGCCGGGCTTCTTCTCCAGGAACGCCTCCTCCAGGTGGTCGGCCCGGAAGCGCTTGTGGCAGCTGGTGCACTCGGTCAGCGGGTCGACGAACGCCTCGATGTGGCCGGAGGCCTCCCACACCTGGCGGGCCAGGATCACCGCGGAGTCCAGGCCGACGATGTCGTCGCGCTGCTGGACCATCGTCTTCCACCACTGCCGGCGGACGTTGTCCTTGAGCTCCACGCCCAGCGGGCCGTAGTCCCAGGCCGAACGGGTGCCACCGTAGATCTCACTCGACGGGTAGACGAAGCCCCGGCGCTTGGCCAGGCTGACGACGGAGTCGATGCGGTCCGCGGGCATGATCAGGTCTCCATTCCGTTGGAGGTTGCCGCCGGCTGGCTGTCGGCGGAGGTCGGCGGAAGATCCGCACGACGTGGATACGGTACGGGCCACTCGCGCAACCCGCATGCGGTTAAACGCTACTGCACACGCAACGTGGTGAGTCCGCCGGTGCGCCGCGCCGACACCCCGGCTACTCGCGCCCGCAGACTTCGAGGTCGGTCGTCTTCGGGTCCTGCGCGAGGCGGTACACGACCTGCTCGGTGTCCCCGTCGGTGTAGCGCTCGGTGACCGGCAGGGTGATCCCCGACGTGCCCTGCAGTTCGACCTCGCCCAGTTCGTACGACTGGATGCGCTCCGGCCGGGACTGCTCCTGGCTGGTGAAGCGCTCCAGGTCCAGGCGCCGCTGCTCGTCCTCGCAGAGCAGCTCATAGGCCTGGTCGTACTTCTTCTCCTTGAGCGCGTCGAGGTAGGTGCCCACCGCCACGTGGGCCCGCTCGTTGATCGCCTGGACCCCGGTGACGGCCAGGCCGACCCCGGCCACCAGGCCGCCGCCGCAGCACAGCGCGATCAGGCCGCCCGCGATGCCGAGCGCCCAGCCCAACCGGGTCCCGCCGCCCTCCGACGGCGCGGCCGGGAACGGCGGCGCGGCGCCCGGACCGGGCGGCACGGGCGAGGGCGCGGGCGCATGGGTCATGGCCGCGATCATATTGCGTTCTTCCCACCCGCCGCCGCCGTGCCCGAAACCGGGCGGACCGCCCACGTCCCGGGTCGTCGGATCAGGCCCGGTCGCTGGCCCGGGTCTGCACCTCGCCGCCCGGCTCGGCCTCGGCGAGGGTCTCGAACGCGCACGGCTCCATCAGCGATTCGGCCAGCAGGGGCGTCGCGGTCATCTTCACGTCGAAACCGCCCAGCGCCCGCCGGTACGCCCCGACGCTCTCCCACTCGGTGAGCAGGCACCAGTGCTCCGGTTCGTCGAGCGACCGGGTCAGCTCCCCGCGCAGGTAACCGGGGCGGGCCGCCAGGGCCGCCAGCGCCGCGTGGGCGCGCTCGACGAACGCCTCCTCGTTGGCGGCGATCACGAATCGATTGAGCATCAGCACCTCACTACAGTAAGGAGGGGCACCTTCTTATCGTTTTACGGGGTAAAGGGTGCCCTTCTTAACGCTTGCCGGAGAGGACCGCCGCCGTGCCCCAGGATGTCGCGAACAACCCCCTGCTGCGCCGGCTCGCCCGGATCCCCAAGACCACCGCGCTGCTGGGCACGCTGGCGCTGCTGCTGGTGGCGGTGCTGCTGCCGAACCCGTACAGCGGAGTCCTTCTCCTGGCGCTGGCCGCCGCCCTGGCCGCGCTGCTGGTCACCACCTGGCCGGTCCAGCCCCCGGCTACCCGAGCCCTGCGCGTGATCGTCCTCACCCTGCTCACCGCCGCGGCCCTGACCCGCCTGTTCTGACTCCACCGCTGCGGCGATGAGGCGGTCACCGGCAACGACAAGGGCCGTTGGTGGATCGCGCACGGTCCGCGAGCCTCGCCTCGCACCGGGCTGACCTGCGCCTGTGCACCTCAACTGTTAACAAGGTGCCCTTCCTCTACGCAGAGCGTTAAGAAGGTGCCCTTCCTTTGTCGTGGGCGGTGGATCATGGAGGCGGGAGGGGTGTACGCAGGGCAGGGATATGCACCTATGCGTTTTTGACAATCGTTCTCATTTTCAGGGAGAGTTGACGCCATGCTGAGCCGATCTCTCCAGCGCGCCGCCGTCGCCGGCGTCGCCGCGCTGCTGGCCCTGGGCACCCTCACCGCCTGCTCCGACTCCTCCACCGACAGCACCGGCCGCACCACCGTCGTGACCGGCTTCTACCCCCTGCAGTTCGTCACCGAGAAGGTCGGCGGCCCCGACGTCGACGTGGTCAACCTCGCCCAGCCGGGCGCCGAGCCGCACGACATGGAGCTGTCCCCGGCCCAGGTCGCGCAGGTCGCCAACGCGGGGCTGGTGGTCTACCTCAAGGGCTTCCAGCCGCAGCTCGACGAGGCCGTCACGCAGAACGCCGCCGATCGCGCGTTCGACGTCGCGGCGGTCACCCCGCTCGTCGGCGGCCCCAACCACCAGGGCGCGAACGAGGAGGGCGGCAACGCCCCCGACCCGCACTTCTGGCTGGACCCGACCCGCCTGGCCGTGGTCGCCAAGGACGTCGCGAAGAAGCTGGCCGAACGCGACCCGGCGCACGCGGCGGCCTACACCGAGCGCGGCGACGCCCTGGTCGCCGAGTTGACCAAGCTGGACGCCGAGTTCACCGCCGGGCTGGCGAACTGCCAACGCCACGAGATCGTGACCAGCCACGCCGCGTTCGGCTACCTCGCCGACCGGTACAAGCTCAAGCAGATCGCGCTGTCCGGGCTGACCCCGGACACCGAGCCCACCCCGCAGCAGGTCGCCGCCGTCGCCGCCGAAGCTCGCCAGTACGGCGCGACGACCATCTTCTTCGAGACGCTGGTCTCGCCGAAGGTCGCCCAGACGCTGGCCGAGCAGGTCGGCGCGAAGACCGCCGTGCTCGACCCGCTGGAGGGGCTCGCCGAGGGCGGGACGGGTGACTACTTCTCGGTCATGCGGGCCAATCTCGCTACGCTGCGCACCGCGTTGGGCTGTTCATGAGCGCACGCGCCGCCGACGAACGGGACTAGGAGCAGACGTGAACTCCCCGGTTCTCGAAATCAAGCACGGGGCGGTCGCCTACGACCGTCCCGTGCTCCGCGACGTCAACCTGACCGTACGCGGCGGCGAGGTCGTCGCCGTGCTGGGCGCGAACGGCAGCGGCAAGTCCACCATGATCCGGGCCGGGCTCGGCCTGGTGCCGCTGGCCGACGGCCAGGTCGAGCTGTTCGGCGTCCCGCTGCGGCGCTTCCGCGACTGGCGGCGCATCGGGTACGTGCCGCAGCGGCTGGGCGCGGGCGGCGGTGTGCCCGCCACCGTCGGCGAGGTCGTCTCCTCGGGCCGGCTGGCCCGACGCGGCTTCCCCGGGCTGCTGCGCGCCGGTGACCGGCAGGCCGTGTCGCGGGCCCTGGCCGCCGTCGACCTGACCGACCGCGTGCACGACCCGGTCGCCTCCCTGTCCGGCGGCCAGCAGCAGCGCGCCCTGATCGCGCGGGCACTGGCCGGCGAACCCGACCTGCTGGTGCTGGACGAGCCCACGGCGGGCGTGGACGCCAAGTCGCAGGAAGCGTTCGCGCAGGCGCTGCGCGACTTCGTCCGGCACGGCGGCACGGTGCTGCTGGTCGCGCACGAGCTGGGCCCGCTGCAGCCGGTCATCACCCGGGCCGTGGTCGTGCACGACGGGGTCATCGCGCACGACGGCGCGGTGCCCCACCCGGCCGGCCACCACGCCGAGCCCGGCCACGACCACGTGCACCCGCACGCCCCGCAGGACCCGCCGAGCATCTGGGGACGCGAATGAACGTGAACCTGATCGAGATCATGTCCCTGCCGTTCATGCAGCGGGCGCTGCTGGGCGCGCTGATCACCGGCCTGATCGCCCCCTCGCTGGGCATCTACCTGGTGCAGCGGCGCATGTCGCTGATCGGCGACGGCATCGGCCACATCGCCCTGACCGGCGTCGGCGTCGGCCTGCTCACCGGCACCTCGCCGGTGCTCACCGCGATCATCGTGTCGGCGCTGGGCGCGGTCGCGGTGGAGTTGATCCGCGAGCGCGGCCGCACCTCGGGCGACATCGCGCTGGCCATCCTGTTCTACGGCGGCATCGCGGGCGGCGTCTTCCTGGTCGGGCTCGCCCCGGGCAAGGGCAGCGCGAACCTGACGTCGTACCTGTTCGGCTCGCTGCTCACGACGTCGGCCACGGATCTGATCACGATCGCGATCCTCGGCGCGTGCGTGCTCGCGGTCACCGTCGGGCTGCGGCCCTGGCTGTTCGCGATCTGCCAGGACGAGGAGTACGCCAAGGTCTCCGGCCTGCCCGTGCGCACCCTGAACCTGCTGCTCGCCGTGATGACCGCGGTGACCGTCACCGTGGCCATGCGCTCGGTCGGCCTGCTGCTGGTCAGCGCCCTGATGGTGGTGCCCGTCGCGGCCGCGCAGCTGGTCTCGCGCGGCTTCGGCGGCACCATGACCCTGGCCATGCTCGGCGGCGTGATCAGCGCCGGGGCCGGCATCCTCATGTCCGCCGGGTACGACACCGCGCCCGGCGCGACCATCGTGCTCGCCGCCATCGCACTGTTCATGCTGGTCGCGGCGGTGGGCGCGGTGCTGCGTCGGCGGCGGCGCGCCGACACGGGGCCGGCGGCGGTGTGTGAGCCGCCCGAGTGCGTCCTGGACTCATGATTGGGTATGCACCGACACGCGGGGCTACGGTGGTCGATGTGAGCCAGACGCAGTCCTACGCCCGAGCCGGAGAGCTGCTGCGGGCGCTCGCCGCGCCCGTCCGGATCGCGATCGTGACCGAGCTGGCGGCGAACGGCGAACGCCACGTGCACGAGCTGGTGGAACGGCTGCGAGTGGCCCAGCCGCTGGTCTCCCAGCACCTGCGGGTGCTCCGGGCGGCCGGTGTGGTCCGCGCCGAACGGCACGGCCGCGAGATCGCATACTCCCTGGTGGACGAACACGTCGCGCACATCGTCGCCGACGCCGTCACCCACGCCGCGGAGCAGCGCCCATGAACAGGTGTTACGAGGAGATGGCATGACCAGCCCACAGGGAACCGCGGCGCGGAACACGCGGCAGCGGTCCGCGGTGGCGACGTTGCTGTCCGAGGTGGAGGGCTTCCACAGCGCGCAGGAGCTGCACGCCATGCTGCGCGACCGGGGCGAGCGGGTCGGCCTGACCACCGTGTACCGGACGCTGCAGGCGCTCGCCGACGGCGGGGACATCGACGTGATGCGCCCGCCGGGCGGCGAGCAGCTGTTCCGGCGGTGCTCCAACGGGCACCACCACCATCTGGTGTGCCGCACCTGCGGCCGTACCGTCGAGGTGGCGGGACCGGCCGTGGAGTCCTGGGCCGACCGGGTGGCGGCGCAGCACGGGTTCGTCGACGTCAGCCATACGCTGGAGATCTTCGGCACCTGCCAGGGCTGCGCGGCGCCCCGGGTGTGACGCGGGGCGTTTATCGATCGCCCGCGTCGATCACAATGCTCTCATGAAGCTCTATGCGGAGAAGCCGTGGCGGTTCACTCGGCAGATCATCGCCGATGTCACCGCACTGGTGTGGAGCGCGATCTGGATCTGGGCCGCGATCACACTGTACGAGCTGGTCCAGAAGCTGGCGGTGCCCGGCCAGAAGCTGGAGAGCGCCGGCACCAACCTGGCCGCCGACATGGCCGAGGCACAGGCGCGCGCGGGGCGCATCCCGCTGGTCGGTGACGAGGTGGGCGCGCCGTTCGGCAGCGCCGCCAACGCGGCGAACTCGATCGCCGAGGCGGGGCGCGACCAGCAGGACGCCATCGCGAACCTGGCGACGGTGCTGGCCTGGCTGACCGCGGGCATCCCGGTGCTGATGGCGCTGGCGCTGTGGCTGCCGCTGCGGCTGTCGTGGATCCGCGCGGCCAGCGTCGCGGCGAAGGTGCGCCGGTATCCGGGCGGGGGTGAGCTGCTCGCGCTGCGGGCGCTGGCCACGGCGCCGCTGCGGCGGCTCGCTTCGCTGGACAGCGGGGTCGTGGCGGGATGGCGTACCGGTGATCCGGAGGCGGTGGAGCAGCTGGCCGCGCTGGAACTGCGCCGCCTCGGTCTGCGCGGCAGCCCTCGCCGCTGACGTCTCGCGCCCAGCTCACCGCCTGGTCGCCGTCAATAAGGGCACCTTCTATAACGCGGAGCGTTAAGAAGGTGCCCTTCCTTGGGGTTCAGCGGGGTGGGATGCGGCGGCGGGCGTCGGTGGCGGTGGACGGGCCGGGGGTCCAGGTGGAGACCCATTCGCCCTGGTCGGGGGGTGCGATGATGCCCGACTCCAGGGCGGTGTGCTCGCCGGCCAGGACCTTGCGGGCCAGGGCGACGTCGGCGGCGTCGGTGTTGTTCCAGAGGGCGTGTTCGAGGATGGCGATGCGGCCTCGGGACTGGTGGCAGAAGAGGTCGGCGAGTTCGATCTCCTCGGGGCGGCCGGAGGCGGTGGCGCGGGAGCAGACGGCGGCGATGGCGAACAGTTCCGCGCCGATGTCGACGACCCGGCCCAGGAAGCCCTGCCGGTGCTCCAGTTTGCCCTGCCAGCGGGCCATGCCCTGGAAGGTGTTGCGAGCCAGGCGGCGGGATGCGCGCTCGGCCCAGCGCACGTGCTTGGCGAGTGGGCCGAACTTGCGGTAGCCGCCGAAGGTGCCCCGGCCGACGGCGAGGGTGGGCAGCCAGCGGGCGTAGAAGCCGGTGGCGCGGAGCAGGGCCTTGCCCTTCGCGCCGAGCGGGGACTTCGGGTCGATGAGCGCCCCGGCGACGGACAGGTGCTGGTCGACGGCCTCGCGGGCGATGAACAGGTGCATGATCTCGGTGGAGCCCTCGAAGATGCGGTTGATGCGCAGGTCGCGTAGGAGCTGCTCGACGCCGATCGCCTTCTCGCCGCGGGCCGCCAGCGAGTCGGCACTCTCGTATCCGCGCCCGCCCCGGATCTGCACCAGTTCGTCGGCGACCTGCCAGGCCAGCTCGGAGCCGTACAGTTTGACCAGCGCGGCCTCGATGCGGAAGTCGTTGCGGTCGTCGTCGGCGAGCATGCAGCACAGGTCGAGCATGGACTCCATGCCGTACGCGGTGGCCGCGATGAACGCGATCTTCGTGGCGACGGCCTCGTGCTGGCCGACCGCCCGACCCCACTGCACGCGCTGCTGGGACCACTGCCGGGCGACGCTCAGCGACCACTTGGCCGCGCCGACGCACATCGCGGGCAGCGAGAGGCGGCCGGTGTTGAGGGTGCTCAGCGCGATCTTCAGGCCCTGGCCCTCACCGCCGATGACGTTCTCGGCGGGCACGAACACGTCGTGGAAGCGGGTGACGCTGTTCTCCAGGCCGCGCAGGCCGAGGAAGGCGTTGCGGTTCTCGACGGTGACGCCCTCGGCGTCGCCCTCGACCACGAACGCGGTGATGCCGCCGCGGCGGCCCTCGGCCTTCGGCACCATCGCCATGACCACGAGCAGCGTCGCCACGGTGCCGTTGGTGGCCCACAGCTTGACCCCGTTCAGGCGGTAGCCGCCCTCGACCGGGGTGGCGGTCGCGCCCATGCGGGCCGGGTCGGAGCCGACGTCGGGCTCGGTGAGCAGGAACGCCGACACCTCGCCCGCGGCCAGCCGCGGCAGGAAGCGCTGCTTCTGCTCCTTGGTGCCGAACAGCTTGAGCGGCTGCGGCACGCCGATGGACTGGTGCGCCGACAGCAGCGCGCCGATCGCCGGGCTGACCGAGCCGGCCAGCGTCAGCGCTCGGCAGTAGTCGAGATGGGACAGGCCGAGCCCGCCGTACGCGGGATCGATCTTCATGCCGAACGCGCCGAGTTCGGCCAGGCCGTGGAAGACCTCGTCCGGGATGCGGGCGTCGCGCTCGATGGCGGCCCCGTCGACCTCGGTGCTGACGTACTCCCCCAGCTTCGCCAGGAACTGCTCGGCGTCGGGGTTCGGGGCGGGCTGGGGCCACGGGTGGATCAGGTCCATCCGCAGCCGTCCCAGGAACAACTGCTTGCCGAAACTGGGCTTGCGCCATTCGCTCTCGCGGGCGGCCTCGGCGACCTGCCGGGCCTGCTCCGCGCTCACCTCACGCTGCACCGTCGTCATCGTCGACACCCCTGTCGTCCGGTCGAACGCGGGGTCGCCGGGGCCGCCTCATGAGCGCGCCGCGACGAGCCGTGTTCGGTGGTTTGCGCCCTGAAATCACGCTACTCCGCAGTACTACCGAGCGGTAGCGGTTGGCAAACCGGCCGACACCGGCTATTCGTACTGCTCCGCGGGAGCCTGCACCGGCCGCCACTCCAGCACCTCGATGAACGGGATGCTGTCGCCGTTGACCGGGTCGGTGCCCTGCTGGTCGGTGTACTGTCCGGTGATCTCCACCCAGCTGTCGGCGGGCAGCCCCGTCGGCACGCTGCCGTTCATGCCGACCTTGATCGGGCGGGCGTCGGCCGCGCAGCAGGACAGGATCATGCGGGTGAGCAGCTGCCCGCCCTCGGGGTTGTCGGACAGGAAACCGGTGACCCGGACCCGGCGCTCGCCGATGGACAGTCCCTTGTCGAAGATCGCCCGGGTGGCGTAGTCGAGCACGCTGATCTCGGCGGGGTCCCCGTCGGGCAGCGCCGGGAAGTCGGAGACCTGCTGCGCCGAGAGCGCCGAACCGGCCTGCCCGGCGGCGTAGGAGCCGAGCGCGGGCGGGGCCACCAGGAGCAGGCCCAGCACCGGCGCGATCAGCAGCCAGCCGACCCGCGGTTCCCGGTGCCCGTGGCCGTGGTCGCCGTCCCGGCCGCTGTGCCCATGCCCGCCGTGCCCCTGGTCGGTGCCGGCGCGGTGGTCATCGCCCGGCCGGCCGAGGTCGCGGCCGCCGACCGCCGCTCCGACCGGTTCCGGGTGCTCGGCGCACTCGGTGTCCACGGCCGAGCCGTGGCGGATGTCGTACCAGAGGGTCATCACGGCCGCGAGCACCAGCAGCGCGCCCGCGCCGATCAGGAACGGCTGCAGTCCCGCCTTGACGTAGCGCAGGTACATGTCGGTGAGGCTGGCCTTGAGGATCGCGCCGCCGAGCAGCAGCATCACCACGCCCTGGGCTTGACGGTTCACAGCAGCACCATCCCGACTACGGCGGCGACTCCGACCGCCATCACGAACGTGGCCGGGGCGAAGCGCATCGCGAAGCGGCGGCCGAACACCCCGGCCTGCATGGAGATCAGTTTCAGGTCGACCATCGGGCCGACGACCAGGAACGCCAGGCGCGCGGTGAGCGAGAACTGGCTCAGTGACGCGGCGACGAACGCGTCGGCCTCAGAGCAGATCGACAACAGCACGGCGAGCGCGGCGAGGGCCAGCACGGACAGCACCGGCTGGTCGGCGACGGCTTGCAGCACCGATTCGGGCACCAGCACGTTGATGGTGGCCGCGGCCATCGCGCCGAGCACCAGGAAGCCTCCCGCGTGCACGATGTCGTGACGGCAGGCCGCCCAGAACGCCCGCCAGCGGGACAGGTCGTCCAGCTCGGGCCGGTGCGGCAGCCGGATCCACTCCTGCTTGCCCAGGCGCAGCCAGAGCCAGCCCATCACCATCGCCACGATGATGCTGGCCACGCCACGGGCGACCACCATCTCCGGGTTGTTCGGGAAGGCGACCGCGGTGGCGGTCAGCACGATCGGGTTGATCGCGGGCGCGGCCAGCAGGAAGGCGAGGGCGGCGGCGGGCGTGACGCCGCGGCGGATCAGCGAGCCGGCGATCGGCACCGAGCCGCACTCGCAGCCGGGCAGCACCACCCCGGCGGCGCTGGCCACCGGCACGGCGAGCGCCGGGTGCTTGGGCAGCGCCTTCGACCAGAACGAGCGCGGCACGAAGACCGCGATCACCGCCGAGAGCGCGACGCCGAACACCAGGAACGGCATGGCCTGCACCATCACCGATACGAACACGGTGGTCCAGGTCTGCAGCAGCGGAGTGGAGATCGCGGCGGCGATCGGCTCACGGAAGATCAGCAGTGCGATGAGCAGTGCCGCCAGCACCTCGACGGAGCCGATCCGGCCGCCGAACAGCGGCGTGCGGCCGGGCCCGGCGGGCGGCGACGGGGGCGCCGCGGGCGGGCGCTGATCGACGGAGGTCACACGGATCCTTCGCGGTATCGGGGTGTGCCGACCGGCACAGGTTACCGGGCGTGCGTTCGGTGTTAGCCTTTCCGGCACAAGCGCTGCTGTCCAGCGGCCTCATATGAACAAGTAACGACAGGGGAGCGCACAGCGCTGAGAGTGCGGCACACGGCCGCAGACCCTCGAACCTGATCTGGGTAATGCCAGCGCAGGGAGTTCGGTCAACACCTCACCGCCACGCCTGCTTTCGTGATACCCCCGAAAAGGGATGTCACGGGGGCGGCGTGTGCACTTCTCCTCGTTCGTACCCTCAACGGACCTGGAGTTATTCATGACAAGCTATCGCTGGCGGACGGTCGACATCGTCGTCGCCTCGATCCTCGCCGTCGCCTTCGGCGTCGTCTTCTGGGCCTGGGGCCTGCTGTGGAACGGACCGGCCGGGGCGATCTTCGGCTCGACGTTCCCGCCGGCCGCGGCCGCCATCTACGGCGTATGGCTGCTGCCCGCCGTGCTCGCCCCGCTGATCATCCGCAAGCCGGGCGCGGCGATCTACACCGAGCTGGTCGCCGCGATCGTGTCGGCGCTGCTCGGCACCTCGTGGGGCATCAGCGTGCTCTGGTACGGCCTCGCCCAGGGCGCGGCCGGCGAGCTGGGCTTCCTGCTCGGCGCGTACCGCCGCTGGAACCTCGGCCAGTCGCTGGTCGCGGCCGCTTTCGCGGGAGCCACCGCGGCCGGGCTCGACCTGTACTACTACTACGGCGACTGGACCTTCGACTGGAAGGTCGCCTACGTCGCCATCGTCGTGGCCAGCACGCTGCTGTTCGCGGGCGTCGGCGGCTACTACCTGACCAAGTCCCTGGCCGGCACCGGCGCGCTGGACCGGTTCCCGTCCGGCCGCAGCCGCGACCTGGTCTGATGATCGAGCTCGAGGGGTACGGGTGGCGGCACGCCGGCCGCCGCGCGTGGGCGGTGCGCGGGGTCGACCTGCGCATCGAGCGCGGCGAGCGGGTGCTGCTGCTCGGCCCCTCGGGCGCGGGCAAGTCCACGCTGCTGCACGCGCTGGCCGGGCTGCTGCCCGAGGACTCGGGCGAGGCCGAGGGCGCGTGCAAGGTCGACGCCGACCGGATCGGCATCGTCTTCCAGGACCCGCAGTCGCAGCTGGTGATGTCGCGGGCGGGCGACGAGGTCGCGTTCGGCCTGGAGAACCTCGCCTGGCCCGCCGACCGGGTGTGGCCCCGGGTCGACGAGGTGCTGCGCGAGGTCGGCTTCGGCTACCCGCGCGACCGGGCCACCGACGCCCTGTCCGGCGGCGAGCAGCAGCGCCTGGTGCTGGCCGGGGCGCTGGCCCCGCGTCCTGAACTGCTGCTGCTCGACGAGCCCACGGCCAACCTGGACCCGGCCGGGGCGGCGCTGGTCCGCCGGGCGCTGCGGGACGCCGTCGCCGCCGACACCACCGTCGTGCTCATCGAACACCGCATCGCCGAGGTGCTGGACCTGGTCACCCGGGTGGTCGTCCTGGAGCCCGGCGGCGGGGTGCGCGACGACGTGCCACCTCACCTGCTGGCCGGCCCCCTCGGCGCGGAACTGGCCGCCGCCGGGGTCTGGGTGCCCGGCCACCCCGCTCCCCCTCGGCCCGCCGCGAACCCGCCCGGCGACGTCCTGCTCACCACACACGACCTGCGGGTACGGCACCTGTCCTACCCCGACGTGACGGTCCGCGCCGGGGAGGCGCTCGCGGTGACCGGCCCCAACGGCTGCGGCAAGTCCACCCTCGCGCTGGCCCTGGGCGGCCTGCTCAAACCCGCCGCGGGCGAGGTGCGTTGCCCGGACGGGTCGCCGCACCGGTGGCGGGCCCGCGCCCTGGCGGGCCGGATCGGCTCGGTGTTCCAGAACCCGGAGCAGCAGTTCGTGACCGCCACCGTGCGCGACGAGCTGGCGCTCGGCGGCACCGCCCCGGGCCGGGTCGACGAGCTGCTGACCCGGCTGCGGCTGGACCACCTGGCCGGGGCGAACCCGTTCACCCTCTCCGGCGGCGAGGCGCGGCGGCTGTCCGTGGCGACCGCGCTGGCCGCCCGGCCCCGCCTGCTGATCCTGGACGAACCGACCTTCGGCCAGGACCGCCGCACCTGGATCGAGCTGGTCGACCTGCTCGCCGCACTCCGCGACGACGGCCACGGCATCGTCACCGTCACCCACGACCCCGACGTGGTCACCGCCCTCGCCGACCGCGCCCTCGACCTGGGAGAGCGCTCATGACCGTCCGGAACGTCACCATCCGGCGACTCCGCGGCGGCGTCTGCCGCAGCACCGGCGCCAGGGCGGTCAGCCCGGATCGAAGCAAACCGTGACCCTGCCCGCCGCCACCGCGCTGCAGCGCAGCGACGCGCTGCTGGCGCGCCGCACACCGGTCGCGAAGATCGTCGCGTTGGCGCTGTTCACCACCGCCGCGCTGTTCACCCGGGACGTGGCCGCGCTGGGTTTCGCGCTGGTGGTGACGTTCCTGGCCGCGCCGCTGTTCGGGATCACGCCGTGGGGGCTGCTGCGGCGCGGCTGGCCGGCGCTGCTCGGCGCGGCGACCGTGGTGCTGTCGCTGGCGCTGTTCGCCGCGGACCGGTCCGGCACCGTGCTGGTGGACTTCGGGCCGGTCGTCATCACCACGACGGTGCTCGGCAACGCGCTGTCGCTGGCGCTGCGGCTGCTGGCCATCGCACTGCCCAGCATCCTGGTGTTCAGCACCACCGACCCGACCGACCTGGCCGACTCGCTGATCCAGCACGCCCGGGTCTCGCCACGCTTCGCGATCGGCGCGCTGGCCGCGTTCCGGCTGGTCGGCCTGCTCGGCGAGGAGTGGCAGATGATCGCGATGGCGCGCCGGGCCCGCGGCATCGACGCCGGGCACAACCCGCTGCGCTGGCTGAGACTGTTCGCCGGGACCGCGTTCGGCCTGCTGGTCGGCGCGATCCGGCGCGGCACCCGGCTGGCCGTCGCGATGGACGCCCGCGGCTTCGACTCCGGCCTACCCCGCACCGTCGCCCGCCCGATGCCCTGGCGTTTCGCCGACTGGCTCCTGATCACGGCCGGCGCGCTGCTGGCCCTGGCCATCCAACTCATCGCCCACCACTGACCCCCGCCCCTCCTGGCGCAACTCTTAAAGACTCGCGGTCTCCGCGCAGGCCGGAGGCCGCAAGTCTTTAAGAGTTGCGGCTGGGACGGGGTCAGGCCGCGGGGGCGGGTGGGGCGACCGGGTTGGGCAGGGCGCCGCCGAAGCGGCGGTCGCGCTGGGCGTAGAGCTCGCAGGCGTACCAGAGGTGGCGGCGGTCGAAGTCGGGCCACAATGTGTCCAGGTAGACGTGCTCGGCGTAGGCGGACTGCCAGATCAGGTAGTTGCTGGTGCGCTGCTCGCCCGACGGGCGCAGGAACAGGTCCACGTCCGGCACCTCGGGGTGGTAGAGGTACTTCGCGAACGTCTTCTCATTGATCTTGTCGGCCTTGAGCCGGCCCTCGGCCACGTCCCGGGCGATCGCGGCCGCCGCATCGGCGATCTCCGCCTGGCCGCCGTAGTTCACGCAGAACTGCAGGGTGAGCTTGGTGTTGTGGCGGCTCATCTGCTCGGCCGTCTCCAGCTCGTCGATGACGCTCTTCCACAGCCGCCCGCGCCGGCCCGACCACACGATGCGTACGCCCAGGTCGTTGAGCATGTCGCGGCGGCGGCGGATGACGTCGCGGTTGAAGCCCATCAGGAAGCGGACCTCCTCGGGCGAGCGCTTCCAGTTCTCTGTCGAGAACGCGTACGCCGACAGGTACGGCACGCCGATCTCCAGCGCCCCCTCGATCGTGTCGAACAGGGAGAACTCGCCGCGCTTGTGGCCCTCGGTGCGGGGCAGCCCGCGCTCCTTGGCCCAGCGGCCGTTGCCGTCCATGACGATGGCGATGTGCTTGGGCAGCGCCTCACCGGGCAGCTTGGGCGGGGTCGCGCCGGACGGGTGCGGCGTCGGCGCCTTCGGCTCCCGAGCCTGCCGGATTCTGATCAAGGCGCTCCCCTGTCTGTTCACGGTCGCCACCGGCGATCCGGCCAGGTCCGGGGCTCAGCCCGGCTCCCGGCGATCAACCAACGGCAGAGAGCGTAGCTGCCGCTCCAGGTGCCACTGCAAATGCGCCGCCACGAAACCCGCACACTCGCGCTGCACCGGCGGCTCGGATTTCTCCGCCGCGGGCCAGTCCCCTTCCAGCAGGGCCGACATCAGATCCAGGGTGGCCGGGTCGGGATGGGCGGCCCCGGGTGGGCGGCAGTTCAGGCAGGTGACCCCACCGGCGGGTACGGAGAACGCCCGGTGTGGCCCCGCCTCCCCGCACACCGCGCAGTCTCGCAGCGCCGGGGCCCAGCCGGCCTGCGCCATGGCCCGCAGCAGGTAGGCGTCGAGCACCAGCGGGCCGGGCCGGAGCCCCTCCGCGAGCGCCCGCAGCGCGCCCAGGGTGAGCTGGTAGAGCCGCAGCGCGGGTTCCCGCTCGACCGGGGTCAGCCGCTCGGCCAGTTCCACGATCGCGCTGGCCGCCGTGTAGCGGGGGTAGTCGGTCAGGAAGCGGCGGCCGAACAGGTCACGGCCTTCGACCTGGGTGACGGTGTCCAGCGAGCTGCCCTCGCTGCACTGCACGTCCACGTGCCCGAACGGCTCCAGCCGCGCCCCGAAGCGCGACGTGGTGCGGCGCACCCCCTTGGCGACCGCGCGCACCCGCCCGTGCTGGCGGGTCAGCAGCGTCACGATCCGGTCGGCCTCGCCGAGTTTCTGCACCCGCAGCACGATCGCGTCATCGCGATACAGCGGTCGGCGCATCCCCGGCATGCCGACGACCCTACCGCCCCCCGCCGACGACCCACCCCCTGCCGCAACTCTTAAAGACTTGCGCCAATCCAGGCCCCCCGATGCCGCGACTCTTTAAGAGTTGCGGCACGGGGTGGCGGCGGGGTGGGGGTCAGAAGCCGAGGCGGCGGAGTTGGCGGGGGTCGCGTTGCCAGTCTTTGGCGACGCGGACGTGGAGGTCTAGGTAGATCTTGGTGCCGAGGAGTTCCTGGATGTCGGCGCGGGCCTTGGTGCCGACCTCCTTGAGGCGGGAGCCGCGGGCGCCGATCATGATGGCCTTCTGGGACTGCCGCTCGACGTACACGTCGGCGTACACCTTGGTCAGGCCGTCCTCGGGGATGATCTCCTCGACCAGCACGGCGATCGAGTGGGGCAGCTCGTCGCGCACGCCTTCCAGGGCCGCCTCGCGGATCATCTCGGCGATCAGCACGTGCTCGGGCTCGTCGGTGAGCATGCTGTCCGGGTAGAGCTGCGGCGACTTCGGCAGGTGCCCGACCATCACGTCGACCAGCGTGTCGAGCTGGGAGTTGGCGACCGCGCTGACCGGCACCACGTCGGCGAACTCGCCGAGTGCGTTGACCGCGAGCAGCTGCTCGGCCAGGGTCTTCTTGTCCACCAGGTCGGTCTTGGTGACCACCGCGACCACGGTCGCCTTGAGCCCGGCGATCTCCCCGGCGATGAAGGTGTCGCCCTTGCCGACCGGCTCGTTGGCGGGGATGCACAGGCCGATCACGTCGACCTCGCTCCAGGTCGCGCGGACCAGGTCGTTGAGGCGCTCGCCCAGCAGGGTGCGCGGGCGGTGCAGCCCGGGGGTGTCCACGAGCACCAGCTGCGCCTCGGGGCGGTGCAGCACGGCGCGGATGACGTGCCGCGTGGTCTGCGGTTTGTTCGACGTGATCGCGATCTTCTGCCCGACGATCGCGTTCGTCAGAGTCGACTTGCCCGCGTTCGGCCGCCCGACAAAGCAGGCGAACCCGGCACGGTATGAGTTATCCGCCACCTGCTCAACCTACCGTCAGGGCAGGAAGGCAGGCTCATCGGCGTACCCCCGGCGAGCGGCGGGCTGCTCGGCGACGAGCGCGGCGAACAGGTCGTCGACCGGGGTCTGCAGCAGGTCGGCCAGCGGGACCAGGGTCGTCGCGCCGTCCGCGTACGCCCCGAACAGCTCGGCCACCAGCCGGGCGGGCTGCCGCGGAGCCTGCGCCGCGCTCAGCCGGGCCAGCAGCGCCCGCCTGCCGGTGGGGCCATGCTGGCAGCGAGCCGCCGTCCACAGGCTCAGCTCGGCCTGGCGGGCCGCGTCGAGCAGCCCGAGCCCGCGCAGCCGGGCCGCCATCGCCCCGGCCGAGACGCCGAACACCCCGACCAGCTCGGCGAACACGCCGTCGGTCACCGGAGCCCGCAGGGTGGCGGGGTCGGCAGCCGGGGTGCTGTGCGGCTCGGTGCACGCGGGGTCGGCAGGCGGCATGGCGGCCACCGCCTGCAGCTCGGCGGCAGGCATCAGGAACGCCGCGGCGAAGGCGTCGGCACGCTGCTCCAGCGCGGCCCGCTGGCGTCCGGGCGCGAGGCGCTGGTCGAGCAGCGGCTGCGTGGCGTCCCCGGCCAGCACGTGGCCGAGGGCGTGTGCGAGCGCGAAGCGCTGCCGGGTGAACTGGCTGGTGACGTTGGCCAGCACCAACCGGCCGTAAGGGCTCTGCCAGGCCAGGGCGTCCGCGCCACCGGGCAACGGAGTGAACGCCACGTCAACCGCGAAGACCTGCTCGACGACGGCCGCCAGCTCGGCGGTGGGCAGCGTGCCCAGGCTCGGCATGCCGCTGTCGCGCACCGCGGCGACGGCCTGTTCCGCCAGGGCGCGGCCCGCGACCGCGGGCGGTCCCGCGGGCGGCTCGGGCAGGGGCGGCAGCGCCGGACGCCGGCCCAGCAGGCGCAGCCGCTCGTACGCCGTGGCGTAGCGGTCGACCAGCGCGCGGATCTCGTCCCCGGCGCTCGGCTCAGCCCCGGGCAGGGCGGGTTCGCGGGTGCGGCCGGTGAGCAGCCAGTCCACGCTGACGTCGCCCGCGTCGGCGATGAGGGCCAGCTCCAGTGAGGTGAAGCGGCGCACCGCGTTGAGCGACTTGGACAGCTTGTCGGCGCCGATGCCGACCAGCTCGCTGAAGGCGGCCTGGCTCGGCGACACCCGGGTGATCACCGAACGGACGCGGTCGATCACGCCTTCATCCATGGCCATCACCGTAATGAGGGGTCGCGATAATCGCAACGGCCGTCAGGACGGTTGACACACACCCGCCCGCGGTCACGGGCGCGCACCCCGGCTCCGGTACGGTGATCCGCGTGGAGCTGCTGCACTCGGGCAAGGTCAGGGACGTCTACCGCGACGGCGATGACATCATTCTGGTGGCGTCGGACCGGCTCTCGGTCTACGACGTGATCCTGCCGACGCCGGTGCCGGACAAGGGCCGGGTGCTGACCCAGCTCTCGCTGTGGTGGTTCGAGCAGCTCAAGGACATCGTGCCGAACCATGTCATCTCCGGCGACGACGTGCCCGCCGAGTTCGCCGGGCGCGCGGTGCGCTGCCGCTCGCTGAGCATGGTGCCGGTGGAGTGCGTGGCGCGGGGTTACCTGACCGGCGGCGGGCTCAAGGAGTATCAGGCGAGCGGGTCGGTGTCCGGGGTCGCGCTGCCGGCCGGGCTGACCGAGGCGTCGAAGCTGGACGAGCCGGTGTTCACCCCGTCCACCAAGGCTCCGGTCGGCGAGAAGGACATGCCGATGCCGTACGCCGAGGTGGTCGACAAGGTCGGCGCGGAGACCGCGGAGCGGCTGCGCGACATCACGCTCGCCGTGTACGCCCGGGGGCGGGACATCGCCGCCGAGCGGGGCATCATCCTGGCCGACACGAAGATCGAGCTGGGCTGGGCGGCCGACGGCACGCTGATGCTGGGCGACGAGGTGCTCACCCCCGACTCCTCGCGGTTCTGGCCCGCCGACGGCTACGCGCCCGGCCGGGTGCAGCCGAGCTTCGACAAGCAGTTCGTCCGCGACTGGGCGGTCGGCACCGGCTGGGACAAGACGCCGCCCGCACCCGAGGTGCCCGAGGACATCATCGCGGCCACCCGGGCGCGCTACATCGAGGCGTACGAGCGGCTCACCGGCCTGGCCTGGTCCTGACCCGACGGTCGTTGCCCGGCCCGCGCGGGCCGGGCTAGCCTGGCCATATGGCCCGCGAGACCTACCTGGAGACCCGGCGGCGGCTCGGCCTGCCCGAGATCCCGCAGGAGCTGCTCGACGAGTTCCGCGCCCAGCTGGAGCTGGAGGAGCAGCGCCGCAACGATCCGGAGTGGATCGCCGAGCAGGAGGCCAACTACGAGGCCGTGCTGGCGCGGCTGCAGCGGAAGGCCCGGTGAGACCGGCCGGCCGTGTCCTGGACACGGGCGCGATCCGGCGCTACGCGGCCGCGGACAGCCTGACCGTCAGCGCGGCGCTGGCGGGCCTGGAGGCCGGCGGGTTCACGGCACTGGTGCCCGCGCTGTGCCTGAGCGAGGCGTACTGGATGGCCGACCGCGCCGACGAGCCGATGCTGGACGTGTTGCGCACGCTGCCGCAGGTCGAGGTCGTCCCGCTCAGCGCCGGGGACGCGCAGGCCGTCGGCGGGCTGGCCCACCACCTGGGCACCCTCGGGATGTCGCACGCGTGCCTGCTGGCGGCGGTGCTGCGGGTGCCGCTGATGACCACGGAACCGGCGCTGGCCGGCAAGATCCTCGGTGCGGACCTGCTGCGCGAGGTGTGAACCCGAACGGGTTTTCAGCTTTTGTCGCATTTCTTCACATTAGCGCTATATCACACCGATCATAGATACATGCGTTCTCTGTTCGGCGTGTCGCTTGTCATGTCATCCGTCCTGCTCGGCGTGCCCGCGCCCGCTACGGCCGGCGCCGATGCGGGCGTGGGGCCACCGATGCCGCGGGTCGTGTCCGCGGACCCGGTGGACTGGACCCCGCACGTCACCGACGGGCAGGTCTGGGCCATGGCCCTGATCGGCGACACGGTCGTGGTGGGCGGCGACTTCACCAGCACCGCCGACGCCCGCCGCCAGGCCACGGTGAATCGCCGCCACCTGATGGCGTTCCGCCTGTCCGACGGCCAGATCACCGACTTCGGCCCGGAACTCGACGGGCCGGTCTACGCGCTGGCCGAAGGCCCCGACGGCAGCCTGCTCGTGGGCGGCGACTTCACCACGGTCAACGGTCGGCACCGCCGCTCGCTGGCCCGCCTCGACCTGGCCACCGGCCGGCTGCACCGCAGCTTCTACGCGCCGGTCGACGGCGACGTGCGCACCCTGGCCGTACTGGGCGGCGAGCTGTACGTCGGCGGCTACTACCGCTCCGTCAACGGCGTGCCCCGCGCCGGGCTGGCCCGGGTCGACGCGCTGTCCGGCCGCCTCGACGAGGGCTTCGACGCGGGCCTGGCCGAAGGGGTGGAGAACCATCCCCGCGCGGAGGCGATGAGCCTGTCCCCGGACGGCACCCGGCTCGTCGTGATCGGAAACTTCGCCCGGGTGCAGGGCCTGGACCGCCAGCAACTGGTCAGCCTGGACATCACCGGCCCGCAGGCCGTGGTCAGCGACTGGTCGACCGCCTTCTACGGCGTCGACCGCTGCGACGCCCGTTTCGACAGCTACGTGCGCGGCATCGACCACTCGCCCGACGGCTCCTACTTCGTGGTGGTCACCACCGGCCACGACTCCGGACCGGACCTGCCCTGCACCACGGCCGCGCGGTTCGAGACCGCCGGCGGCGGCGAGCACGTCCCGACCTGGATCAACCACACCGGCGGCCACTCCCTGTACGCCGTGGCGGCCACCGGTCCGGCCGTCTACGTCGGTGGTCACCAGTTGTGGCAGGACAACACGTACGGGCAGAAGACGAAGGGCCCCGGCGCGGTGGACCGGCCCGGCATCGCCGCGCTCGACCCGGTGACCGGCCGGGCCCTGGACTGGAACCCCACCCGCAGCCGCGGCCAGGGCGTACGCGCCTTCGTGACCTGCCCGCAGGGCCTGCTGGTCGGCTCCGACACCGACGAACTGGCCCGCGAGTACCACGCCCGTGTCGGCCTGTTCCCGTACCCGACGCTGTCCGCGCCCGCCTGACCCGCTCGACGGGACGGGGCCCCGTTTCCGCCGCGTGGGTCGGCGGGCACGGGGCCCCGAGTTCGCGCACCTCAGTGCCGCACCACCTCAGCGGAACGCGTTGGCGATGTCATCCCAGAGGCCGATCAGGGCACTCACGAAGGACGGACCGGGCTCGGCGGGACGCGGCCGGTGCCCCGGGCCGACCGGCGGCTCCGGCTCCGGCGAGGGCTCGACCGGCGGCGCGGAGGGGTCCGCGATCGGGTCCACCGGCGGTGCCGACGGGTCGACGATCGGGTCCACCGGACCCGCAGACGGATCCACGATAGGGTCCACCGGCGGCGCGGACGGGTCCACCGGTCCCGCGGACGGGTCCACGATCGGGTCGGTGGGCGGCGCGGACGGGTCGACGATCGGGTCCACCGGACCCGCAGACGGATCCACGATGGGCTCGACCGGCGGCGCGGACGGATCCGTGATCGGATCGACAGGCGGGGTGAACGGGTCCACCGGCGGTGCCGACGGGTCCACGATCGGCGGCTCCACCGGGTCCGGCGACGGCTCCGCGGTCGGCGTCAAGGCCTTCACCCGCAGCCCGGTGCCCTTGGCGGGCTTGGCCTCCGCCGAGGGCGGGCCCGACGGCTCCGGTGCCACCGACGGTGCCGCGGAAGGCCCGTCGGACGGAGGTGCGGAGGGTCCGTCGGACGGTGGCCCCGAGGGGTCCGGCGACGCGGAAGCCGAACCCGACGGGTCCGGGTCGGCCGATGCCGAGGGCCCGGGGCCGGCGGCACCGGGGTCCACCGAAGCGGACGGGTCCGGTGAAGCGGACGGATCCGGGGCGGCTGACGCGGACGGGTCCGGGGTAGGCGAGTCGGACGGGTCCGGGGCGACCGGCGGCAGGACCGTGCCCTCGGCCGGGCAGGTGCGGGCCAGCACGAACAGCGGCGCGGTGCCGGTGATCTCGGCCTTCGCTCCGGTGAGCGTCCAGCCCTCCGGCACCGCGATCCACGCCTTGCTGGTGTTCGCCCGCAGCACGATGCCGCCGCCCTCGGTGGGCACCACCGCGGTGGCCTCGGTGCCCTCGGGGGTGCCGAACGTGGCCGTGACGCTGACGAAGTCGCCGGTCTTCGCGTGGTCGCCGGGCAGCTTGAACACCCAGACGTCCTGACCGGACAGCGGCCCGCCGCCGAATGCCGGATCGCAGACGTGGTTCTCGAACGCCGCGGCGGTGAAGCCGAGGCTGGCCGGCAGGATGTCGACGGGTGCGTTCGCCCACGCCTTCGCGGGCTGCCCGCCGAGGTCGGTCCCCGCGAACACCAGCGCCATCCCGAAGGTCAGCACCGCCATCCCGCAGGCGGCGAGTGGCCGGTGTCCAGGCCGGATGAGTCGGAAGTTGAGACGTCGCATGCATACCTCCACTGAGCTCGACGCAGCCCAGGGACTACCCATGCCGATTTGCCTCAAACCGGACTAATCAGGTTTTTTGGGAAAAATGGGAGATCAGTGCACCGTGCTGGCCCGCCCGGTGCTGTCCCGTACCACCAGCTCAGCAGGGGCGGGCACCAGCCGTCCGCCCGGCTCGTCGTCGAGCAGCAGCCGCATGGCCCGCGCGCCGATGTCGGCCAGCTGCAACCGCACCGTGGTCAGCGCCGGAGTGAGGTCGGTCGCGACCGGCAGGTCGTCGAAGCCCGCCACGGAGATCTGCTCCGGCACAGGGCGGCCCAACTCGCGCAGGGCGGCCAGGGCGCCGGCCGCCATCAGGTCGTTCAGCGCGAAGATCGCGGTCAGCCGGGGGTGGCGGGTCAGCAGCTCACGGGTCGCGGTGCGGCCGCCTTCGCGGGTGAAGTCGGCGTGGACCAGCGGCGGCTCGGCCACCACCGAGGTGAACCCCGCGAGCCGCTGGGCGACCGTGGCCAGGCCGGCCGGACCGGTGATCACCCCGATCTCGCGGTGCCCCAGCCCGACCAGGTGCTCGGCGATGAGGCGGCCGCCGCCGTACTGGTCGGGTTCGACGGTGTCGATGCCCGCGCCGTGCGCGCCGATCGCGGCCACCCGCCCGCCCGACTCCGCGAACGCCGCCACCTCCTCGGCGAACGGCTCGCCGACGAACGCCGAACCCGCCAGCAGCACCGCGCGGGCCCGCTGCGCGCGCAGCCGGGCCAGATAATCGCGTTCCAGACCCGGATCACGGAAGGTGTTGGCCACCAGCACCATCAGGTCGTGCTCGCGAGCCACGTCCATCGCGCCGGCCGCGATCGCGGCGAAGTACGGGTCGGCGATGTCGTGCACCAGCACCCCGACGACCGTGCTGCGTGAGCGGGCCAGCGACTGCGCCGGGGCGTGCGCGACATAACGCAGCTCGGCGGCCGCGGTGGTGACCCGCTCGGCGAGCGCCTCGGCGACTCTGCGCCCGCCGCTGCCGTGCAGCACGCGGGACGCGGTGGCCAGCGAGACACCGGCCGCCGTGGCGACCTGCTGCAGCGTGACGGCGCCGCCGGGCGCTCTGGTTGACGAGGTTCGAGGCATGGGCGTAGGGTACCGCCTCGCAGGCGGAAAGCGCTTTCCACCCCCGCCCTCGCCGCAACTCCTCCCGAGAGGCGGCCCCCGATCCCGACAGGTCGTGCGCGCGTCACGACCTGCCAGACCGAGAGGTACGAGCATGGACCGCAGAACTGTCGGCATCGTCATGAACGGTGTCACCGGCCGGATGGGCTACCGCCAGCACCTGGTGCGGTCCATCCTGGCCATCCGCGAGCAGGGCGGCCTCACCCTCGCCGACGGCACGGTGGTGTGGCCGGAGCCGGTGCTCGTCGGCCGCAGCGCCGCGAAGCTGGAGCAGCTCGCCGAGCTGCACGGGCTCACCCGCTACACGACCGACCTGGCCGCGGCGCTGGCCGACGACAGCAACGAGATCTACTTCGACGCGCAGGTGACCACCGCCCGCGTCGCCGCGCTGCGCCAGGCCATCGCCGCCGGCAAGCACGTCTACACCGAGAAGCCGACCGCCGAGTCGCTGGCCGACGCCGTCGCGCTGGCCGACGAGGCGCGGGCTGCGGGCATCAAGCACGGCGTCGTCGCCGACAAGCTCTACCTGCCGGGCCTGCTCAAGCTGCGCCGCCTGGTCGAGTCGGGCTTCTTCGGCCGCATTCTGTCGGTGCGGGTCGAGTTCGGCTACTGGGTGTTCGAGGGCGACTGGCAGGCCGCGCAGCGTCCGAGCTGGAACTACCGGTCCTCCGACGGCGGCGGCATCATCCTCGACATGTTCCCGCACTGGCGGTACGTGCTCGACCACGTGATCGCCCCGGTGCGCTCGGTCTACGCCCAGATGGCCACGCACATCCCGCAGCGCTGGGACGAGCAGGGCAACGCCTACCCGGCCACCGCCGACGACGCCGCGTACGCCGTGCTGGAGCTGGAAGGTGGCATCGTCGCCTCGGTCAACAGCTCCTGGACCACCCGCGTGGACCGCACCGAGCTGGTCACCTTCCACGTCGACGGCACCGAGGGCAGCGCCGTCGCGGGCCTGCGCAACTGCCGCATCCAGCACCGGGCCACCACCCCGAAGCCGGTCTGGAACCCGGACCTGCCGGTCAGCCACGACTTCCGCGACCAGTGGAGCGAGCTGCCGGAGAACGACGTGTACGACAACGGCTTCAAGCGCCAGTGGGAGGAGTTCCTGGCGTACGTGGTCGCCGACGCGCCGTACGACCACGACCTGTACGCCGGCGCCCGCGGCGTGCAGCTGGCCGAGCTCGGTCTCCAGTCGGCCCGCGAGGGCCGCAAGATCGTGGTCGGTGACCTGTGAGCGCCACCCGCAGCCGGGTCTTCTACGCGGCGGCGCACGTCGTCGCCGACCCGAACGCCGACAACGGGGCGGGCCGCCCAGCGGTCGTCGACTGGGACGCCACCATGCGGTTCCGGCACCACCTCTGGTCGCTGGGGCTGGGCATCGCCGACGCGATGGACACCGCGCAGCGCGGCATGGGCCTGGACTGGGCCGCGACCACGGAACTGATCCGCCGCAGCGGCGCGGAGGCAAGGTCCGTCGGCGGTCGGCTGGCCTGCGGCGCGGGCACCGACCAGCTCGCGCCCGGCGCGCACAGCCTGGCCGCCATCGAGGCGGCGTACGCCGAGCAGCTCGACGTCGTGCAGGAGTCCGGTGCGAAGGTCATCCTTATGGCGTCGCGGGCGCTGGCCGCGGCCGCCACCGGTCCGGCCGACTACCACGCCGTCTACGGCAAGCTGCTGGCGCAGGCCGAGCAGCCGGTGATCCTGCACTGGCTGGGCGACATGTTCGACCCGGCGCTGGCCGGCTACTGGGGCGCGGCCGACCTGGACGCGGCGACCGAGAGCGCGCTGGAGCTGATCCACGCCAACGCGGGCAAGATCGACGGTATCAAGGTGTCGCTGCTCGACGAGGCCCGCGAGGTGGCGATCCGGCGGCGGCTGCCCGCGGGCGTACGCCTCTACACCGGCGACGACTTCAACTACCCGCAGCTGATCGCGGGCGACGAGGTCGGCTACTCGGACGCGCTGCTGGGCATCTTCGACGCGATCGCGGTCCCCGCCGCGAAGGCGCTGGAGCTGCTGGACGCGGGCGACACCGCCGGGTTCCGCGCGGTCCTCGACCCGACCGTGCCGCTGGCCAAGCACATCTTCGGCACGCCGACCTACCACTACAAGACCGGCATCGTGTTCCTGGCCTGGCTCAACGGCCACCAGGACCGCTTCGTCATGGTCGGCGGCCAGGAGCACTCCCGCTCCCGGGACCACCTGCTGGAGCTGCACCGCCTGGCCGGTGAGGCGGGCGTGCTCGACGACCCCGACCTGGCCGCCGACCGGCTCGCGCGCTACCTGGACGGCACCGCATGAGGCTGTCGCTGAACACCGCCACGATCAAGAAGGCGACGCTGGCGCAGGCCGCCCGGCTGTGCTCCGAGAACGGCATCACCGGCATCGGCCCGTGGCGGGACGTGGTCGAGGCGGCGGGCGGGGCGAAGGCCGCCCGACTGCTGCTCGACCAGCACGGGCTGACCGTCACCAGCCTGTGCCGGGGCGGCTTCGTCACCACCGGCTCGGCCGCGTCGCTCGACGACAACCGGCGCGCCGTCGAGGAGGCCGCCGACCTCGGCACCGCCGAGCTGGTGCTGGTCGTCGGCGGTCTGGCCGAGGGCTCCAAGGACCTGCCCGCGGCCCGCGCCAACGTGGCCCGCGCCCTGGAGCAGCTCGTGCCGTATGCGAGCGGCCTCGGCGTACGCCTGGCGATCGAGCCGCTGCACCCGATGTTCTGCGCCGACCGGGCGGTGGTCTCCACCCTCGGCCAGGCCCTGGACCTGGCAGAGCCGTTCGCCCCGCACGAGGTCGGTGTCGTCGTCGACACCTACCACGTGTGGTGGGACCCGCAGCTGTTCGCGCAGATCAGCCGCGCCGAGGGCCGCATCTCGGCGTACCAGGTCTGCGACTGGGTCGTCCCGCTGCCCGCGGACATGCTGCTCGGCCGGGGCCACGTCGGCGACGGCCACATCGACTTCGCCCCGATCACCGACGCGGTCCGCCGCGCCGGCTACACCGGCCACGTCGAGGTCGAGATCTTCAACCAGGCGATCTGGGACACCGACCCCGCCGACACCGTGAAAACGGTCGTCGACCGCCACCTCACCCACCTCGGCCCCGTCTGAGAACGAAGGAAGGGCGCCTTTCACAACGCCATGCGTTGTGGAAGGCGCCCTTCCTTTCGGCTGTCAGGCGGTGCCTGCGGCGGCGATGCTGCCGTCGGGGGTGGCCAGGTAGACGGGGATGCCGGTGGTGACGTCGCGGACGGCGGCGAGGTCCTGGCCGTCGACCTTCGACGCCTCGGTGACCACGAGGGCCGCCTCCAGCGTGCTCGCACCCGCGGCGACCGCAGAGGCCACCGCGAGCCGCAGCGCCGACACCGAGAACGAGGGCAGGTTGATGCTCACGCCGGTGTACGTGCGCCCGTCGCCGTCGCGCACCGCCGCGCCCTCGATCGCGCCGATCCGGGCGCGGGCCGAGCGGGCCATGGTGAGCAGCTTGCGGTCCTCGGCGGAGACGGACTCTCCGGTGACGTCAGACATCTGCCATGTGCCTTTCGGAGGGGGTCGTCTCGTCGGCCGGCTCCTCGCGCTTCACGAGCACCGTGTCGATGTGGTTGCGGCGGCCGGTGGTGCCCTCGGCGACCAGGGTCAGCCCGCCCACCGACACCCGCGCGCCGGGGATCGGCACCCGGCCCAGCGCCTGGGCGAGCAGGCCGGCGACGGTCTCCACCTCGTCGGCGGGCAGCTCGACGTCGAACAGCTCGCCGAGGTCCTCGATGGGCAGCCGGCCGGTCACCCGGACCGCGCCGTCCTCCAGGCGCTCCACCGGGGGCCGCTCGACGTCGTATTCGTCGGTGATCTCGCCGACGATCTCCTCGAGGATGTCCTCGATGGTGATCAGGCCGGCGGTGCCGCCGTACTCGTCGATGACGATGGCGAGGTGGGTGCGGGCGGCCTGCATCTCCGACAGCAGGTCGTCGACGGGCTTGAACTCCGGCACGAACGCCGCGACCCGCATCAGGTGCTCGACCGGCGTCGCCGCGCCGCCCTCCTGCACCTGGCGGGCCATGTCCTTGAGGTACACCACGCCGAGTACGTCGTCGACGGACTCGCCGATGACCGGCACCCGGGAGAAGCCCGAGCGCAAGGCCAGCGCCAGCGCCTGCTCGGCGGTCTTGGTGGACTCGACCCAGACCATCTCGGTGCGGGGCACCATGACCTCGCGGGCGATGGTGTCGCCCAGCGCGAACACGGAGTGGATCATCTCGCGCTCGCCGTGCTCGACCACACCGCGCTGCTCGGCGAGGTCGACCAGCTCGCGCAGCTCCACCTGGGTGCTGGCGAACGGCCCCTCGCGGAAGCCCTTGCCGGGGGTGACCGCGTTACCGATGATGATCAGCAGGCTGGCCAGCGGGCCGAGCACCCGGCCGAGCCAGCGCAGCACGGGGGCGGTGTAGCGGCCCACCTCGTACGCGTGCTGGCGGCCTATCGTGCGCGGGGCCACGCCCACCACCACGAAGCTGATCACGCTCATCGCGCCGGCGGTGACCAGCGCGGCCGTCCAGCCGGGCCCGAACGTGTCCACGGCGACCAGGGCCACCAGCGTGGTGGCGGTCAGTTCGCACAGCAGCCGCAGCAGCAGGAGCAGGTTGATGTGGCGTACCGCGTCGGCCGCCACCGCCTGCAGCGCCGCCGCGCCGCGTTGGCCTTCCCGGTTGAGCTCCGCCGCGCGGGCGGGAGAGATCACGGCGAGGGCCGATTCGGTCATCGCGAACAGCCCCGCCAGCACCACCAGACCGGCCGCCGACCACAGCAGCGGCACGTCGGGCAGTCCGCCCAGCTCGGTCACCGTAATGCTCCGCCCGGAGCCGGGACGGTATGGGCAGGATTCATGATCCGCTCGCCCCGCCCGCTGCCCGAGCCTGCCAGCTGTCCAGGAGTTTGCCCTGCAGGGCGAACATCTCCCGCTCCTCCTCTGGCTCGGCGTGGTCGTAGCCGAGCAGATGCAGCACGCCGTGGATGGTGAGCATGCTCAGCTCGTCCGCGGTGCTGTAGTCACCGTGCAGCCCGGGGGCGGGCGCATCCGGCACGCTATCACCGGTGCGCATGCGCGGGTCGGCGGAGCCGTACCGCAGCGCCTGCGCCGCGGCCACCTCCGGGCACAGCACGATGTCGCCGAGCAGCGACGGCTGCCCGCCGGAGGACTCCGACGGGCCGTGGTCGATGGTGTCCTCGTCCATCGGGAAGGCCAGCACGTCCGTGGGGCCGTCCTTGTCCATCCAGCGGTGGTTCAGCTCCGCCATGTAGTCGGAGTCGACCAGCAGCACCGACAGCTCGGCGAGCGGGTTGACCCCCATCTGGACCAGGGCGTGCCGGGCGACGGCGACGATGTTGTCCGCGTCGACGTCGATTCCGGACTCGTTGGCGATCTCGATAGACACTTTTTATTCCTTGGTCGTCAGCGGCGTCGCCCCGCGCCGCGTCGCGGCACGGAGTGGACGTTCGCCGGCAGCGTCTCACGCTGCTGGTCGTTGTCCCACTTCTCGTATGCGTCGACGATCTCGCCGACCAGCCGGTGCCGCACCACGTCGGCACTGGTGAGCCGGGAGAAGTGCACGTCCTCCAGGCCGTCCAGGATCTCCTGCACGACCCGCAGGCCGCTGCGCTGGTCGCCCGGCAGGTCGACCTGGGTCACGTCACCGGTGACCACGACCTTGGAGTTGAAGCCGAGGCGGGTCAGGAACATCTTCATCTGCTCGGGCGTGGTGTTCTGGGCCTCGTCCAGGATGATGAAGGCGTCGTTGAGCGTGCGGCCGCGCATGTACGCCAGCGGAGCCACCTCGATCGTGCCCTGCGTCATCAGGCGCGGGATCGACTCGGGGTCCATCATGTCGTGCAGCGCGTCGTAGAGCGGGCGCAGGTATGGGTCGATCTTCTCGTTGAGCGTGCCGGGCAGGAAGCCCAGCCGCTCGCCCGCCTCGACCGCGGGCCGGGTCAGGATGATCCGGGTGACCTGCTTGGCCTGCAGGGCCTGGACCGCCTTGGCCATGGCCAGGTAGGTCTTGCCGGTGCCCGCCGGGCCGATGCCGAAGACGATCGTGTTCGCGTCGATCGCGTCCACGTACTTCTTCTGGCCGAGGGTCTTGGGGCGGATGGTGCGCCCGCGGCGGGAGAGGATGTTGAGGGTGAGCACCTCGGCAGGCCGTTCGGTGGTGCCCTCATCGGTCAGCATGCCGACGGTGCGTCGGACGGCGTCCTCGGTCAGCGTCTCGCCCTTCTCGATAAGCTCCAGCAGCTCACCGAAGACGCGCTCGGCAAGCGCGTTCTCGGCCGCCGGGCCGGTGATGGTGATCTCGTTGCCCCGCACCAGGATGTCGCTGGACAGGGCCTTCTCGATGAGCTTGAGCACGCGATCGCCGGTGCCCAGCAACTGGACCATGACACTCGGGTCGGACACGGTGATCTTGGTCTGCACCGCGTTCGAAGAAGAACCAACGCTCATAAGTCGGCCGACCGGCCTTCCGCCACCTGCTCTCCGCACTCACCGGACCGGCTCAGGTCGCCGCCCGCTGGTCCCATCGTAGTCACCGATCCCACCATCGCCGCCAGTGGTTATGACGGCGTGCCCGAATCCGGACCCCGGGTCACTCACTCACCCATACGCCGTCGAAGGTCTCCTGGCGGCGGGTGAAGCGGTAGGTGGCCCAGTGCATGCGGACCACCTCGCCGGCGGCGTCGCGGGTCAGCCGCAGGCGCTCGCCCACCTCGCGGCCCGACACGGTACGCAGCACGTCCGGCTCGCCCGGCAGCGCCGCGAAGACGGCCGGGGCCGCGTCGGCCGGGTCGTCGGCACCACGGCCGGTCAGCACGCCGCCCTCCCAGCGGAACACGTACTCGTAGCCCTCGCCCCACCAGCGGCCCAGCACGCTGCGCAGGTGCTCGGGGGCGGGCTCGCCCGGGGTCCACGGCGCGACGTCGACCGGGTCGGCGGCGAGCGCCTCCTCGATCAGCCGGTGCGGCAGGTCGATGATCGCCGAGGCGGTGCCGGACGAGGCCAGCACGGCTGCGGCCATACCCCCTGGATTGCCGGGGCCGCCGTGGCGGCCGCACGCCGCGGCCAGGAAGCCGGGCATCGCGCCGTTGTGACCGACGTGCAGCACGCGGCCCTCGCGGGGCCACAGCATCAGGCCCAGGCCGACGCCCGAGCCCCAGAGCGTCTCGTTGCGCGGCGTGAGCGGCCAGCGGGCCTCGGCGAGGGTGTCCGCGGACAGCACCGCGCCGTCCGGGTCCACCGAGGCCGGGTCGGTCAGGAACGCCGCCCAGCGGGCCTGGTCGGCGGCGGTGCTCCACAGCTGCGCGGCCGGGCTGACCGCGCCGAAGTCGGTCGGCGGCTCCGGCCGGGCGTGGTCGGAGTACTCGTCGACCAGGTAACCGGTCGCGGCGTGCGCGGGCACGGCGTACGTGGTGGCGGACAGGTTCAGCGGGCGGCAGATGCGCTCCTCCACCAGGTCCCACCAGTCGCCGCCGAGCCGCCGCGCGGCCAGGTGCCCCAGCAGCGCGAAGCCCAGGTTCGAGTAGTGGAAGCGGCGCGCGGGCGGGTGGATCGCCTCGGTGCGGGTCAGGTCGTCGAGCAGGCCGGGCAGGTCCGGCGGGCTCAGCGTGTCCCACACGTCGCCGACCGGCTCACGCTGCAGGCCCGCGGTGTGCGACAGCAGCCGCCGGATGGTCAGCCCGCCGTGCGCGGGCACGTCGAGATGGGCGCCGATCGGGTCGTCGAGGTCCAGCAGGCCCGCGTCGCGGCACTGCAGCACCAGGACCGCCGTGAAGGTCTTCGTGATCGACCCGATCCGGAACGGGGTGTCGGCGTCCAGGGGCGCGCCGGGGTTGCCGGACCCGCCCACCTGGAAAGTCCACAGCGGACGGTCGTCGCGGCGCAGCGCCACGCTGAGGGCGGGCACCCGGGCCTCGGCCTGTACGGCGCGGACCAGGCGTTCGAGAGTGCGGTTCAGGTCTGCCACGGCGGCGAGACTACCCGGTGAGATCGCCGTCCATGTCGACGCCGCCGAGCACGTGCGCGTGCGCGTGGAACACGGTCTGCCCCACCGACGCGCCGGTATTGAAGATCACCCGGAAGCCCGTGCCGTCCAGGCCCTCGGCGGCGGCCACGTCGGCGACGGTGGCCAGCACCTCGCCGGCCAGCGCGAAATCGCCCACGGCCAGCGTCGCGACGTCGGCGTAGTGCTCCTTCGGGATCACCAGCACGTGCGTGGGGGCCTTCGGCGCGATGTCCCGGAAGGCGAGGGTGCGCTCGGTCTCGGCGACCACGGTCGCGGGGATCTCCCCCGCCACGATGCGGCAGAACAGGCAGTCGGCAACGGTCACGAGACAGATCGTAGGCTGCCTCCATGTCCGATTCACGAGCGGTGCTGGTCACCGGGGCGTCGCGCGGCGTCGGCCGGGCCGTCGCGGCCGCGTTCGCCGCCCGCGGCGACCGCGTCGCCATCCACCACCGCGACTCCGCCGACCTCGCCGAGTCGCTGCGGGCATCGCTGCCCGGTCAAGGGCACGCGGTGGTACGCGCGGACCTCGCCGACCCGGCCGCCGTCGCCACGATGGTCGACGCCGCCGCGCAGGCGCTGGGTGGGCTCGACGTGCTGGTCAACAACGCCGGGCAGGCCTACCCGCACCCGATCACCGGGGTCACCTACGAGCAGTGGCAGGAGCTGTGGACGCGCACGCTCGCGGTGAACCTGACCGGCCCGGCGAACGCCACCTACTGCGCGGTCCGGCACATGCTGGCCCGTCCCCCGGGCTCCCCGGCCGCCCGCGTGATCAACGTCGGCTCGCGCGGGGCCTACCGCGGCGAGCCCGGCCAGCCTGCGTATGGCGCCGCCAAGGCCGGCTTGCACGCCATGGGTCAGTCCCTGGCCGTCGCGCTGGCCCCGTACCGCATCGCCGTCGCCACCGTCGCCCCCGGCTACGTCCAGGAGGACGAGACCAACGCCGCCTACAAGGTCCCCCGCGGCGCCGAACACGCCGCGCAGAGCCCGTTCGGCCGGGTCGCCCGCCCCGAGGAGATCGCCGCCGCCGTCCTCTGGCTCGCCGACCCCGCCGCCGAATGGGCCTCCGGCGCCGTCCTAGACCTCAACGGCGCCTCCCACCTCCGCTGACCACCTCGCCCACCCCCCTTCTGCCGCAACTCTTAACACCTCGCGCCATCGACCCGCGCGTGAGGCCGCAACTCCTTCAGAGTTGCGACCCCCCCGGCGCGCGGGGCGGGGGTGGGGTTACCAGCGGGCGAGGCGGGTGGCGAGGACGCTGAGGGCGGCGACGCCGGCGGTCGAGGTGCGGAGCACGTTGTCGCCGAGGCGTACCGGAAGCGCGCCGGCCGCGGTGAACGTCTTCAGCTCGGCATCGTCGATGCCGCCCTCGGGGCCGACGACCAGCACGATCTCCCCGGCGGCGGGCAGCTCGACCTGGGACAGCCGCTCGGTCGCCTCCTCGTGCAGCACGTACGCGGCCGAGGCCGTCGCGAGGCGCTGGACGAGCTGTTTCGTGGACAGGTCGGGGTCGCCGCCGACCATGGGCAGGAAGGTGCGGCGGGCCTGCTTGGCGGCCTCGCGGGCGACCGCCGCCCACTTCTCTCGGGATTTCGCGCCCCGATCGCCGCGCCACTGGGCCACGCTGCGCGCCGCGGCCCAGGGCAGGATCTCGTCGACGCCGACCTCGGTCATCGCCTGCACGGCCAGCTCACCCCGGTCGCCCTTGGCGATGCCCTGGGCGACGACCAGGCGCGGGTCGGGCGCGTGGGCGTACCGCAGCTCGGTCACGATGAGGTCGAGCGTGCCCTTGCCGACGGCCGCGACCACCGCGGACGCCATGCCGCCGCGCCCGTCGGCGAGCAGCAGCGCCTCACCCACCCGCAGCCGCTGCACGGTCGCGGCATGGTGGCCCTCCGCCCCGCCGAGTGTGTAAAGCCGCCCCGAGGGCAGCTCGTCGACAAGAAACAGCGGCGCGCTCACGGCAGACACCCTCCAATGGCGATCATGAACTTATGGCACCGACACACCGTCGAACCGTGCCATAAGTTCATGATCAACGCGGGAAAACGGTCAGTGGCCGTTGAAGGCGTCGCGGACTCGGGAGAAGAAGCCGCCCTGCTTGGAGAGTTCAGCGACCTCCTCGCCGCGGGCGCGGGCGAACTCGCGGAGCATGCGCTCCTGCTCGCCGTCGAGGCGGGTGGGGGTGCGGACGTCGAGGTGCACGAACAGGTCGCCGCGGCCGGTGCCGCGCAGGTGCGGGACGCCCTTGGCGCGGATGCGCAGGGTCGAGTTCGGCTGGGTGCCGGGTTTGACCTCGACCTGCTCCTCGGAGTCCAGGGTCTTGATGGTCAGGCGGGTGCCCAGGGCGGCGGCGGTCATCGGGACGGTGACCTTGCAGTGCAGGTCGTCGCCCTTGCGCGCGTACACGTCGTGGGCCCGCTCGTGGATCTCCACGTACAGGTCGCCGGACGGGCCGCCGCCGGGGCCGACCTCGCCCTGGTTGGCCAGCCGGATCCGCATGCCGTCCTCGACGCCGGCCGGGATCTTCACGGTCAGGCTGCGCCGGGTGCGGACGCGGCCGTCGCCGGCGCAGGTCGGGCACGGGTGCGGGATGGTGGTGCCGAAGCCCTGGCAGGCGTTGCACGGACGCGACGACACGACCTGGCCCAGGAAGGTGCGCTGCACTGACTGCACCTCGCCGCGCCCGCCACACGTGTCGCAGGTCTGCGGATGGGTGCCCGCCGCGGTGCCGGCGCCGGAGCAGGTGGTGCACAGCACGGCCGTGTCCACGGTGATCGGGGCCTCGACGCCGAACGCGGTCTCGAACAAGTCGAGGTCAAGCCGCAGGATCGCGTCGGCACCCGGCCGGGTGCGCGGGCGCGGGCCGCGCGAGCCGCTGCCGCCGAAGAAGGCGTCCATGATGTCCTGGAAGCCGACGAACGGGCCGCCGCCGGGGCCGCCCGGACCCGCGCCGCCTCCGCCCGGCGCGAGCGGGTCGCCGCCCAGGTCCACCATGCGCCGCTTCTGGTCGTCGGAGAGGACCTCGTACGCGTTGTTGATGTCCTTGAACTTCTCCGCCGCGGCCGGGTCCGGATTGACGTCCGGGTGGTACTGACGGGCGAGCTTGCGGTAAGCCCGCTTGATGTCGTCGGCGTCGGCGTCCTTGGGAACGCCGAGAATGCCGTAGTAGTCCTTGGCCACGCTGTCCTCAAGCCTCGTTCAGCAACAACAGGAAATTCGGAATCAATGTCCCAGCATCTCGCCCACGTAACGCGCCACGGCGCGAACGGTGGCGATGGTGCCGGGGTAGTCCATGCGGGTCGGGCCGACGATGCCCATCCCGCCGACGACGGTCGCGCCCGGACCGTAGCCCGTGCTGACCACCGAGGTGGCCCGCAGGTCGACGACCTCGTTCTCGTCGCCGATGCGCACCCGGGCCGCGCCCGACTTCACCTCGTCGAAGAGCTTGAGCAGGATGACCTCCTCCTCCAGCGCCTCCAGGATCGGCCGCAGCGCGCCGGTGGTCAGGTCCAGCGGGCCCATCCGGGCCAGGTTCGACGTGCCGGCCAGGGCCAGCCGTTCCTCGTGCCGCTCGACGAGGGTCTCCAGCAGGACGCTGACCAGCGTGCTCATGGTTGCCTTGCCCTGCGGCTCGGCCCGCTCGACCAGGCCCTGCACCAGCGGCGGGGTGTCCACCAGCTTCACGCCGACCAGGGTCGCGTTGAGGGTGCGGCGCAGTTCGGTGATCTCGTCCGGCTCCACGGGGCCGGGCAGCTCGACGACCCGCTGCTCGACCCGGCCGGTGTCGGTGATCATGACGAGCAGCAGCCGGGTGGTGGAGACCGGGACCAGTTCCAGATGGCGTACGGAGGAGCGGGTCAGGCTCGGGTACTGCACCACGGCGACCTGGCGGGTGAGCTGGGCGAGCAGCCGGACCGCGCGGTGCACCACGTCGTCGAGGTCGACCGCGCCGACCAGGAAACGCTCGATCGCCCGGCGCTCCGCCGGGGAGAGCGGCTTGACCCGCGACAGCCGGTCGACGAACAGGCGGTAACCCCGGTCGGTGGGCACCCGGCCGGCCGACGTGTGCGGCTGGCGGATGAAACCCTCCTCCTCCAGCACGGCCATGTCGTTGCGCACGGTCGCCGGCGACACCCCCAGGGCGTGCCGCTCGACCAGCGCCTTGCTCCCCACCGGCTCCTGCGTCGCGACGTAGTCCTCGACGATGGCACGCAGCACTTCGAGTTTGCGGTCATCCAGACCCATACGCACCTCCCGGCTGGCACTCGTCGTGAGTGAGTGCCAGTCTACGTGGGCCGTCACCCGGACGGCATAGGCGTGGTGACGGGGTCGACACCACGCGGCATCCGACACCCAGCGCGGACATCGGCAAAGTGGACAGCGGGTAAACTCGGCCGATCGGCTCGCAGTGTGTCGCCTATCGGTCACGGGTGTTGACTGGCGCCGATTGATCCACAGACCTAGCCTGTCGGGCATGAGTGAACCCACCCCGCCCGGCTCCTCGGAGCCGCCGGTTCCTTCGGCCCCCTCTTACGAGCCGCCGGCCCCGGCAGCGCCGCCGTCGGCCCCCGCGTCTCCCCCGCCGTCCGCACCCGGCGGCTACACCCCTCCGCCGTCGGTCGGCGGCCCCGCCCCGGTCGGCTACGCCAACCCGGACGACAAGACCTGGGCCCTGGTCGCCCACTTCGGTGGCGCGCTGACCTGGTTCGTCGCTCCGCTGGTCGCCCTGCTCGTCAAGGGCAACGAGTCGCCCACGGTCAAGGCGCACGCGACCGCCGCGCTGAACTTCCAGATCCTCTGGGGCGTCATCAGCATCGTGAGCCTCTGCGTCGGCAGCTGCCTGAGCTGGCTGATCCTGCCCATGGTGCTGTTCTTCGTGCCGCTGTTCCCGCTGATCATGGGCGTCATGGCCGGTGTCAAGGCCAACAACGGCGAGCTGCCGAAGTACCCGCTGACCATGAGCCTGATCAAGTAAGTCGGGTCACCAGGCCAGCAAGGAGTGGACCACCGCGTCCGCGAGGAGACGGCCGCGCAGCGTCAGCGCTGCGCGGCCTTCTGCGTACGCGGAGGGCTCGAGCAGCCCGTCGGCCAGCGCCTGCCCCGCGGCGGCACGCCCGGCCTCGTCCAGCACGTCCAGTGGCAGGCCCTCGCTCAGACGCAGCCGTAGCAGCACGTCCTCGGTGTGGCGCTGCTCTTCGGTCAGCACCTCCCGGCCCAGGCCCGGGGAGAGCCCTTCGCCCAGCCGGGCCGCGTACTTCGCCGGGTGCTTGACGTTCCACCAGCGCACGCCGCCGACGTGGCTGTGCGCGCCGGGCCCGAGGCCCCACCAGTCGCCGCCGCGCCAGTAGAGCAGGTTGTGCGCGCAGCGGGCGGCCTGGTCGGCGGCCCAGTTGGAGACCTCGTACCAGCCCAGCCCGGCGGCGGAGAGCGCCGCCTCGGCCGCCAGGTAGCGGTCGGCCGCCACGTCGTCGTCCGGGGACGCCAGCTCGCCGCGCCGGATGCGGGCCGACAGGCGGGTGCCGTCCTCCACGATCAGGGCGTACGCGCTGACGTGGTCCACGCCCGCGCCGACCACCGCGGCCAGCGAGGCGGCGAAGTCGTCCTCGGTCTCCCCCGGCGTGCCGTAGATCAGGTCCAGGTTGACGTGCTCGAACCCGGCCTCCCGCGCCTCGATCGCGGCGGCCGGGGCGCGCCCGGCGGTGTGCTTGCGGTCCAGGATGCGCAGCACCCCGGGCGCGGCCGACTGCATGCCCAGCGAGATCCGGGTGAACCCGGCGGCGCGCAGCTCGCGCAGCGACGCCGGGTCGACCGACTCGGGGTTGGCCTCGGTGGTCACCTCCGCGCCGGCGGCGAGCCCCCACGTGCCGTCGATCGCCTCCAGCATCCGGCCGAGCTGGGCCGGCTTGAGCAGGGTGGGCGTGCCACCGCCGACGAAGACGGTGTCGACGCGCGGCGGGGCGGGCAGCACCTTCGCGGCCAGCGCCAGCTCGGCGAGCACCGCCTCGACGTAGCCCTCGGTGTCCGCGCCGCCCAGCTCCGAGGCGGTGTAGGTGTTGAAGTCGCAGTACCCGCAGCGGCTGGCGCAGAACGGCACGTGCAGGTACACGCCGAAGCCGCGCCCGCCGACGTCGGCCAGCGCGGACTCGGGCAGGACACCGGTGTCGGGTACGGGTTCACCGTCGGGAAGCTGGGCCACGGCTCTAGTCTGCCCTCATGTCCTCACCTGACTCCCACCTCGTCCGGGTCACCCACGCCCGCGGCGTAACGACGATCACCCTCGACAGCCCGCACAACCGCAACGCGCTGTCGCACCGGCTGATGACCGAGCTGCTGGCGGCGCTGGCCGAGGCGAACGCCGACGACCGGGTACGGGTGATCGTGCTCGACCACACCGGCCCGGTCTTCTGCTCCGGCGCCGACCTGGCCGAGACCGCCGCCGCGGCGAAGTCCGGGCAGATGCCGGCCGCGCTGCTGGGTGACGTGCTGGGCGCGGTGGCCCGGTCGGCCAAGCCCGTGGTGGCCGTGGTGCGGGGACCGGCCCGCGCCGGTGGGCTGGGTCTGATCGCCGCCGCCGACCTCGCGGTGTGCACGGCGGGGGCCACGTTCGCCTTCACCGAGGTGCGGCTGGGGGTGGTGCCCGCGCTGATCTCCGCCACGGTGCTGCCCAGGCTCGCCCCGCGCGCCGCCGCGGAGCTGTACCTGACCGGCGACGTCTTCGACGGCCCCCGCGCCGCCGCGATCGGGCTGGTCACCGCGACCGCGCCGGACGACGACGTGGACGCGGTCGCCGCGCGCTGGTGCGAGAGCCTGGTCCGGGGCGCGCCCGCCTCGCTGGCGACGACGAAGGAGCTGCTGCGCCGCCGCGCGGAGCCGGACCTGGACGCCGAGCTGGCCCACCTGTCGGAAATCTCGCTGCGCTTCTTCGGCTCCGCCGAGGGCCGCGAGGGAGTCGCCGCATTCCGGGAGAAACGGGATGCCGCTTGGGTTCCGCGGTCCGACGAGGACGGTGCCGTGGCGGCGGCCACCCCGTAGGGTGGCCTGAACGAGCCTGCGGCGGGGGCGGGCGGCTTGGGGACTTCGACAAGCCGCCCGCCCTCGCGCACATGTCGAGGAGGCCGCTGTGAAGGGCAAGCACGCGCTGACCGTCCTGGTGATCCTCGCCGTGGTGTTCGGCGTCGGCGGCTACCTCGCCCGGCAGCAGTTCGACGGCAAGCTGGAGATCCCGCTCCCCCGGCTCGGCGCGCCCGAGTGCGTGGCCCGCGCCGACGGCGAGGTGCGCCTGGACCCGGAGCAGATGGCCAACGCCGCGACCATCGCCGCCGTGGGGATCAGCCGCAACGTGCCCGACCGCGCGGTGATCGTCGCGCTGGCCACCGCCCTGCAGGAGTCGAAGCTGCGCAACCTGGAGCATCTCGGCGAGGGCAACGACCACGACTCGCTCGGCCTGTTCCAGCAGCGGCCCAGCCAGGGCTGGGGCACCGCGAAGCAGATCATGGATCCGCGGCACGCCGCCAAGCGCTTCTACACCAGCCTGCTGAAGGTCAAGGGGTGGCAGAAGATGCGGGTCACCGAGGCCGCCCAGCGGGTGCAGCGGTCGGCCTACCCCGAGGCCTACGAGAAGTGGGCCGAGGAGGCGACCGTGCTGGCCAAGGTGCTGACCGGGCAGCAGGCAGGCGGTGTGACCTGCGACACGTACAGCGACGAGCCGCCGGCCGACGCCGCGACCGCGAAGGCGCTGGCCGACCGGATCAAGGCCGACTTCGGCACCGCCAAGGCCAAGGGCGTCACCGCCGAGGGCGCCGCGCTGCGCGTACCGGCCGCGAACAGCAAGGCGGGCTGGCAGTTCGCGCACTGGCTGGTGGCCCAGGCGCCGATCACCGGGGTCACCCGGGTGACCTTCGCCGACCAGCAGTGGTCCGCCGGTGACCCCGCGTGGTCGAGCGCCGAGAAAGTGGCCGAACAGGTGGTGGCCGAGGTCGTCGCGGGCGGGTGACCCTGGTGGCAGGCCGCGCTGACGGTCCCCGCGCGACGACGTCACTCGGGAACGCGAGTTAGTATCGGCACTCGTTCGCGAAGGTTGCTCATCCCGGCACGCCACCCCCCAAGTCGCGCGCCCCGATCCTGCCTTCGACTGTGCCCAAGTCTGGAAGGACGCAAGGGGAGGACATGACCATCACCTCTCAGGAGCCGGCGACGGACTACGCGCCGCTCACCGACGCCGAGCGCAAGGAATTCCACGAGAACGGGTACAAGCACCTCCCCGGTGTCGTCAGCCCCGAGATCGTGGCCGAACTCCAGGCCGAGGCCGACCGCCTGTACGCCGCGAACAAGGACACCGGTCACATCGACAAGACCGGTTCGCTGCACCTGCTCGGCGCCGTCAGCCACAGCTCGGCCTTCGCCCGGATGCTCGACTACTCCCCGACCTTCCGCTGGGTCTGGGGTCTGGCCGGCTGGAACATCTACTCCCAGCACAACCACCTCGACGTCAACCCGCCGTACGAGGAGGACGAGACCCCGCGCTGGGAGTGGCACCAGGACGGCTGGCGGCAGAACTCCGACGCGGAGTACTACGCCCCGTACTACGGCGACATCCCGCGGCCGATGCTGTCGATCAAGGTCGCCATCGTGCTCAGCGACATCTCGGAGCCGGGCCGGGGCCAGACCCTGTGCATCCCGGGCTCGCACCTGAACAACCACATGTACCGGCCGACCGACCCGGCCGAGATCGCCAAGGGTCCGGAGGGCGCCGTGCCGTGGCTGGCCAAGCCCGGTGACGCGTTCATCTTCGACCGCCGCCTGTGGCACTCGCGCTCGCGCAACCGCTCGGACGTGACGCGCAAGATGCTCTTCATGAGCTACACCTACCGCTGGATCCGCCCGGTCGACGACATGCCGATCGACCGCGAGTCCGCGTGGTACGCCGGCCTCACCCCGGTGCAGCGCCAGCTCATCGGCGAGGCGTTCGGCAACCTGAAGGTGCAGAACATGTGGGGTGTCGGCGAGGGCGGCTGGATCGACGACACGATCCCGCTGCGCGCCGAACTGAAGGAGCGCGGCCTGCTGGACCGCAACGTCCCCTGGCTGCGCTGACCAGCGCATGAACCGACAGTGAGGCCGGGCCGCATCTCGCGGCCCGGCCTCACTGCTGCTGACGGGCGGTCAGTCCAGGATCTTCTGCCCGCCGGTGACGCACTGGCCGGCGACGAACGCCGAGCTGCTGATCGGCAGCGCCGGGCCGAGCTGGCCGAGCAGGCCGGACGACGCGCAGGTCTGCAGCGGCACGATGTCCAGGACCTGGTTGCTGAGCAGCGGGAGCACTGCTGGGTTCTTGCGCTTCTGGATGGTGCTGTTGCTGTTGTAGCAGTCACCCAGCACGGTGGTCGGCGACGTCACGGCCGCGGACACCCCGACGATCGATGCGGTCGAACCACAGACCTGAACCGCCGCGGCGTTCACGACCGAGCCGCTGAGCAGCGACACCAGGCTCTGCGGCCCTTCCTGCGCGCTGTCCTTGGGCGCGGCGATGAACGTGTTGGCGTTGGAGCAGTCGCCCACCACGGTGGCGGGTGAGGCGATCGCGGCCGTGACGCCGGCGATGGCCGCGTTCGAGCCGCAGACCTGGATCGGCAGCGCGTTCACCGAGGTGTCGTCCAGGATCGAGATGACCCCCTGCACCTGGTTCTGCCGGATCAGAACGTTGCCGTTGGCACAGTCGCCCAGCACGGTGTTCGGGGAGCGGAGGGCGACCGCGGCCGATACGACCTGAGCCGATGCGGAACCACATGCCTGCCACGCACCGGTGGTCAGCGCGCTGCCGTTGGCGATGGAGATCAGCGGCTGGCGCACCTCCCGCTGGGGGCCGCGGGCGACGTCCTTGACGGTCTTCACGGCAGCGAGCGCCTGTCCCGCGGCCTGCTGCACCGCCGCCTGCTTCAAGGTGGTCGCGGCGGTCCTGACGGGATCCACGTGCGCCGGTCCGGCCGCGGGCGCGGCGGTCGCCGCCGAACCCATCACCGCCACCGTAGCGAGCGCTCCGGCCGCGACGACCCCGGCCTTTCCTATCTGCATCGTCACTCCTTGTAGGATTTCTGGCCGCCGGCGCCCGAGTCGCAGGCACACGTCAGCGCGGCATGAGTTGTCGTTGGCGAGCATTCGAAGGGGCGAGTCGCGCTGGCGCGACCCGCCCCGTCCGCCGTGCCGGTTCAGCGACTAGTCGATGACCGTGTTGGCGTTGTAGCAGCTGCCGATGACCGTGTTGGGCGAGGTGATCGGAACCGCCGCGGCGATGATGTTCGCGCTCGTGGAGCCGCAGGACTGCAGCGGGAGCACGTTCAGCGAGGTGTTGTCCAGGGCGGAGATGACACCCTTGGGGTCGTCCTTGCTGATCTTCACGTTGGCGTTCTTGCAGTCACCGATGACGGTGTTCGGCGAGGTGATCGGGATCGCGATCGCCAGACCGTCGGGCGAGGTGGAACCACAGGCCTGGGCCGTGATCAGCTGCACGGCGGTGCCGTTCAGCGCGGAGATCAGGCTGACCGAGTCCTGGTCCCACGGCGCGTCCCAGCCGCCACCGCGCGCCTGCGGGGCGACGCGGGCGTTGGCGCGGTTGGCCCACGCGCTGCGGTTCTTCAGCGCGCTGACCTTCTTGACCAGGGCCTGCCGGGCCTTGTCCATCGCCAGGGACTGACCCATCGGCATGGCCTCGGTGCGAGCCGACTCCTGCCAGTGGTCGTCGTTGTCCCACTCGTCGTTGCCGTTGATCTCGATGTTGCTGTTCTGGCAGTCACCGATGACCGTGTTCGGCGAGGTGATCGGCACCGCGAGGGCGATGACGTTTGCGTCCGTCGAGCCGCAGGACTGAATCGACGCGATGTTGACCGCCGAGTCGTTGCCGACGCCGAGGATCGCCGCCTGCTTGTCGGTCTGCTTGATCTTGACGTTGGCGTTGGCGCACGCGATGTCGTTCTTGTGGCCGTAGCCGTCGTCGTGACCGAAGCCCGAGACCACGGTGTTCGGCGAGGTGATCGGCACCGAGATGCCCACCACGTTGCCGCTGGTGGAGCCACACTGCTGGAGGGCGGCCACGTTGACGACCGTACCGTTGAGCAGCGCGACGACCGACGCCGAGTCGATGTCCCACGGCGCGTCCCAGCCGTTGTTGTCGAAGCCGCCGCCGCGGGCGAGCTTCAGCTGGTTGGCCCCGACCTGGCGCATCGAGGTGGTCTTGCCCTCGGTGGTGGAGGCACCGGCCTGGGTCAGCGCAGAGGCGTCCGTGCTGGGCGCCGCAGCGGCAGGAGCCCCCATGATCGCCATCGTAGCGAGAGCGCCCGTGGCGACGGCTCCGGCCTTCTTCATCTGCATCGTCACTCCTTGTGCGACTTTGGAACCTGCTATGCCCTCATATCGGGCGAAAGCGGCAAAACACTGCACTTGGGGTAACGATGGGTAGATTGCCCAGTTACTACGGCTCCAGGCCTTTTGTCGGCAGATCTTTGGCCGACCGTGCACCCCCGCCAACCGAACAGCCATAACCCACACGAGCGACGGCGCATCCCCGCCGGAGACCACCTCCATGATCGCCCGACTTGCCCGGAAAACGCGCGTATCTTGGCCCGCCGGTCGCCCACCTGCCTGGCAAGTCGGGCGATCTTGGCTCGGGCAGGGCCGCGACCGCCGCAGCGAGCAGCGCCACGGTGCAGGTTCCTGGAAACTGCACGAACCGTAGGCTGGATTCCTGCACTTTCCTTGAAACTGCAGGCCGGTGGCCGCCGCAGGACCGTGTCTGCGGCGGGGGCGGGTCAGCGGGTAGGGAGGAGGGTGGCAGCGTCGCGGAGGGCGCGGTCCATCGTGGTGAAGGCCATGACGGGCGGGTCGGCCAGCGGGAGCCAGGCGGACTCGGAGGACTCGTCGGGGTCCAGGCGCAGGTGGGCGCCGGCCGGCAGGGTAGCGAGGAAGAAGCAGTCGAGCACGGGCAGGCGCTCGCCCTGGAACTCGTAGTCGCCGACGTACATGCCGACGAACGCGCCCAGCTCGACGTCGACGCCCAGCTCCTCGCGGGCCTCCCGGCGGGCCGCGTCGGCGGGTTCTTCCCAGGCGTCGCAGAAGCCGCCCGGCGTCTCCCACAGCCCTTCGCGGGGCGGCCGCGAGCGGCGCAGCGCCAGGAAGCGCCCGGCGCCGTCGAGCACGATCAGGCTGGCCGTCGGGCGGGCGTTGAGGTACTGCTCGTACCCGCAGGTCCCGCAGACGGACGGCGGCGCGGCCGGAAGGGCCGCGCCGCAGCGGAAGCAGTGTCCCGCGAACGTCACTTCTTCTTGCCGCCCTCGGGTGCCTCCGAGGTGGACAGCGCGGCGATGAAGGCCTCCTGGGGCACCTCGACCCGGCCGACCATCTTCATGCGCTTCTTGCCTTCCTTCTGCTTCTCCAGCAGCTTGCGCTTGCGGCTGATGTCACCGCCGTAGCACTTGGCCAGCACGTCCTTGCGGATCGCGCGGATCGTCTCGCGGGCGATGACCCGGGAGCCGATGGCCGCCTGGATCGGCACCTCGAACTGCTGGCGCGGGATCAGCTTCTGCAGCTTGGAGGCGATCGTCGTGCCGTACGTGTACGCCTTGTCCTTGTGCACGATCGCGCTGAACGCGTCGACCGGCTCGCCCTGCAGCAGGATGTCCACCTTGACCAGATCGGAGGCCTGCTCGCCGCTGGGCTCGTAGTCCAGGCTGGCGTAACCCTTGGTACGCGACTTCAGCTGGTCGAAGAAGTCGAAGATGATCTCACCGAGCGGCAGCGTGTAACGCAGCTCGACGCGGTCGGCCGACAGGTAGTCCATGCCCTGCAGCACGCCGCGACGGCCCTGGCACAGCTCCATCACCGCGCCGACGTAGTCGTTGGGCGTCAGCACCGTGGCGCGCGCCACCGGCTCGTACACCTCGGCGACCTTGCCGTGCGGGTACTCGCTCGGGTTGGTGACCGTGATCTCCTTGCCGTCGTCGGTGACCACGCGGTACACCACGTTCGGCGCGGTGGCGATCAGGTCGAGGCCGAACTCGCGCTCCAGCCGCTCCTGGATGATCTCCAGGTGCAGCAGGCCGAGGAAGCCGCAGCGGAAGCCGAAGCCCAGCGCCGCCGACGTCTCCGGCTCGTACACCAGGGACGCGTCGTTGAGCTTCAGCTTGTCGAGGGCGTCGCGCAGCTCCGGGTAGTCCGAGCCGTCCAGCGGGTAGAGGCCGGAGTACACCATCGGCTTGGGGTCCTTGTAGCCGCCGAGCGGCTCGGTGGCCGGCTTGGCGTTCAGGGTGACCGTGTCGCCGACCCGGGACTGCCGCACGTCCTTCACACCGGTGATCAGGTAACCGACCTCGCCGACGCTGAGCGACGGCGACTTGATCGGCTCCGGGGAGATGACACCGATCTCCAGCAGCTCGTGCACCGCGCCGGTGGACATCATCTTGATCCGGTCGCGGGCGTCCAGGCGGCCGTCGATCACGCGGATGTAGGTGACGACGCCGCGGTAGACGTCGTACACCGAGTCGAAGATCATGGCGCGGGCCGGGGCCTTCGGGTCGCCGCCGGTCGGAGCGGGCAGCTGCCGGACGATCTCGTCGAGCAGGTGGGACACGCCGTCACCGGTCTTGCCGGACACCCGCAGGCAGTCCTCCGGCTCGCAGCCGATCAGGTGCGCGAGCTCCTCGGCGTACTTCTCCGGCTGCGCCGCGGGCAGGTCGATCTTGTTGAGCACCGGGATGATGGTGAGGTTGTTCTCCATCGCCAGGTACAGGTTGGCCAGCGTCTGCGCCTCGATGCCCTGGGCGGCGTCCACCAGCAGGATCGCGCCCTCGCAGGCGGCCAGGCTGCGCGACACCTCGTAGGTGAAGTCGACGTGGCCAGGCGTGTCGATCATGTTGAGGACGACCTGCTCGCCGGCCCGCTCGCCCTCGCGCACGGTCCACGGCAGGCGTACCGCCTGGCTCTTGATGGTGATGCCGCGCTCGCGCTCGATGTCCATCCGGTCGAGGTACTGCGCCCGCATCTGCCGCGGGTCCACCACCTCGGTGATCTGCAGCATGCGGTCGGCCAGCGTCGACTTGCCGTGGTCGATGTGGGCGATGATGCAGAAGTTGCGGATGGCGGCCGGGTCAGTGTCGCCGGGCTTGTTCGATCCGAGCAGCGGAGGCACGGTGATCCGTTCTATAGGGCGTGAGGCGCGGAAAGCGGGTCGCTGGCGACGGGCCGCGTTCGGCGTGAGGCGGTTATTGCCGCCCCTATGATCCCACGCCCGCCGACCGTGCCGAAGCGGGCTTCAACGTTACCGCCGCAGGCGCTCCGGCGGCGGGCTCGCTCAGCAGCGGCAGCCCTCGTTCGCGGGCCAGCCCAGCACCAGCGCGCTCAGCCGGGGCAGCCGGTGGCGCATCTGGTCGTCGTCCTCGAAGTCCCAGTCCTCGCCCGCGATCGGCGCCTTCGCCGTCTCGGGCAGCACCAGCTCCGCCCCGGCGACCTCCCGGAACGCGTCGGCGGCCGCGTACCCGACCAGTTCGGCGAAGATCGCGCTGTCGTCGTCCCACTCCACGGCCTCGACCACGGACGGGTGCCCGGCCAGCGCGTCCGGGTCGGCCAGCGCAGCCTCGTACCACTTGCGGCCCGCCGCGATCAGCCCGCTGCGGAAGTCGACGAACGCGTCGTCGGAGCAGCCGCCCCCGATCAGGTGCGCGGCCCCCCACAGGTCGTAGCGGTCGGCCGCGGCACGCAGCTGTTCGAACCGCGTCGCGAACCCGGCGATGTCCGCCAGGCTCAGCGCCGACAGCCGCGCGGTCAGCGCCTTCGCCAGCCCGGTGCCGTCCTCGCCGATGTCACCCTCGACGTCCGTACGCGCCTGCTCGATCAGAGCCCAGAACCGCTCGATGTCCACGACAGCACAGTCTGCCACCCGGACCCCGCCCGCCCTCGATCTACGAGCGGGTGTCGCGTCCCATCACCCGGAAAGGTCACCCGGCCCGGCCGCCACCCGGCGGCGCGCATGATCGTTGTTTGCGGTCGGAAAGTGCGGTGCGACTTCACTTTTCGCCCCGAAACGACGATCATCAACCGCCCCGCAGAGGCGGTGAAGGCGGGGCGGTAGGCTGTCCGGGTCGGGCACCGCGACGGGTGTCACCTCGGCCTGTTTTGGCCGATGCCCAGGCCACCTGGTAACCTGGCACGTCGCGGCTGGTGCTTCGTTGCGCCGGCCCATCCGAACCAGTCAACCGAAACGAGCAGGACGAGGCTGTCGCGTGGCGAACATCAAGTCCCAGATCAAGCGCAACCGGCAGAACGAGAAGGCCCGGCTGCGCAACAAGTCGGTCAAGTCGTCGCTGAAGACCGCTGTCCGCAAGTTCCACGAGGCGAGCGCCGCCGGTGACGTCGAGAACGCCACCGCGCTGCTGCGCGACGCCTCGCGCAAGCTGGACAAGGCCGTCAGCAAGGGCGTGATCCACAAGAACCAGGCGGCGAACCGCAAGTCGTCGATCGCCAAGAAGCTGGCTTCGCTCTCTGCCTGATCGTCGCAGCGTGCCCTCCGGCACCGCCAAGACATCACCTGATGCCCGGCTCCCCAGGGGAGACCGGGCATCGGTGTTTCCACCGCCCTCCCCCGCCGGGCCCGCGCCGCGCCGCGCTGATCATGAACCTATGGCACGGCTCAGCGGCGTGTCGGTGGCACAACTTCATGATCGATGACGCACGCGGACCGCGTGTCAGGTGACCATGAGTTTGTGGACACGACTCGCCGTCGAGCCGTGCCATAGGTTCATGATCAACGCGGCGCTGCGCGTGGCGGGGCGAGCTACTCGTAGCGGTGAGCGGCGGACTGGCGGGCGCGCTGTTCCGCCGTGCTGAGCCAGGGCTCGTCGGCGTCCGGACCGGTCGACGCGGGCTGTGCCGGCGCACCGTGATCAGGCAGCCCGGCGTACGTCGGCTGGTCGGCATACGCGTCGGAGGCGTGGATGCCTTGTCCGCCGTACACGGTGTGGTCGGCGTAGCCCCGAATGCCCTGTTCCCCGGCGGTGGTACGGCTCGGGTAGGGGTCCTGGAAGCCGTTGCCTGGACGGCTTTCCGGCGACGGGTCGTGGTACCCGGCAGCGCTCGGGAATGGGTCACGCTCGTCATCCGTGAGTCGGTCATCGCGCCGGGGCGGCTGGGTGTCCTCGGCCGGGGCGGCCACCCGCAGCCGCACGGTCGGCTGGGCGAGGGCCCGTCGCGTGGCGGACTTCGGCCGGGTCGCCTGGCCACCGGACCGGGTCGCCGCACCGCCCGACCGGGTCGTCGCACCCGCGATGACGTCGTTGAGTTTCACCATCACCGCCACCGAGGCGGGCAGCACGGCCACCGCCCACCAGCCGGTGAGCTCGGCCAGGGACAGCAGGACGGCCAGCGCCACGGTGCCCTCGAAGTACAGGAAGCACAGCAGGCTGCTCGGGCGTACGTACTGCAGGCCCAGGACCCGGGCGTACAGCGGCCGGTTGCGCGCCTCCTCGGGACTGATGCCGGCGCGCCGGGATCGGACACCCGCTGTCATCGCCCACCTCCCGCCTGCTTGGCCTGCGCGAACGCCACGATGGCGCGTTCCAGCGCGTAGTCGCGGTCTTCCTCGCCGCCCTTCACGGCGGCGTTGCAGTCGGCAGCCGCCCGCATCGCGAGCACCAGCGCGTCCGGGGTCCAGCCGCGCGCCTGCCGCTGCGCCTTCTCGATCTTCCAGGCGGGCATGCCGAGCGTCGAAGCCAGCTGGTACGCGTTGCCGCGCCCCGCCGAGGCGACCCGCGCCACGGTGCGCACGCCGTCGGCCAGCGCGTCCGCGATCGGCACCGGGTCCACGCCGCTGTGCCGGGCCCAGCGCAGCGCCTCCAGCGCCGCCGGCACGTCCCCGGCGACCGCGGCGTCGGCGACGGCGAACCCGCTCACCTCGGCCTTGCCCCGGTAGTAACGCGCCACCGTCGCCTGGTCGATCCGCCCGCCGGTGTCGGCCATCAACTGCGAACAGGCCGCCGCGAGTTCACGCAGGTCGTTGCCGACGGCCTCGATCAGCGTCTCGGCGGCGTCGGTCGCGCAGCGCCCACCGAGCCGGCGCACCTCGCCGGTGACGAAGTCCACCCGGTCGCGGTGCTTGCTCAGCTTCGCCGCGGACACCACGGACGCGCCCGCCTTGGCCAGCGAGTCCGCCAGCGCCTTGTTCTTCGCGCCGCCCGCGTGCGCGACGACCAGGCTCACGTCCGGGTCGGGCGACTTCGCGTAGTCGAGCAGCACCGCCGACACGTCCTTCTTGGCGTCCTGCGCGGCGCGCAGCACCACCACCCGGACCCCGCCGAACAGCGACGGGCTGAGCAACTCGGCGAGCTCGCCGACGAGCATCGTGCCCGCCTCCACCTCGCGGACCTCGGCCGCCGGATCGGCGGCACGCGCCTGCGCGGCCGCGTCGGCGATCGCGCGCGCCACCAGAAGCTCCTCGTCGCCCAGCACGAGGACCACGGGTGTCAGGACGGGGGACGGAACCTGGCTCACCACCTCGCTATCGTCGCACGTGCGAACTGGCACCCGCCCACCGTCACTCCAACGGGCGCGTCGGGAGCACGACGGAAAGCTTGCCCGCGTCGAGCACCACCGCGAGGTCGCCGCTGACGTCGGTGCGCTGCACCCGCGCGCCCCGCCCCGACAGCCGGGCGAGCACGGAGCCGCTCGGATGCCCGTAGTCGTTGCCCTCCCCCACGCTGACCAGGGCGATCCTCGGTGCGACAGCGTCCAGGAAGGACGGTTCCTGGAAGGCGCTGCCATGGTGGGCGACCTTCAGCACGGCCGCCGACACGTCCACGCCCGCCGCCAGCAGCGCCTGCTGCCGCTCGGTCTCGGCGTCACCGGTCAGCAGCACCCGCACCCCGCGTACCGTCGCGACGAGCATCAGGGAGTTGTTGTTCGGGTCGCTGCGGGTGCCGCGTTCGGGCGGCGCGGGCAGCACCTCCAGCCGTACGTCGCCGACGGTCCAGCCACCGGACTCCGGGGCGTCCGACACCGGCACCCGGTGCGCGGCGGCGGCCCGGGTCACCGCCTCCCGACCGGTGGCGGGTTCCGGCCAGGGCGTGCTGACCAGAGCACCGACCCGCCGCCCGGCGAGCACCCCGTCGAGGCCGCCGATGTGGTCCACGTGGAAGTGGCTGACCAGCAGCAACGGCACCTCGTCCACGTCCAGCTCGCGCAGGCAGCGGTCCACGTCGCGGGGCTTGGGCCCGGCGTCGACGACCACGGCCGCACCGCCGCCCGCGTTGAGCACGGTGGCGTCGCCCTGGCCCACGTCGCAGGCCACGACCAGCCAGCCGTCGGGCGGCCACCCGCCGGTGAGCACGCGCACCGGCAGCGCGCCCAGGACGCCGGCGAGCGCCACGACGGCCGCCAGCCGACGCACCGCGGGCCGCCGGAAACCGACCATGAGCAGCACGGTCAACCCGGCCAACAGCAGCGCGCCCGGCGGCCCGCCTGGCCACGGCAACACCCCGGCCGGCACCTGCGCACCGACCCTGGCCACGGTGACCAGCCACCACGCGGGCCAACTGCCGAGCCAGGCCGCGAACTCGGCGCCGCCCGGCCACACCGGCGACAGCAGCGCGGCGGCGACTCCGGTGACGGTCGCGGGCGCGATCGCGGGCACGGCGACCAGATTCGCGGGTACGGCGACCAGGCTCAGCGTGCCGCTGATGCCCGCGACCACCGGGGCGCAGGCCACCTGCGCCGCGGCGGGCACGGCCAGCGCCTCGGCGGCCCCGCCCGGCATTCCCCGGCGGCGCAGCGCGTCGCGCATCGGCGGCGCGAGCAGCAGCAGCCCGGCCGTGGCCAGCACCGACAGCGCGAAGCCCGCGTCGGCGGCCAGCTCGGGATCGACCATCAGCAGCACCGCCGCACCCGCCGACAGCGCGGGCAGCGCCGCCCGGGACCGGCCCGAGGCGAGCGCCAGCAGCGCGATCCCGCCCATCACCGCGGCCCGCAGCACGCTCGGCGACGGCCGGGCCAGGATCACGAACCCGACCACGGACACCGCGCACACCACGGCGGTCAGCCGCGGCCCGGCCCTGGTCCGCCGGGCCAGCAGCAGCACCGCGCCGGTGACGATGGCGACGTTGCTGCCCGAGACGGCCGTCAGGTGAGTCATCCCGGTGTCGCGGAACGACTGCTCGACCGCCGGATCCAGGCGACTGGTGTCGCCCACGACGAGTCCCGGGAGAAGGCCGCCGGTGGCGGCGTCCAGCGGTGCGCAGGCCCGTTGCAGACCCGCGCGCAGGCCGCCCGCCGCCCGCTGCGCCCACGACGCCTTTCCCAGCAGCTCCGGTGGCCGTTCCGTGGACAGCACTGCGGCCCGCAGGTCGCCGCCCCGGGACGGGCCGAACCGGGCGGGCACCCGCACCCGCTGCCCCGGCAGCAGCCCCGCCCAGCCGTCGCCGCTCGCCAGCACCAGCACCCCGACGTCGGCCCGCAGGTCACCGGCCTGCTCCAGGTCCGCCGCCACCACCCAGGTCGCCGGACGGCCGACGATTCCGGGCGACTGGCGCGGATCATCACGCACGACCAGCGTCACCGTCACCGATACCCGCCCGACCACCAGAGCGGTGATCTCCTCGGCATCTCTCGCCGCCAGCCGCGCCCCGGTCGCCGCCGCCCCGCACACCACCCCGAGGAAGGCCCCCGCCACGATCCACCGCCACGAGCCCTGCCTCGCTCCCCCGGCCTGCCGCCGAACCATCCACCGCCTAGGCTCACGGCCGCGCGGCCACATTCCTGACCACCAGACCGGCAGCGGCACCCCCGACCACCCGTTCAGCGAACGCGCCACCCGGCGTGAACCGGTCCGACCGGCCGCAGCCAGCGTCGCTCCGAGCGCGCCCGCTGCGCCGAGCACGAGGGTGACGCCCAGCCCCGTGAAGAGCGCAGCGAGTGAAGCCGCCCAGCAGCCCAGCGCGAACGGAGCCAGCCGCAGATCGGGGCCGTCCGAGTTTCGGTGCGCCGGTCCGGCGAGGCCCTCCATCAGACCGTCACCAGATCTTTGAGCTGGGCAAACTTCGACTCGCCAATGCCCTCGACCTGGCGCAGGTCGCCGACGCTGCGGAAGTCGCCGTGCCGGGCCCGGTGGTCGAGGATGCGCTGCGCCAGCACCGGGCCGACCCCGGGCAGGGCGTCCAGTTGGGCGAGCGTCGCGGTGTTGAGGTTCACCGGACCCGCACCTGGTCCCGCCCCAGCGGCCGGAGCCTCCGCACCGGCCATGCCCGGCACCCCGATCGCGATCAGCTCGCCGTCGGTGACCTTGCGGGCAAGGTTGACTGCGGACAGGTCGGTGTCGGGCAGCACCCCACCTGCGGCCTCGATGGCGTCCGCGACCCGAGCGCCGGGCGGTAGCCGAACCAGGCCCGGCTTGCGTACCCGCCCGGTGACCGCCACGACCAGCGTCGCCGCCGAAGTTGAGGCAGCCGGCCGTCTCGATTCCGCGACGGGCACCGTCACCGGTTCAGGTGCGGGCTCCACGGACGGACGCGTCTGCCAGGCCAGGTATGCCGCGACGGCTACCACCAGCGCGGCCACCACCGCCAGCGCCCGCAGTCCGCGCCGCCCCGGATCGAACGCCGCACGGCCGGGCAGCGCGCTCGGCGGGGTGTCCGTGGTCGGCAACCCATCGGCGTCCGGTGCTGCGGTGCCCGATGGCACGGCCGCATACACATGAGCGTCTCGTAAGACGCTCGGGTCCGACGGCGACGTCTTCGGAATGGTCCGCGACAGTGCGAAGTCCGGCAGCACGTCGAGAAATGGCGCGTCGAGAGCGTCCGACCAGGGCGGGGGCGCGAGCGGCAGCCGGGCCGGCGATGGGGACTGGGCGAGCACGCGATGCAGCCGGTCGAGGTCGGCCTCGACGGGCGGCGGCTTGCGGGAGGACGGCACGCGGCCACGCTAGGGGCGGGCAGGCAGTGGGCGTACGCCTCAAATCTCTTGCCTGTGGACAGCGCGCCGCTTGTGGACAACCGCCTGATCAAGCCTCCTGCGTGCTATGGCGGACGCCCGGGATCATTCCTTGTCTGGCACGAACGTGCCGCGTCCTGGCACGCCAATCACGGTGCCCTGTGTGCGTAGCACGATCATCACGCGGGAGATGGTCCCGTCACTGACGTTGTAGAGGTCCGCCAGCGCAGCGATGGTAGGCAGCTGGGAACCGGGCGGGTACTCCCCGGACTGGATGCGGGCGGTGATGTCCTGCGCGATCTGCGTGGACGACATCGGGATGGCTGGCATGACTCTTCCTCGGGTCGGCTCTCCGAGTCGATCACGCCTGGTTGATTTAAAGCAACTAGGTCTTGAACCTCTTCAACCTCTTACAGTAGGTTGCAGAGGAGTCCCGGGTCGGCATATCCAGGGCTCGCGTGACGGGCTGGCATCGCACCCCAATCCGTCTCGTCCAGGGGTGCCCCGCCGTACGTGACAGCTGACTCCGTGCGGCGGGGCTTCATCGTTTGGGGTGGTGCCGTGCGTACCTCGTACATCGAGCCGATCACCGACAAGCGGGCGGCTTTCCTCTACAAGGAGTTGCACCGCCACCGAAACAGGAAGCGGACGGGCCGCTGTCGTGTCTGCTCACACGCGGACTGCTCGGCAGCCCGGCAGGCGACGGCGGAACTGGCCATGGCCGGGCGCGACGCCACACAGCCGCATGCCCGGCACTGGAGGATCGTCCGGCAACTGCGCCGACGCCGCTGACGCACGCCGGGACCGCACAGGCGTACACCCTCAATTCTCTTGTCTCCCGACGGCGGGCCGGTGCCGGACAACGACCTGATCACGACCCAGGCGGTGTAACCGCCTCAGCGCATCGCACCGATCGTCCGATCACGACCGACGACATGGCGCACGTTCTATAAACAGTTTTGACGTTACGAATCATCGATCGCTGTTAACGACTCTGCCGCAACGGATTCATCCGCTCCTAGGTTCTGCGTCACCCCTACGCGGTCGGTGTCATCGGGACCCGGCCGCGCAGTGGGGATCTCTGGGAGGAGAGAACCTTGCGGCATCGAGTCTCCGCTCTCGGCTTCGCGATCATCGTCGCGTTCGCCGGGGCGCTCGGCGCGGGTGGGACGGCCAACGCCGCTCCCGCCGGGGCCGAAGGCAGCATCATGTACGCCGACAGCCCGAGCGCTGTCGCCGACCGCTACATCGTGGTCTTCAAGGACTCCGCGGTGCCCGCGAGCACCGTCGGCACCAAGGCCCGTGACCTGGCCGGCCGCTTCGGCGGCAAGGCGCGCCACGTCTACACCGCCGGTCTGCGCGGCTTCTCGGTCGGCATGACCGCGGCGCAGGCGCGCAAGCTGGCCGCCGACCCCGCGGTCGCCTCGGTCGAGGCGGTGCAGCGCATCGGCGTGCTGGACACCCAGAACAACCCCCCGAACTGGGGTGACGACCGGATCGACCAGGCGAACCTGCCGCTGAACCAGGCTTACACGTACCCCACCAACCCGGGTCAGGGGGTGACGGTCTATGTGCTCGACACCGGCATCAACGCCAGCCACGTCGAGTTCACCGGCCGCGTCAAGCAGGGCACGGACATGGTGGACGACGACAGCTCGCCGACGGACTGCCACGGACACGGCACCCACGTGGCCGGCACCGCCGTGGGCACCAGCTACGGCGTGGCCAAGAAGGCCTCCGTCGTGGCCGTCCGGGTGCTGAACTGCCAGGGCAGCGGCACCAACGACGACCTGATCGCGGGTATCAACTGGGTGCGCACCAACGCCCAGAAGCCGGCCGTGGTGAACTACAGCATCGGCTGCCAGAGCCGGTGCACCAGCCAGGCCATGGACAGCGCCGTGTCGAGCCTGATCTCGTCGGGTGTGCAGTTCGTCCAGGCGGCCGGCAACTCGTCCGACGACGCCTGCTACTACAGCCCGCAGGCCGTCGCGGCGGCGGTCACCGTCGGCAACACCAACAGCTCCGACGCCCGCAACAGCAGCAGCAACTACGGCTCCTGCCTGGACATCTTCGCCCCGGGCACGAGCATCGTGTCGGCGTCGTACTCCAGCAACAACGGCAGCGCCACGATGACGGGCACCTCGATGGCCTCGCCGCACACGGCCGGCGCCGCCGCGGTGTACCTGGGCCTGAACCCCAACGCCACCCCCGCCCAGGTGCGCGACGCGCTGGTCAACAACGCCACCACCGGCAAGGTCACCTCGCCGGGTTCGGGTTCGCCGAACCGGCTGCTCTACACGGGCTTCATGAACGGCGGGACGAACCCCGACAACCCGTCGGTCACCAACCCGGGTAACCGCAGCGGCGTCGTCGGGCAGGCGGCCAGCCTGCAGATGCAGGCCAGCGGCGGCACGTCGCCGTACACCTGGAGCGCGTCGGGTCTGCCGGCCGGGCTGTCGATCAGCTCGTCGAGCGGCCTGATCTCGGGCACCCCGACCACCGCGGGCACCTCGAACGTCACGGTGACGGTCACCGACTCGGCGAGCAAGACCGGGTCGACGAACTTCACCTGGACGATCACCACCGGTGGCGGCGGCTGCACCGCGGCGCAGGTCGTCGGCAACTCGAGCTTCGAGAGCGGCACCACGCCGTGGACGGCCGACACGGGCGTCGTCGGCGCCTGGTCGAGCTACGGCTACCCGGGCAAGACCGGCACCCGTAGCGCCTGGCTGGGCGGCCAGGGCCAGACCCAGACCGACTGGGTCCAGCAGTCGGTGACCATCCCGGCGAGCTGCACCAGCGCCACGCTGCGGTACTGGGTGCGCATCAGCACCGCCGAGACCGACGGGCAGATCTGGGACCGGCTGACGGTGACCATGGGCAGCACGACCGTGGCCACCCAGACCAACCTCGACGCCAACTCCGCGTACGTGGAGAAGGTCGTCAACGTCAGCCAGTTCGCCGGGCAGACCGTGACGCTGAAGTTCAACGGCGTCGAGGACCAGTCCCTGCAGACCAGCTGGGTGATCGACGACGTGACGATCAGCGTCTCCTGATCCGGGGGGCCTCTTGATCAGGAGGCCGACGGGGGGCCGAGCGGCCGGGCGTCTCACGACGATGCCCGGCCGCTCACTCCCATTCCCAGCGCATGCCGACGATGCCCGGCGGGATGTCGGTCGCGACCAGGTGCGCGCCGTGCGTCGAGCCGATCCACACCTCGCGTACGCCCTGGTCGGGGGCGTGCAGGCCGCGCCGTTCGAAGCGGTAGCAGCGGGCCGGCACCGCGTCGCGGTCGAACTGCACCTGCAGCACGTACTCCCCCACCGGCACCGAGAAGCCCCGGTAGTAGTTGTCGGTGGCGATCATCGAGCCGCTCTCGAACTCGTACTCCAGGACGACGGTGTCGCCCTGGGACAGCATGCGGTCGAAGATGATCTCGGCGGCCTGCAGTCCCGACTCGGGGTCCGAGCGCACCCGGCCCAGCCGGCAGTTGCGCAGGGCTTGCACGCCGGTGGGCGCGCCCAGGTCGTCGGTGCGGAAGATGCCGACGGTGCGCGACACCCGGTCCACGTTGGCTCGCAGCACCTGGCGGCAGTTGAGCCGCAGCTCCTGGCGCTGCGCGCCGACCTGGTACAGGTCGTGCAGGCTGATCCGCGTGAGTTCGTGGTACATCCACCGATCCAGCTCACGGATGATCTTCGAGACGCTGTTGCCGTCCTCGAAGAGCCGGTCGATGTCGATGGTCCCCGGGGGCTGGTTGAGCCAGCGCCCCCGGGGGCGGCGCGGGCCGAGCTGGGCGATGAGGGACTCGGCGGGCAGCGACAGGATCTGCTCCAGCAGCCGCACCGCCTTCATGGACTCGGGGCGCTCCGGGCGGCTGCGACCACGCCGCCAGTAGCTGAGGGTGGCCAGGCTGACGCTGATGCCGGCGGCGGACAGCTTCTCCTGGATCTCCTCAGGCCGGATGCCGCGATCCTCGATGGCCAGGTGCAACGCGGCGGAGAACGGGCCGGTACGCAGCGCATGCGCCAGGTCCCGGCCGAGAAGTTCAGAACGAGCCTTCTCCATGAACGCTGAGTATCACCACGCCCCCGCCGCAGCGCCACCCATGGAAGTCAGAGTTGCTCGTCCAGCAGCGACTGAGCCGCCTCGGGCAGGCGGTGCACGACGACGCCGGCCAGGCCGGGACCGACGTGCGCGGCCACCACCGCGCCGACCTCGCTGGTGTACAGCTCGCACAGCCGATCGCCGAGCCGTTCCCGCAGCGCCTGCGCGATCCACTCCGCCCGCTCCGCGGCCGCCAGGTGGTGCACGGCGACCTCGACGGGGCCGTCCCCGGACGCCTCCAGGGCGAGCGCGACCAGCCGGTCCAGCGCGCGAGCCGCGGTGCGCACCTTGTCGCGCATGGTGATGCCGCCCGCGGAGACCTCCAGCAGGGGTTTGACCGCCAGTGCGGTGCCCAGCAGGGCGGAGGCGGCGTTGATGCGGCCGCCGCGGCGCAGGTGCTCCAGCGTGTCCACGTAGAAGAAGGTGCTGGTCCGGTCGATGGTGTGCAGGGCGGCTTCGCGTACGCCCGCGAGGTCTTCGCCCTGCGCCGCGGCCCGCGCCGCGGCCAATGCCGGGAAGCCCACGCCCATCGCGGCGGAGCAGGAGTCGATCACCTCGACCGGCCCGGCGGCCTCGCCCGCCGCGGTCGACGCCGCGCCGAGCGTGCCGGACAGCGCGCCGGCCAGGTGCACCGAGACGATGCCGTCCACACCGGTCGCGAACAGCTTGTCGTAGACCTGCCCGAACTCGGCCGGGGTGGGCTGCGAGGTGGTCACCGCGACGCGGCGGGCGGCCAGCGCGACGGCGACCTCGGCGGGGTAGACCTCGACGCCCTCCCGCCCGGACACGCCGCCCAGCACGACGTGCAGCGGCACGACGGTCAGCGACCCGTCCGCGACGGTGGCGGGCAGGTAGGCGGTGGAGTCGGTGACGACTGCTACGGACATGCGGGCACGTTAACTCGTCATGCCGGCTGCGCCGAGTCGACCTCGAGCACCGGGCCCATCTGGCAGATCGTCATGATGTCGGCGCGCAGCCGGCCGCTGATCCGCACGGTGGCGCCGGGCTTGACGACGTTCGGGTCGCCGCCCATCAGCTGGTAGGTGGTGCCGTTGTCGGCGCGCAGCACGGTGCAGCCGCCCTCCAGCTCCACCCGCTCGACCAGGCCGCGCACCGAGATGGGCTGGCCGTCCTTGGCCGGCGGCGGCACCACGGGCCCGGACAGGCTCGGCTTCGGCTTGCCGGTGCTCGGCGGCACCGCGGAGGCCGACGGCGGCGGGGTCATGGAGCTGCCCACCTCCGGCTCCTCGCTCGGGGCGCACGCGGTGAGCAGGAGACCGCCCAGCAGCGCGCCGGTCAGCAACAGATGAGTGAGGGGGCTTCGTGTGGTCATGTCAGTTCGGACGCTACCGCCCGGGGGCAAGTTGCGCGAGGGGGACGTCAGGCGCCGACGTTGTACGCCGACACCCGCCACCCGTACGACGGCTGCAGGATCAGGTCGACCCAGTGGCAGTTCTGCACCGGGGCGATCGTCGGCAGCATCTCCTCGGGCCAGCCGAGCAGCGCGGCCACCCCGTACTTGATGGCGCCGCCGTGGCTGACCAGGACCGCGGTGCCGCCGGGCACCCGCTCGGCGGCCTGCCGGATCGTCTCGCTGACCCGCTTGCCCAAGTCGGGCAGCGACTCGATGCCGTCGCCCGGGTCCGGGTCGGCGGCACGCCAGCGGGCGTACGACTCGGGGAAACGCTCACGCACCTCCGGGGTGGTGAGCCCCTGCCACGAGCCGAAGTGCCGCTCGCGCAGCCGGGCGTCTCGCTCGGGCACCAGGCCGGTCAGCTCGGCGAGCGGCGCGCCGGTCATCGTGCACCGGCTCAGGTCACTGGTGATCATGAGCTGGGCCTCGCCGCGCGCGAGCACCGCGGCCGCGGCCTGGGCCTGGGCCCGGCCGCGGTCGTTGACGGGCACGTCGAGCTGGCCCTGCACCCGCTGGGCGGCGTTCCAGTCGGTGTTGCCGTGCCGCCACAGCAGCACTCGCGTGATCGACTCCTGGCCCCGCTCCAGACTCACGCCTTCTCCTCGCTGCGCTCGTCGGCGGCGGAACGGACCCACTGGGTTCGCTCGCGCGGCTCGCTCACGCGGCGTCCTGGGTCGCCAGGTCGCGGTCGACGAACTCGATCCGGGCGCAGTCCTTCCACAGGCGGTCGAGGGCGTAGAACTCGCGCTCCTCGCTGTGCTGGATGTGCACCACGATGTCGCCGAAGTCCAGCAGCACCCAGCGGCCGGCCCGCTCGCCCTCGCGGCGCACCGGCTTGGCCTTCTCGGGCAGGTTCAGCAGAGCCTCTTCGACAGCGTCGACGATGGCCAGGACCTGGCGCTCGTTCGGAGCGGAGGCGACCACGAAGACGTCGGTGAGAACGAGTTGCTCGCCCACGTCCAGCAGGACGATGTCCTCGGCCTTCTTGTCGGCGGCCGCCTGCGCGGCGGCCAGGGCCATCTCGACGGCACGCTCGGTTGCGGGCACCTTGGTCCTTTCGTCGGTGGCCCGGTCGCGATGCTCGCGATCAGGCTCAGCATCCAGAGTCTCACAGTGATTACCCGGTCTGCCGCCGAGATAGACACGCGGTGGGCCGGGACACCCGGACATCAGCGGTATAGATGCCGTTTTGTGATGTATTGCACTACCCCGTCCGGTACCAGATACCAGACCGGCTGGCCCGCGGCGACCCGGCGGCGGCAGTCCGTCGACGAGATCGCCATCGCCGGCACCTGGACCAGGCTCACCACGTCGGCGGGCAGGTGCGCGTCGGTCAGCATGAACCCCGGACGGGTGACCCCCACGAAGTGGGCCAGCTCGAACAGCTGGTCCGCGTCCTTCCAGGACAGGATCTTCGACAGCGCGTCGGCGCCGGTGATGAAGAACAGCTCGGTCTTCTCGCCGTACTGGTCGCGCAGCTCGCGCAGCGTGTCGACGGTGTACGTCGGCCCCACCCGGTCCACGTCCACCCGGCTCACGCTGAACCGCGGGTTCGACGCCGTCGCGATGACCGTCATCAGGTAGCGGTCCTCCGCCGGGGTGACCGCGTGCTCGGTCTTCTGCCACGGCCGGCCCGTGGGCACGAAGACGACCTCGTCCAGGGCGTACCGGTCAGCCACTTCGCTGGCCGCGACGAGGTGACCGTGGTGGATGGGGTCGAAGGTGCCGCCCATGATCCCGATACGTGTCGCCACGCGCCGATTCTATGCCCGCGCGCGTCACACCCCGGCCTGTCATCGACGTTGGCCTATGACATCGAAAAATCGGCGATCATATTCGATGTCATAGGCCAACGTCTAAGTCGGGCGGGGCCGGTGAGCCGCGAGCCCGCCGGACGCCGCGAGCCCGGGGTGGAGCGGGGCGGCCGGCGGGACGAACGGGCTGGTCAGGCGGCCTGCTGGGCGCGCAGGGCGCGGGCCAGGTCGTCGGTCTCGTCGGCCAGCGCGCGGCGCGGCAGCGGGTGCATGTCCCCCGCCAGCGCCGCCCGCGCGGCGGCCAGTGTGTCCTCCGACACGGCGTACCCCGGGTAGGACGCCTTGACCAGGTGCGCCAGCATGTCGCCGGAGCGGCCCGCCGAGCGCGGCAGCTCGGCGAAGTACCGGGCCACCAACGGCTCGGTCAGCTCCGCGTGCTCCGGCTGCCACAGACCGGCCCCGGCCGCGGCCGCGATCCGGTTCGACTGGCCCTGCTCGGTGACGACCAGGTCGAACGCCCGTGCCTTGGCGGCCGGGTCGGGGCGGCTGGCCCGCACCCGGACGGCCTCCTGCTCGCCCTTGTCGCTGGTGTCGCGCTGCAGTTCGGCGTCGATCTCCTCCTCGGTCACGTCGCCGAGCACCGCGAGCCGGCCCAGGATCGCCCAGCGCAGCTCGGCGTCGACGGCCAGGCCCGCGGGCACGTCCGCGCCGGAAAGCCAGCCGCGCAGCACCGCGCGGTCGTCCTCGCCGGCGGTGGAGAGCAGCGTGCGGGCCGCGGCGAGCTGGTCGCGGTCGCCGGGCTCGGCGGTGGCCAGCAGGGTCTTGGCCGCCCCGGCCAGCGCCGCGCGGGCCGCCGCCTGCCCGTCCACGGGCACGAAGCGGGTGGCCGCGTACCGGGCCAGCCCGAACACCGACTCGACGATGGTCACGTCCGGCTCGGCGGGCAGCGCCGCGGCGGCCAGTTCGACCAGTTCGGTGGCGGGCCACTCGGCGTCGCGGACGGCGTCCCAGGCGCTGTTCCACCACAGCGAGCGCGACAGCGGGTCGGGCTGCGCCGCCAGCAGCGCGGGCAGCTCGGCGCGGGTGCGCTCGTCGAGCCGGATCTTGGCGAAGGTGAGGTCGCCGTCGTTGAGCAGCAGGCCGCGGCCGCGTACGCCGGACAGCTGCGGCACCGGCGTGAGCGCGCCGGTCACCTCGATCTCGGTGTGCTGCCAGGCGCCGTGCTCGTCGAACCAGCCCAGGCCGACCCGGTGCGGGCGCAGCGTCGGGTACTGCTCGGCGGCGGTCTGCTCGACGGTGACGGAGGCGTACGAACCGTCCTGCGCCCACTCGATCACCGGTCGCAGCGTGTTCACCTGCGGGGTGCGCAGCCAGGCCTGCGCCCAGGCGTCCAGGTCGCGCCCGCTGGCCAGCGACAGCGCGCCGAGCAGATCGGCCAGCGTGGCGTTGCCCCAGGCGTGCTTGTCGAAGTGCGCCCGCAGCCCGTTCAGGAACGCCTCGTCGCCGATGAACGCGACGAGCTGGCGCAGCGCCGAGCAGCCCTTGGCGTACGAGATGCCGTCGAAGTTGGCGAACGCGGCGTCGGTGTCGGCGACCTCGCTCGGCGCGATCGGGTGCGTGGAGGGGCGCTGGTCGGCGGCGTACCCCCAGGCCTTGCGGCCGACGCCGAAGCGGGTCCAGGCCTGCGGCCACGGGGTGACCTCGGCGACCAGCCGGTAGCCCATGTAGGTGGCGAACGACTCGTTCAGCCACAGGTCGTCCCACCAGCGCATGGTCACCAGGTCGCCGAACCACATGTGGGCCATCTCGTGGGCGATGATGGCGGCCCGCTCCAGCCGCTCGGTGTCGGTCACCGCAGCCCGGAACAGCAGCTCGTCGCGGAACACCACGCAGCCGGGGAACTCCATCGCGCCCCAGCTGAACTCGGGCACGAACGCCTGGTCGTACTTGCCGAACGGGTACCGCACGCCGAACAGCTCGTGGTAGCGGTCCAGGAACGCCTTGGTCAGCGAGAGGATCTCGGGCGCGTCGCGCTCCAGCACCTCGGCGTAGCTGGCGCGGGCGTACACGCCGAGCGGGATGCCGTCGTGGCTGTCGGTCACCGCGACGTAAGGACCGGCTACGAGCGTGATCAGGTAGGTCGCGACGGGCTTGGTGGCCGGGAACTCCCAGCGGCCCGCTACCGTCTGCTCGCCTTCCGCGTTGGCCCGGACCAGCCAGGACGGGTCCGCGGTGACGGACAGCGTCACCGGCGCCTTGAGGTCGGGCTGGTCGAAGCAGGCCATGAACCGGGGCGCGTCGGTGATCGAGGGCTGCGCGTACACGTAGACCTGCTTGTCGGCCGGGTCGACGAAGCGGTGGATGCCCTCGCTGGAATGGGTGTAGGCATACTCGGCGGACACCACGACGGTGTTGTCCGCGGCGAGGTCGGTCAGCCGCAGCCGCCCCTCGGCGAACGCCTCCGCGGGCAGCGCGACGCCGTTCAGGGTGGCGCCGAGCAGCCGCTCCGGCCGCGCCTCCAGGAACGTCTCGGCGCCGGGGTCGGCGGTGAAGCGGACGGTGGTGACCGTGCGGAAGAGTTCGTCTCCCGTGGTCAGGTCCACGTCCAGGGCGTACGCGAGGTTCCGGACGGTGGCGGCCCGCGCGACGGCTTCGAGGTGGCTGAGGCAACGATGCGACATGACGCCCATCCTGCCTGACGACGGCAGGTGGTGAACGGGCGGTAGCCCCTTACCTTCCGTTACGTTCTTGCCGATCAAGGCCGGTGCGGGGACAATGGTCGCCATGCGGACGACGAACCCCATGTGGTGGCTGCCCTGACGGGCGGCCCGCTTCCGCGAACCCAGTAGACGACCCAGGCCGCCCCTCCGGGCGGCCTTCTTCGTGCGCGGCTCCCGCCGTGCCGGGGTCTCCGGACGGGGCGGCCGACTCCCGAGGAGACCGACATGACCATCGCCCCGACCCGCGTCCGCGCCCGCCGGCTGTCCGCCTGCAAACCGACCGGCCACCTGCAGCTCGGCAACCTGTTCGGCATGATCGCGCCGCTGGTGGCCGGCCAGGACGACACCGAGACCATCACCATGCTCGCCGACCTGCACTCGCTCACCGTCGAGCACGACCCCGCCGCGGTACGCGGGCTGACCCTGGAGCAGGCCGCGGTGCTGCTCGCCGCCGGGGTCGACCCGGAACGCTGCACCCTGTACGTCCAGTCCCACCTGCCCGAGCATGCCCAACTGCACTACCTGCTGGAATGCGCCACCGGCTACGGCGAGGCCCAGCGCATGGTCGCGTTCAAGGAGAAGGCCGCCCGCGGCGAGCAGGTGCGGCTCAGCCTGCTCACGTACCCGGTGCTGATGGCGGCCGACATCCTGCTGCACGACACCGAGCAGGTGCCGGTCGGCGACGACCAGATGCAGCACGTCGAGCTGGCCCGAGCGGTCGCGACCCGGTTCAACGGCCGCTACGGCCCGACCTTCACGGTGCCGGTGGCGGTGCCCGCCCCGGTCGCCGCGCGGGTCATGGACCTGGCCGACCCGACGGCCAAGATGGGCAAGACCAATGTGGTCAGCGCGGGCGTGATCAGCATCCTCGACGAACCCGAGGTGGTACGCCGCAAGGTGATGCGCGCGGTCACCGACAGCGGGAGCACGGTGCGCCGGGACCGGGAGAACCAGCCCGGCGTGACCAACCTGCTGGAGATCTACCAGGCCTGCACCGGGTCCGCCGGCGACTTCGCCTCGTACGGGCAGCTCAAACGGGAGACCGCGGAGGCCGTGGTGGCGGTGCTGAGGCCGATCCAGGAGCGCTACGAGGCGCTGCGGCGACGGCCGGAGGCGGTGGAGCGGGTGCTGCGCGAGGGCGCGTCACGGGCACGCCCGCGGGCCGCCGCCACGTTGCGGCGAGCCGGCGAGGCGATAGGACTCGTCAGCTTCTGATGAGCTTCTTCGTGAAGCAAACCGAGTAGGGGTTGCCGATGTACCTGCCGTACGGCTCGGTCCGCTGGTAATCGGACGAGTCGAACAGTGCGATCGCCTCAGGCTGGTTCACGCCGGTCTCGAGGATGATCGAGTCCCAGCCCTGGGCGGTGGCCCGTCGTTCCAGTGCCGCGAGGATGCGGCGGGCCACCCCGGCGCGGCGATGCGCCGGCAGTACGAACATCCGCCTGATCTCGCCGACACCCGGCGCGGACGGCACGATGCCGCCACAGCCGACAGGCCTGCCCAGCACGTACGCCACGACGAAACGGGCGTGCGGGTCCAGGGGCGAACGGGTGGTGCCCGGATACCGCGTGAAGAGTTCGTCCTCAGCGGCGAGCACGAGCGCGGTGACATCAGGGTGGGTGATCTCACGGTGCTGGATCAACACCGTCAGGACGCTAGCCAGGGCATGTTTCCGCGTTGTTTCACAAACCGCACAGCGAGGCCGTACACGGTGAGATGGCGGACACTGTCACCGAACCTTTACTTAACAGTGTCCGCCCTGGGACCGCCGCCTAGAGATCGTCGTCGTCGTCATCGTCCGCGGCGCGCAGATCCCGCTCGTCGGGCAGCCACTCGTCGCCCACGGTGTCGCCCTCCGCGCGCACCCGCCGCGCCTTGCGGGCCGCGAGCCGCTCCGCGGCCCTCGGTCGCGTGATGTCGTCCTCGAGGCGCTCGTCGGTGAAGCGGTTGCCCGGCGTGAAGTCCTTGCCCGCGTAGATCGTGGGCTGCCAGTCGAACTCGCGCTCTCCGATCCGCACCGGGTCGCCGGGTTGTGCGCCGAGCTTGCCGAGCTTCTCCTCGACCCCCAGCCGGGCGAGCCGGTCCGCGAGGTAGCCCACCGCCTCGGCGTTGTCGAACATGGTCTGGCGCACCCAGCGCTCGGGCTTGCTGCCCTTGACCACCCAGACGCCCGCGCGGTCCTGCGCGATCTCGAAGCCGGAGTCGTCGACCGCCTTCGGGCGCAGCACGATGCGGGTCGGCTCCAGCACCGGCGCGGCCGCCCGGTGCTCCTCCACCATCCGGGCCAGCGCGTACACCAGGTCCTGCAGGCCCTCCCGGGTCGCCGCGCTGACCTGGTAGATCGGCCAGCCGAACTTCTCCAGGTCAGGGGTCGTGATGTCGGCCAGGTCCCGGCCGTCCGGCACGTCGATCTTGTTCAGCACGATGATCCGGGGCCGGTCCTCCAGCCCGCCGTACTGCGCGAGCTCCGCCTCCAGGGCCTCGATGTCGGCCACCGGGTCGCGGTCGGTCTCCAGGGTCGCGGTGTCCACCACGTGGGCCAGCACCGCGGTGCGCTCGATGTGGCGCAGGAACTCCAGGCCCAGGCCCTTGCCCGCAGCCGCGCCCGGGATGAGGCCCGGCACGTCGGCGACGGTGAACACGTGCTCGCCGGCCTGCACCACGCCCAGGTTCGGCACCAGCGTGGTGAACGGGTAGTCGGCGATCTTCGGCTTGGCCGCGGAGATCACCGAGATCAGCGAGGACTTGCCGGCGCTCGGGAAGCCGACCAGGCCCACGTCGGCGACGCTTTTCAGCTCGACGACCACGTCCAGCCGGTCGCCCGGCTCGCCCAGCTCGGCGAAGCCGGGGGCCTTGCGCCGCGCGCTGGCCAGCGCCGCGTTGCCGCGGCCGCCCCGGCCGCCCCGGGCGATCTCCAGCGTGGTGCCTGCGCCGACCAGGTCGGCGATGACCTCGCCGTCGAGCGTCTGCACGACCGTGCCGGAGGGCACCTTGAGCACCAGGTCGCCGCCGTTCGCGCCCTCGCGGTTGTTGCCCGCGCCGCCCTTGCCGTTGGTCGCCTTGATGTGCGGGTGGAAGTGGAAGTCCAGCAGCGTGTGCACGTTGGGGTCGACCTGCATCAGGATGCCGCCGCCGTGCCCGCCGTTGCCGCCGTCCGGCCCGCCGAACGGCTTGAACTTCTCGCGGTGGATGGAGATGCAGCCGTGGCCACCGTCACCCGCCTGCAGGTGCAGCACCACACGATCCACGAACGTAGCCACGTTCCATCCTCCACATACATCAACAAAAAACCAGCATATGCCCGCTTGCACCCCGCCCATCGCGGCCTGCCCCCTCGCCGCAACTCTTAAAGAGTCGCGGCCAGGACGGCCTCCCGAGGCCGCATGTCTTTAAGAGTTGCGGCAGGGAGGCGGTGGGGCGGCGCGTGTGCCCCCTAGGGCAGCGCGTGGTGAGGGTCGGGTGTTCCGGTGGGCGGCGTTAGCCGCGTCTCACCTGGGTGTTTCCGGGGGCGGAAACGGCAAAGGCGGGAAGGCGCTTCGCGCGCCCTCCCGCCTCCGACGAACTGTCAGGCCTCGACCGGAACGATGTTCACGGTCTTGCGGCCCCGCTTGAGACCGAACTGCACCGAGCCCGCGGCGAGCGCGAACAGCGTGTCGTCGCCGCCACGGCCGACCAGGTCGCCCGGGTGGAACTTCGTGCCGCGCTGGCGGATGAGGATCTCGCCGGCGCTGACGACCTGACCGCCGAAGCGCTTCACGCCGAGCCGCTGGGCGGCGGAGTCGCGACCATTGCGCGAGCTGGATGCACCCTTTTTATGTGCCATCTCGAGGCCTACTTCCCGCTCTTGATGCCGGTGACCTTGACCTGGGTCAGCGGCTGACGGTGACCCTGCCGCTTGTGGTAGCCGGTCTTGTTCTTGAACTTGTGGATCCGGATCTTCGGGCCCTTGGTGTGGGCCACGACCTCACCGGAAACAGAAACCTTGGCAAGCTTCGCCGCGTCGGTCACCAGGTCGCTGCCATCAACAAGCAGCACTGCGGACAGCGCCACCACGTCGCCGGGCGCGCCCGCGAGCTTCTCGACCTCGATCACGTCGCCCTCGGCGACCTTGTACTGCTTGCCGCCGGTCTTGACGATCGCGTACATGAGACGCGGACTCCTGTCGTAGGTGCTGGCGGTTGGTCCATCGACCCGCGAGGCGAGCCGACTCTTCACTACTTTGTTGCGCTCGGCAGTCCTGGCCAGACGGCCGGCACACACGCACGCATGCAGCGCCCTGTCATGGGCACCGTGGAGAAGACTACGTCATGCCCGGCCCGATGCCCAAACCGGGCACCCCCGGGCCCGGCACGCGGTGATGGCGATCACCGCGTGCCGGGGCTGTGCTCACTTGCCGCAGAGCGCGCGGACGGCTTCGCCGCCCTTTTCGAACTCGGGGGTCTCCAGGGCCGCCATCGCCTTCGTGACGTCGCCGCCGGAAGCCGCGATCGCCGGCATGACCTTGTTCAGCGCGGCGATGTCGGACTCGACGGCGGCCTTCAGCTCGGCGTCGTTCACGCCGGCCGCGATCGGGGCCAGCGCGGCCTGGAAGTCGGTGAACGCCTTGGTCAGCTTGCCGACCGCCTCCTGCGCCTTGGCCGGGTCGGCCTTGATCGCGTCCAGCTGCATCGCCAGCTCCATGAGCGGGGCCTTGGCCGCCTCCTCCGCCTTGGTGTACGCGGCGCAGGCGGCGGCCTTGTCCATGGCCGCGGCCGCGGCGCTGGTGGCGGCGGCCGGGATCGACGCCGAGGCGCCCGGGGTCGGGGTGTCGGTGTCGGCACAGGCGGTCATGCCCAGCAGCGCGAGACCGAGGGTGGCGGTAGCCAGAATCCGTCGCATGTTCTTCCTTGTCTATGCGGGGTGATCGGGTGCGCCAGGTCGGCGGCGGCACCCGTGCTTACTCGTCATATGGCCGAAGCTTCGGCCCCGTACACGCCAAACCCTCGTTTGTGGCCACCGGGGCAGCCTAGCCACGGTGGCCGACAACGGAATCGGCAGCCTCAGGCGCACACCTTCGAGGTCTTGTTCTCGTGGATGTCCAGAGCGGTGCCCTCCAGGACCTCGAGCACCTTGTTGAAGTCGCCGCTCGCGGCCGTCAGGGCCTGCCCGGCACCGGCGACCGTGGCGATGTCCGCGTCCAGGGCCGCCTTCACCTCGGCATCCGCCGTGCCCGCGGAAAGCTTGACCAGCTCACCGCGGTAGACCTCGATCGCCGTGACGAGCGCCGGGACGTGGGTCTTGGCCTTCTCCTCGTCGTCGATGGCCGCACCGATGATCTTGGTGGTGGCCCCCAGCACGCCGATGGCCTCCTCGCCGATGTTCATCATGTTGAACGCCAGGCACGTCGCGGCCTTGTCGGCGGTGCCGGTGGGCGCGGCCGGAGCGGCGGACGACGCGGCCGGGGCCGGGGCGGCCGACGACGCCGGCGTGGCCGTGGTCTCGGCCGGGTCGGCGGTGCACGCGGCGGCGCCGAGCAGGGTCAGGCTGAGGGCGGCGGTGGTCAGAACGCGGCGCATGTGCGAAAAGGTCCTTTGGTACGTGAGTGGGTGACGGCAGCGGACAAAGCTGCCCCGGAGCGGTGTGAACGCCCCGGGGCAGCTTAGGGAAGCCTGATGACGGCCTGATAACGGTCTCAGGGACAGATCCTGGCCAAAGGCATGATCCAGGACAGCAGAGCCGGGGTGAGCTTCGCCTCAAGCTCGGAGATCTTGGTGACCCCGTCGAGGAACGCCAGGTCGGCACCGGTCTGCCGGACGTTCGCGGCGACCTGGTCGAAGGCGGCCTTGACCGCGGGGTCGGCGGCGACCGCGCCGACCCCCGTGATCTGGGTCTCCAGCGCGGTGAGCGCCTCACGCAGCTTGGTCTCCGCGGCCTGGGTCTTCGCGGCGTCGGTGCCCGCCCGCGCCTTGAGCACCCCGCCGATCGCGGTGGTCAGGTCGGTCCGCGCCTTGCCGTTGAAGACCTTGTCGAACTCGGCGCAGACCGCCGCGGCGGCCGTCGAGCCGCTCGGCGCGGGTGCGGCGGCCGCACTGGACGAGGATGCCGACGGGCTGGGCGTGTCGTCGGCGCATGCGCTCGCGCCGAGCAGGGATCCGGCCACCAGGACGGCGGTCAGGAAACGTCGCATGGGAATTGCCTCCAGAGGGGGTGGTGCGGGGTCGCCGTGCGCCGTCAGGCCGCCGGACAGATCTCGTTCAGCGCCTCGTTGGCCGCGGTCAGGTCCGGGCTGAACAGGATCTGCTGCATCTTCGAGGGGTCCTCGGCGAGCTTCTGCGAGTCGCTCAACTGCGCCACCGCGGCGTCCAGGGCCTTGGCGAGGTCCTCCAGCGCTTTGCGCAGCTTCGGGTCGGCGCTCTTGGCCGCTTCCGCCTTCACCGTGGTGGACAGCGTCACGTAGTCCTTGCTCAGCGCGCCGAAGAAGACCTTGACCTTCTCCGGGTCGCTCAGCGACTGGCCGAGCTCCTCGGCCCTGACCACCAGGTTCGCGACGAACTTCTTGCTCTCGGCGATCACCGCGGCGCAGGTCGCCTTCGCGTCGGTGGTCCCGGTGACGGCCCCGGAGGCGCCGGGCGCGGCACTCGTGCCCGGGCTCGTCTGCGCCGAAGCACCGGCCGAGGGCCCCGAGCCCGCGTCGGGCCGCGTCGGGTCGGCGGAGCAGGCGGTGGCGGTCAGCAGGGCCGCGCCGAGCACGGCCGCGGCGAGGAAACGTCGCATAGGGGTCCTCCAGGCTCTGCGGGGGGCCGGACAGCGAACTGCCCGGGGAATGGTGCGCCCATACCCCGGGCAGCTTATGCGAGTCCCCCGCCTGCGGATCAACCGCGAGCGATCCCTACGGGCGGGTGCGCCGCCGACCGCCGCGGCGGGTACGCCGCCTGGTGGGCGTGTCGCCGCCGTCCTCACCGGGCTCCTCGCCCGCCTCGTCGTCGTCCTCGACCGCCGCCGTCTCGTACCGGGACAGGTCGTAGCCCTCGGTGTCGTAGTAACCCGTGTCCGCGGCCGCCGGCTTCTGCTGCTTCGGCGCGGGCGGCGCGGCGGCGGCCTGCTTGACCGGCGCAGGCGGGGCCTGGGCCGGCGGCGCGGCGTGGACCGGCGCGCGGCGCTCGGAGACCGGCTCGGTGTGGATGATGACCCCGCGGCCCTTGCAGTGCTCACACGGCTCGCTGAACGCCTCCAGCAGGCCCGCGCCGATGCGCTTACGCGTCATCTGCACCAGGCCCAGCGAGGTGATCTCGGTGACCTGGTGCTTGGTCCGGTCCCGGCCCAGGCACTCGGTCAGCCGGCGCAGCACCAGCTCGCGGTTGCTCTCCAGCACCATGTCGATGAAGTCGATCACCACGATGCCACCGAGGTCGCGCAGCCGCAGCTGACGCACGATCTCCTCGGCCGCCTCCAGGTTGTTGCGGGTGACCGTCTCCTCCAGGTTGCCGCCGACACCGGTGTACTTGCCGGTGTTGACGTCGACGACGGTCATCGCCTCGGTGCGGTCGAACACCAGGTGGCCGCCGGAGGGCAGGAACACCTTGCGGTCCAGGCCCTTGAGGATCTGCTCGTCGATGCGGTACGTCGCGAACACGTCGGACACCCCGGTGTGCCGGTGCACCCGGTCCACCAGGTCGGGCGAGACGTGCCCGAGGTAGGTCTGCACCGTGTCGTAGGCGTTGTCGCCCTGCACCACGAGTTCCTTGAAGTCCTCGTTGAACAGGTCGCGGACCACGCGGACGACCAGGTCCGGCTCGCCGTACAGCAGCGCGGGCGCGCCGCCTTCGGACGCCTTGGCCTGGATGTCCTCCCACTGCGCCTGCAGGCGCAGCACGTCGCGCTCCAGGTCCTCCTCGGAGGCGCCCTCGGCGGCGGTGCGCACGATCACGCCCGCGCCCTCGGGGACCAGCTTCTTGAGGATGTCGCGCAGCCGCTTGCGCTCCACGTCGGACAGCTTGCGGCTGATGCCGGAGGCGTTGCCGTTGGGCACGTACACCAGGTGGCGGCCGGACAGCGCGACGTGGCTGGACAGCCGCGCGCCCTTGTGCCCGATCGGGTCCTTGGTGACCTGCACCAGCACCGAGTCGCCGGACTTCAGCGCCTGCTCGATGGACCGCTGGCGGCCCTCCAGCCCGGCCGCGTCCCAGTTGACCTCACCGGCGTACAGCACCGCGTTGCGGCCCCGGCCCAGGTCGACGAAGGCGGCCTCCATGCTCGGCAGCACGTTCTGCACCTTGCCCAGGTACACGTTGCCGACCATGGTGGCGGTGGACGCGCGGGTGACGTAGTGCTCGACGAGCACGCCGTCCTCCATGACCGCGATCTGCGTGCGGTCCGGGTTCTCGCGAATGACCATGACCCGGTCGACCGCCTCGCGGCGGGCCAGGAACTCGGACTCGGTCAGGATCGGCGGGCGGGTGCGGCGCTGCTCGCGGCCGTCCCGGCGGCGCTGGCGCTTGGCCTCCAGCCGGGTCGAGCCGGAGACGCCCTGCACCTCGTCGCTGGCGGCACGCGGCTCACGGATGCGGACGACGGTGTGCACGCCGTCCTCGGCCTCGGCGCCCTCGTCCCCGGCGCCCTTGCGGCGGCGGCGACGGCGGCGACGGGTCAGCGGCTCGCCGTCGGAGTCGGTCTCCTCCTCCTCGGCCTCGACGGCCTCGGGCTGCTCCTCGTCGCCGTTGTCCTCGGCGCCGCCCTTGCCCCGGCCACGGCCACGGCGGCCCCGGCGACGGCGGGCGCGGCCGTTCTCCTCGCCCTCGCCCTCGTCCTCGTCCTGCTCATCGTCGGCGGCGACCGGCTCGGCGGCCTCCGCCTCGACGACGGCCTCCTCCTCGTCCCGACCGCGACGGCGCTTGCGGCGACGGCCGGTCTCGGCCGGCTCCGCGGGCTCGACGGGCTCCTCGACCGGCACGGGCCGCGCGGCGGCCACGGGGCGCACCGGCGTGGCCGTCGCCTCGGGGGCCATGAACAGCACGGACGGGGCGAGCCGGCGCGGCGCTTCGCCCACCTGCCCGGCAGCCACGGCAGCGGCCTCGGCCGCTTCCTCGTCCTCTTCCGCTTCCTCGTCGAGCGCGTCGGCCACGGTGGGCGCGAGCTCCTCGACGGCCGGAAGTTCCGGCTCGGTTACGTCGTTCGCCCCAGACTCGCCGGAGATGTCCGGCTCTGCGGCTTTCTTCCTGCGCCGGGTCGCCTTCTTGACGGGAGCGGCCTCCTCGGAGGTCTCCCCCGCCGCGTCCGCGGCCTCCGGGGCGGCAGCCGCGACGGCCCGCTTGCGGGTGCGCCGCCGCGCAGGCGCGGCCTCACCCTCCGCGTCGGGGGCCGTCTCCGGCGTCGTGGGCTGGGCCATCGCGGGCTCAGGCGGCACAGGCGCGCCTGACACCGCGTCGCCGCCGGTGTGCTCGCCGGTCACGGCACTCGGCTGGTCAGCCGGGGCCGCGCCGGGCGGGTTCTGCGAAACGTTGTCGGCATTCTCGTGCCGATCTGCGGGCTCGTGGTCGAGCATCCGGACTGTTCTCCAGTTCTGGTGGTCCCGGGCGCGTCACAACGCAGCCACTCAGGAGCACCGGTGTTTGCCGCCGGGGTCGCCCGTCAGAGCGCCTGTCGAGGCGCTCGGACGGGCATCCGCCGAAGTCTGCCGAGAGCGGAGACCGGTCGGGTCAACGCTCGCCGATGGCGACGGGGTCGCGATCCACGTCGAGCGGATCCACGATCTCCCCCTGGGGGGTCAGCGTGCCCTGTGCCAGCCGGGTCGCCCTGGCACTTTTCAGTGAATGGGGCGCCGACGGCTCCAGGTCCGCAACCACGCGCAGGCCGGACAGGACGTCATCGGGCCGTACGGAGGGAGTGACCTGCCGCACGACAAGGTCGAGTATCGCACACGGCGCTGCCCCGACCACGTCAGGTGGTGAGGACTGTGACGAGACGGCCGCGATGGACGCCACGGCGTCCCTGGTGTCGAACGTGCGGCGGCCCTGTTTGGTCAACCGCTCGACCAGGACCTCACTCTGCGCGACGAACGCCGCCACGGCGGCGGCGAGCTGCTCGTCGGTCACGCCGGGCAGCTCGATGCGCCACGACGAGGCGGTGATCCGGTCGGCCAGGCTGCCCGGCGTGACCGCCTCGACGGCCTCGATCACGTCGAGGCCGGGCGACAGCGACGCGTCCAGCGCCTTGGCCAGGTCCGCCGGGTCGACCCGCTCGCGCAGGCCGATCTCCAGGTACTCCGCCTCGGAGGCCACCCCGGTCGGCGCGGCGCTGGCGAAGGAGATCTTCGGATGCGGGGTGAAACCCTGCGAGAAGGCGATCGGGATGCCCGCCCGGTGAATGGCCCGCTCGACGGCACGGGCGAAGTCGCGGTGCGAGGTGAACCGCATCGGGCCGCGCTTGGTGTACCGCAGCCGGATGCGCTGCACGACGGGGGCCTGGCCACCGGTCGGCTGGTTCTTGGTGCGTCCCACGTCAGGCCTCCGCGGGCACGCGCAGGCCGGTGTTGACCGGCGTGATGGGCAGCAGCTTCTTGCCGGTGGGCCCGATCTGGATGCTGGTGTCCATGGACGGGCACACACCACAGTCGAAGCACGGCGTCCAGCGGCAGTCGTCCTGCTCGTACTCGGTGAGCGCGTCCTGCCAGTCCTGCCAGAGCCAGTCCTTGTCCAGGCCCGAGTCCAGGTGGTCCCAGGGCAGCACCTCGGACTGCTCGCGCTCGCGGGTGGTGAACCAGTCCAGGTCCACGCCGAAGCCCGGCAGCACCGCCTCGGCGGCGTCGACCCAGCGGCGGTACGAGAAGTGCTCGCTCCAGCCGTCGAAGCGCCCGCCGTCCTCCCACACCTTGCGGATGACCGCGCCGACGCGGCGGTCACCGCGCGCCAGCAGGCCTTCGATCAGCGAGGGCTCGCCGTCGTGGTAGCGGAAGCCGATGGCCCGGCCCAGCGAGCGGTCCGAGTTGATCTCGTTCTTGAGCGCCTTGAGCCGCGCGTCGATGACCTCGGGGCGCTCCATCGGGGCCCACTGGAACGGGGTGTGCGGCTTGGGCACGAACCCGCCGATGGACACCGTGCAGCGGATGTCCTTGGAGCCGGTCGCCTGCCGGCCCGACTTGATGACGTTGTGCGCCAGCCGGGCGATCTGCAGCACGTCCTCGTCGGTCTCGGTGGGCAGGCCGCACATGAAGTACAACTTCACCTGCCGCCAGCCGTTGGAGTACGCGGTGGTGACGGTGCGGATCAGGTCCTCCTCCGACACCATCTTGTTGATCACCTTGCGGATGCGCTCCGAGCCGCCCTCGGGCGCGAAGGTCAGACCGGTGCGGCGGCCGTTGCGGGCCAGCTCCTGCGCCAGGTCGATGTTGAACGCGTCCACCCGGGTGCTGGGCAGCGACAGCGAGACGTTGGTGCCCTCGTACTGGTCGGCCAGCCCGGAGCAGATGTCGCCGATCTCGGAGTGGTCGGCGCTGGACAGCGACAGCAGGCCCACCTCCGTGAAGCCGGAGAACTCCAAACCGTCGTGCACCATCTGCGCCACCGTGGTGATGGAGCGCTCGCGCACCGGACGGGTGATCATGCCGGCCTGGCAGAAGCGGCAGCCCCGGGTGCAGCCCCGGAAGATCTCCACGGCGAACCGCTCGTGCACCGTCTCGGCCAGCGGCACCAGCGGCTTCTTCGGGTACGGCCACGCGTCGAGGTCCATGGTGGTGCGCTTGTGCACCCGGAACGGCACACCCGCGCGGTTGGGCACCACGCGCTGGATGCGGCCGTCGGGCAGGTAGTCCACGTCGTAGAAGCGGGGCACGTAGACCGACTCGGTCTTGGCCAGGCGCAGCAGGATCTCGTCCCGGCCACCCGGACTGCCCTCGCGCTTCCAGGCCGCGACGATGTCGGTGATCTCCAGCACCGCTTCCTCGCCGTCGCCGAGCACCGCGGCGTCCACGAAGTCGGCGATCGGCTCCGGGTTGAAGGCGGCGTGGCCGCCCGCGACCACGATCGGGTGGGATTCGTCACGGTCGGCGGCCAGCAGCGGGATCTGCGCCAGGCTCAGCTCGGTGAGCATGTTCGTGTAGCCGAGCTCGGTCGAGAAGGACAGGCCGAACAGGTCGAAGTCGCCGACCGCGCGGTGGCTGTCGACGGTGAACTGCGGCACGCCGCGCTCGCGCATCAGCTTCTCGAGGTCGGGCCAGACCGCGTAGGTGCGCTCGGCGAGCACATCCTCGCGCTCGTTGAGCACCTCGTACAGGATCTGCACGCCCTGGTTCGGCAGGCCCACCTCGTACGCGTCCGGGTACGACAGCACCCATCGGACGGTCGCCGACTCCCATGGTTTGACCACGGAGCCCAGCTCACCGCCGATGTACTGGATCGGCTTGCTGATCAGAGGCAGCAACTGCTCAAGCTGGGGAAAGACCGACTCGCCACGCATGGGTAACAAGGGTACGCGGTCGCACGGGAGAGCCGGACCTCGGGCGATTGCGAGCCCGATGTCCGGTTACCACCTGCCTGTCTACTGCTCCGCGTCGCCGGCGCTTCGCTTCGGAGCGTACCGGGACACGTACTCCTGCCCCGTGAGCTGCTGGATGGCCATCATCACGGTGTCGGTGATCTCGCGCGCGGCGGTGCTCGCCGACTCGGCGTCCTGCCACGCCCCGACCTCGATCGGCTTGCCGAACTTCACCGTGACCTGGCCGGGCTTCAGCGACGGCAGGGCCTGGCCGATCGGCTGCACCTTCTCGGTGCCGATCATGCCGACGGGAATGATCGGGACGTCCGCGGCGAGCGCGAGCCGCGCCACACCGGTGCGGCCGCGGTAGAGCCGGCCGTCGGGCGAGCGGGTGCCCTCCGGGTACACCGCGACGAGGCCGCCCTCCTGGAGCACCGGGATCGCCGCGTCGAACGCGCTCAGCGCGGCCCGGCCGCCGGAACGGTGCACCGGGATCGCGCCCAGGCCGCCCATCAGGGTGCGGAAGAACAGGCCGCTCAGGCCGGTGCCGACGAAGTAGTCCTCCTTGGCCCAGAAGGAGATGTGCCGGCCGACCGCGGAGCCGAGGAACAGCTCGTCGGCCACGGAGAGGTGGTTGCCGGCGAAGATCGCGCCGCCGGTGGCGGGGATGTGCTCCGCACCCTCGATGGTGGGGCGCCAGCCGAGCTTGATCGCGGGCGCCACCGTCCACAATCCGACCGTATAGAGCACCGGCACTTTCTGCCTCCACAGGTGATGAGCTAGCCGGCCAGTGAACTTACCGTAGTCCTCTGAGCGGGCCCATACCCCCGGAACAGATCGCCTATGCGCCCGGAGTCTGAGATACTCCGCGCCCGCCTGCGGGCCTGGACCACGGCCCTGAGCTGCGCGGACGTTGCGCCGCATACGGATCGGGGCGCGGCCTGTGACATTTCCGGCACAGGCCGCGCCCCGTTCGTGAACCCGTCAGCTGCGGGTGACCGCCACCGTCACGTTGCCGCCGTCGCCGGCCTCACCCGTGAAGCCGCCGTCGACCGCGCCGTAGCTGACGCTGTCGGCCAGCGTCTCGGCCGCCAGGAACGCCTGGTGCGTACGCACCGCCGCGGCCACCTCGTCCGACGCCTGCACGGTCAGCGCGATCCGGTCGGTGATGGCCAGGTCCGCCTCGCGGCGGGCCTGCTGCACCACCCGGACCACGTCCCGGGCCAGCCCCTCGGCCTCCAGCTCCGGGGTGACCGCCGTGTCCAGCACGACCACACCGGCGTCGCCGGGCAGCGGCGCGGAGTGCTCCGCGTCGGCCGCGACCAGCTTCAGCTCGTACTCGCCCTCCTGCAGGGTGACCCCCGAGGCGACCGGGGCCCCGTCGACCAGCGACCAGTCCCCCGACTTCACCGCCTTGATGACCTGCTGCACCGAGCCGCCGACGCGCGGGCCGAGCACCCGCGGCACCACCGTGAGCACCTGCTCGCAGTGGCCGGTCAGGTCGTCGCTCAGCTCGACCGACTTCACGTTGACCTCGTCGGCGATCAGCTCGGCGAAGTCGCGCAGCCCGGACGCGTCCGGCGTCGCCACGGTCAGCGACGCCAGCGGCAGGCGCACCCGCAGGCCCTTGGCCTTGCGCAGCGACAGCGCCGCCGAGCAGACCTCGCGCACCCGGTCCATGGTGGCGACCAGGTCGTGGTCGGCCGGCAGCACCGCCGCGTCCGGCCAGTCGGCCAGGTGCGCCGAGCGCTCGCCGGTCAGGCCGCGCCAGATCTCCTCCGCGGTCAGCGGGGCCAGCGGCGCGACCACCCGGGCCAGCGTCTCCAGCACCGTGTACAGGGTGTCGAAGGCGTCGGCGTCGCCGGCCCAGAAGCGGTCCCGGCTGCGGCGCACGTACCAGTTGGTCAGCGCGTCCAGGTAGGTCCGCACCCCGGCGCAGGCGGCCGAGAGGTCGTACGCGTCGAGCTGGGCCGTCGTGGTCTCCACCAGTTCCCGGGTCTTGGCCAGCACATACCGGTCGAGCACGTGCGTGGAGTCGGTCCGGGGCCGGGCGGTAAACCCGGCGGCGTTGGCGTAGAGCGTGAAGAAGTAGTACACGTTCCACAGCGGCAGCAGCACCTGGCGCACCGAGTCCCGGATGCCCGACTCGTTCACCGCCATGTCGCCGCCGCGCAGCACCGGGCTGCTCATCAGCATCCAGCGCATGGCGTCGGCGCCGTAGCGGTCGAACATCTCGTACACGTCGGGGTAGTTGCGCAGGCTCTTGGACATCTTGCGGCCGTCAGACCCCTGCAGGATGCCGTGGCTCACGCAGCTGCGGAACGCCGGCCGGTCGAACAGCGCGGTGGCCAGCACGTGCATGGTGTAGAACCAGCCGCGCGTCTGTCCGATGTACTCGACGATGAAGTCGCCCGGGTAGTGGTTCTCGAACCACTCGGTGTTCTCGAACGGGTAGTGCACCTGGGCGAACGGCATCGAGCCCGACTCGAACCAGCAGTCCAGCACCTCCGGCACCCGGCGCATGGTCGAGTTGCCCGTCGGGTCGTCCGGGTTCGGCCGGGTCAGCTCGTCAACGTACGGGCGGTGCAGGTCGGTGACCTTCACGCCGAAGTCCGCCTCCAGCTGCGCCAGCGAGCCGTACACGTCGGTGCGCGGGTAGTTCGGGTCGTCGCTGACCCACACCGGGATCGGCGAGCCCCAGAACCGGTTCCGGCTGATCGACCAGTCCCGGGCGTTGCTCAGCCACTTGCCGAACGAGCCGTCCTTGACGTGCTCCGGGGTCCAGTTGATCTGCTGGTTCAGCTCGACCATGCGGTCACGGAACGCGGTGACCTTCACGAACCAGCTCGACACCGCCTTGTAGACCAGCGGGGTGTCACACCGCCAGCAGTGCGGGTAGGAGTGGGTGTAGGTCTCGTGGCGCAGCACCACGCCGCGGTCCTTGAGCTCGCGGATGATCGCCTTGTTGGTGTCGAAGACCTGCTGGCCCTCGTACGCCGGGACCAGCGCGGTGAACCGCGCCCGCTCGTCGACGGTCACCACGGTCGGGATGCCCGCCGCGTTGCAGGTGTTCTGGTCGTCCTCACCGAACGCCGGCGCGAGGTGCACCACCCCGGTGCCGTCCTCGGTGGTCACGAAGTCCGCCCCGAGCACCTGGTACGCGTTCTCCCCAGCGTGGTCCACCAGATACGGGAACAGCGGCGTGTACCGCTTGCCGACCAGATCCGCGCCCTTGACGGTGCCGGTCTGCTCGTAGCCCTCCAGCTCCTTGGCGTAGTAGCCGACCCGGGCGGCACCGAGGAGCAGCTTCTCGCCGTCCTTCTCCATCACCGCGTAGTCGATGTCCGGGCCGACGGCCAGCGCCAGGTTGCTCGGCAGGGTCCACGGCGTGGTGGTCCACACCGCGACCTTCTCGCCGCTGTCCAGCTGGAACTTCACCGCCAGGGTCGGGTCCTGCCGGTCCTTGTAGACGTCGTCCATCCGGGTCTCGGTGTTGGACAGCGGCGTCTCGCAGCGCCAGCAGTACGCCAGCACCCGGAAGCCCTCGTACACCAGGCCCTTGTCGTGCAGGGTCTTGAAGGCCCACATGACGCTTTCCATGTAGTCCAGGTCGAGGGTCTTGTAGTCGTTGGCGAAGTCGACCCAGCGGGCCTGCCGGGTGACGTACCGCTCCCACTCGTTGGTGTAGCGCAGCACGGAGGTGCGGCAGGCCTCGTTGAACTCGGCCAGGCCCATGTCGAGGATCTCGGCCTTGGTGGTGATGCCGAGCTGCTTCTCCGCCTCAACCTCGGCCGGCATGCCGTGGGTGTCCCAGCCGAACCGGCGCTCCACCCGGCGGCCGCGCATGGTCTGGTAACGCGGCACCACGTCCTTGACGTAGCCGGTCAGCAGGTGGCCGTAGTGCGGCAGGCCGTTGGCGAACGGCGGGCCGTCGTAGAAGACGAACTCGTTCGACCCCTTCGCCCCGGCGTCGCGCTGCTCCACGCTGGCCGCGAACGTCTTGTCGGCGGCCCAGTAGTCGAGCACGCGCCGCTCCAGGGCGGGTAGGTCCGGGCTGGCGGACACGCCGTCAGCGGCGGCGTCATGCAGTGGGTAAGCCATCGCGGGCTCCTCGTCACACTCGTCACTGTCGTCTCACAGTGCGAGGACGAGCCGGGGCCCGCGGTACCACCTCGCTTGCCCGCCGCAGGTGCACGGCGGACCGCTCGTGTCGGCTGTGACGGGCCGTCCCGTCCGGTTCTACTGAGGCCCTGCGGCCTGTTCTTCCGGAGGCTCACCGGTGATGGCCGGGTCGATGCCTGTGCGCTCCAGGTTACCGCCGCCGCACCCCCGACCGTCCACCGGGTTTCCGGTGAGTCGCCCTACCGGGTCTCGCCCCGGTAGCGCCCGCTGACCACGGTCCAGTCCAGCGTGCCCCGCACCGAACCGGCCACCCCGTCCAGGTGGGCGTGCACCGCCGGGTCGAACTGGGCGCCGAACGACGGCACCCGGGCCCGCAGCGGGGCGAAGCCGTCCATGCGCTCCTGCCACATGTCCACCGCCTCCTGCACCGCCGCCTCGATGGACACCCGCCGCTCGTGCGAGATCGCCAGCACCAGGTTGTGCCCGCCCGCCGTCGCGATGTCCTTGTCCAGCGAGTACAGGTCGTTGAACCAGGACAGCAGGTCCGTGCCGGCCAGCCGCACCTCGCGCAGCGCCGGATGGTGGTAGATCGCGTCCGGCAGGTGGGTGTGCGTGGCCAGCTCGGTGAGCAGGTGCGAGACCTCCGCCGCGGACGCCGCCCGGCGCAGCTCGACGTACTCGTCGACGCCGGGCAGGTGGCCCGCGGCCTTGTTCTCCGCTTCGGTGAGCACGCCGTCGAGGTGCACCGCCACCGCGTCGGTGAAGCGGGCCTGCCAGGCGTCGGGCATGCGCTCGCGCAGCACGGCCCAGATCTCGGTGAGCATCAGCCGGGCCGGGCCCGCGAACACCTCGGTCGGGCGGTCGGAGCCGTGCAGCAGGGCCAGCAGCTCCGTCACGAAACGCCGCAGCCGGGGCGGCTCGGGGTGCGCCGTGCCGTCGCAGACGTCGTCCACCAGGTAGAACCAGGCGAAGATCATGGCGAGCAGGGCGAGGTCGTCCGGCCGCGCGTCGGGGAAGATCCGACCGGCATGTCCGGCGTACGCCTCGCCGGCCAGCCAGCTCTGCCCGTCGCCGTCGCTGATCAGGCCGCATTTGCGGGCCCAGCCGGTGAGGTCCTGTTCGGCGAGCGCCACGTGCGGCGACAGACGGGAGGCGAGGGGGCAGTCGACCGGGGGGATGGCGAACACGGCGGTCCTCCGTTCCGGGAGGCGGTGCACGGGGGGCAGATGGCGGCGCACGCAGCGCTGGCCATCATCACGATGGGTTCACGATCCATTACACAAGTGGCAAAGATCGATGTCAATCCCCCCGGCGTGCCACCTCAGCGCCGGTACGGCTCCCGCATCGGCTTGCGCACCGCGTCCATCGCCGCCAGGTGCGCCTCCCGGGCGACGCCGTCGATCAGGTACACCCGGGTGACGGCGTTGCCCTTCGCCCGGACCAGCCCGTTCTTCACCAGCGCCTGCACGTCCCGGATGGCCTGATCCCGGCTGAGATCCTCGTCCCCCTGGTAGGTGGCTCGCCGCAGCTCGCCCAGCGCGGCCGAGTACAACGCGGACACCGTCCGCTCCGGCAGCCCTCGCTCGGCCACCACCGCCTCCAGCGCCCGCCACAACACCACCGTGTAGTCGACCCGCGCCTGCACGGTCTGCGCCTGCTGATGATGCGCGGAAAGCACGAACCGTAGCCAGGTGTGGCAGTCGGCGTCGGGCTGGAACGTCTCACCCCGGCTCTGCAGCGCCTGGTAGTAGGCCAACGTGTTGATCTCGTGGCCCAGCCACTCCTCGATCGAGGAAAACTCGGCCGCGAGCACCCCGTCCCGGGCCAGCACCAGCGTGTGCAGGCAGCGCGCCATCCGGCCATTACCGTCGCGCCACGGGTGGATGGAGACCAGATTGAGGTGCGCCATCGCCGCCCGCACCAGCGCAGGCTGATCCAGATCCCCCGTGTTGAGCCAGTCGATGAGTTCGTCCATGAGCCCAGGGACCAGCTCAGGATCGGGCCCGGTGTAGGCCGGCCGCAACGGGTCGGAGCCAGTCACGAAGATGCCCCCGCTGCGGTAGCGACCAGGCCATTTCGACATGTTGTACTTGACGATCATGAAATGCAGCGCCGACAGCAGCGAGCGGTGGTATTCGAAGTCGGCGATGTGCGGAGCCTGCTGCACATAGGTGAGCGCGTCCCGGTAACCGCGGATCGCCAGCTGCGTGTCGTCGGCCACGTCCACCGACATGGGCTGGCCCTCGACCACGGCGCGCGCGTCGGACATGCCGATCGTGATCTTCTCGATGGTGTTCGAGCCCTGGATGGCAGCCGCCGTCAGTTGGCGGCGCAGCTGGCCGGTCCAGTGCGGGCGGGCGCGGACGTGCAGTTGCAGGTCCGCGCGCATCTGGTCGATCTCGCCCAGCACGCGCAGATCGTCGGCGTCGAGCTTCGGGGTCTGCAGCAGCATCCTTCAATGCTACTAGCCCAGTAGCACGATAGCGCTCCCGACATGTCGTACGGGCGCATCCCACACCATGATCGTTCGACTTGCCAGGCAGGTGGGCGAAAGCGGGCTCAAGATACGCACAGGTGCCAGGCAAGTCGAACGATCATGGGTCGAGGGGTCGAAGGTGTGGAGCCGCCGCCGTATCCAGGCTGGAATCCGACAGTGATCGACATGTTCGCCACCTGCGGGCCCTCAGCAGGCACGGAAGCCGCGCCGCCCTGTCTCCGCCGCTGCCTGGGTCGATGGCTGACCGTTCGGCGGTTGCGGACGCTACCAGCGGTCTAGTGACCGGAGCTGCGTGGACCGCCATCATGGCCGATGTTTGCATACGTGCTGCTGCGTGAGTACACATCGGATATCGAGAGGCACCTGACGTGTCAGACCCCGACGAGAACACCACCCCCGCCCCGACCCCGCCGCCGGCCGATGACAAGGGCGGCGACTACAAGCCGGCGCACGGCGCGGACGACAAGGACAAGAACGACAAGGACGACGACGACAAGGGCGGCCGCAAGCGCTGGCTGCTCCTGCTCCTCCTGCTGCTCCTGATCCTGCTCCTGCTGCTGTGCGGCGGCTTCGCGTACATGAAGTGGTGGCAGAAGAAGGATGTGGACCCGTCGGCGTCCCCGTCCGCGGTCGCCACCGCCACCGTCGCGCCCCCGGCCGCCAGCCCGAGCGCCGCGGCCAGCCCCAGCGCCGCCGCCAGCCCGAGCGCGGCCGCGTCGCCGACCGCCGCCCCGTCGCCGTCGCCCACCGCCGGGCCGACGCTGATCGCGGTGCCGAACGTGGTCGGCAAGAAGGCCACCGACGCCGAGAAGATCCTGGCCGACGCCGGCTTCACCAACGTGAAGTTCGTCGGCGAGGACGGCAAGGACCTGACGCTGCTCGTCAGCTGGAAGGTCGTCAAGCAGTCCGTGAAGGCCGGCAGCAAGGTCGCCGCCGACACGGAGATCATCCTCACCAACACCAGCGTCAGCAACGGCAAGGGCTGACCCTCCACAAAGGAAGGGCGCCTTCTTCGCGCCATGCGTAGAAGAAGGTGCCCTTCTTAACTCTTCACCAGCCCTGAACTGCACCGCAGCCGTCCATCAGGCGTTCGCCGCGAACCACTCGGCCCGCGGCGAACGCTCAGCCGGCTGTGTGTCCCGCAGGCCGTCGGCCGGCGCTGCCAGGCAACCGGGCGGTCACGCCGCGACCAGTGCCCGAAGCTCGCGGGCCTGGGCGACCAGGCGACTCGAACCACCTCGTTCGGCCAGCGCCGAGACCTCGGGCGGCAGGTGCGCGGCCCCACAGGCACGGCCGCACCGGACCGCGAGCGCCATCAGGTCGGCCGTGGCCGGGCGCGCCTTGTCCAGCTCGACCAGCGGCACCAGCGCCGCGACGGCTATCGCCCAGACGCCGGCGACCGCGCCCGCCTGCGCGGCCTCGTCCAGCGCCGACGCGAACCGGTTCACCTTGAGCACCCCCGCCGCGGCCAGTTCGCCCAGTTCCCGCCCGACCGCCGCCGCGTCGAGGTCCCCGGTCGCGGCCAGGCCCAGCAGTCCGTCGACGGCGGCGATCCGGTCGGCCGCCGAGCGCGCGGCGAGGCCGTACGCCAGGGCCAGGTGCACCGCCGGGCCGACCGGTCCCCCGCACTCGGCGAGGTGGGCCGGCAGCAGGCCCCCGCCGTCGAAGTCGAGGTCCGCGTTGGCGGCGAGGATCGGCAGCGCCGAGGCGGCCACCACCTCCCGGTGCGACGGCAGCGCGGCCGTCCACAACTGCGGCTCCTCGATGTCCCCGGGTGAGCTGGTGGGGCGGTCGTCCCCGACGACCGTCATAACCTCACGGACCAGCGGTCCGGCGGGGTCGGGCGGGTCGAGCGCCACCACCCGGCGGACGCTCGGCTGGTCCTGCCAGTTCCAGATCGTCCGCCTGGGGTCCGCGAGCTGCTCCCGCCGCAGTGACACAGGGTCGGGCACCGGTCCGCTGATCCACCTGGCGAAAGCGGCCCCCGCGGGCGAGCGCAGCCGCAGCGCAGCGGTGACCACCTGAGGATCGGTCTCGCGGGGCAGGCGCAGCAGGGCCTGCTCGAAGTCCAGCGGCCACGGCTGCCACCCGTCGCGCTCGGCCTGCTCCAGCCGCCGCAGCAGTTCAGCGGGCTCCAGCAGGCCGTTGGCGTGCGTCGGCGTCGCCATGAGCAGCGGCACCGGCCGGCCGACCAGCTGTGTTGCCATCTCCGCGAGCCGGGCCGCGAGGACCAGGTGCAGGCCGTTGCCGTTGCCGCGCATCTTGCGCAGCAACTGGGCCGGCGTCGCACCGTCGCCGCGGAACCGGGCGGCGAGTTGCCGCAGCCGGTCCGGCCGGGTGTCCACCACGGCCACCGCGTTCAGCACCGCGCGCAGCTGCTCGGCGAGCCTGCCCCACCAGGCCCGGTCAGCGCCCACGAGCGGCCGCACGGTACGCGCCAGCGCCTCCTGGTCGTTCACCCGCCAGTACGCGATCGCGGCCAGCACCCGCTCCACGGTCGGCACCGACCGGTCCCCCGCGAGCAGCGCCGACACCTCCTCGGCCAGCTCCGCGAGGCTGCCCAGCGGCGATCCCAGCGGTGCCGCGACGGGCACCGGCAGCGCCGCCGGCACCGGCCCGGCCGCGGGCGACGCCGGACCCGACAGCAGCGCGGCGATCTCCGCCGCGTGCTCCGGCCGACGTCGCGCCACCTGACGCAGCCACGTCGTCTGTGCTTTGACCAGCGTCTTCTCCGGCCGGGCGAGCGCGAGCTCAGCGACCTCGCGCAGGGTGTCCCAGGCCAGCACCCCGGCCTCGTCGGCGCCTCGCAACGCCTTCACCGCCATACCCGCGACCGTGGAGTTGCCGGCCTCCACCAGGCGGAGGTAGTCACCGGCCCCGGCCGCCGCCTCCGGTGCGGTCACCGCCAGCGCCTCGTGCAGCCGGGTGTACGCGCGCAGCTCCCCCGGCTTGCCCCCGCGCAGCAGCCGTGCCCGGCAGCCCTCGACGAGCAGCCGGCGCACGGCGGCGTCGCCCGCACCCAGCCGGATCAGGGCGGGCACGAACCCGCGCGCGTCCGGCGCGTACTCGTAGTCCAGCCGCGAGCCGAGCCGGTCGTGCGTGAACAGCATCGGCACCAGCGCCGCCGTGTACGGGCTGTCCCGCAGCGCGGCGTCGGCGTCGGACGCGTCCCGCATCGCGTCGATCCAGCAGGCGGTGAACGCCTCACCGGTCGGCACGGCACAGCCGCTCTCCCGGACCAGGACGTCCACCAGCCGCCAGTGGCCGAACGCGCCCCAGCTCCCCTCGAGGGGCAGCCGGTCGGCCATCAGCTGCGCGAACTCGCCGAGCCACGGCACCTGCCGCAACCGCAGCACCTCCAGCACCGGGCCGGGCTGCGCGGCCCGCAGTCCCCACCGCAGTTGGCCGCGATGCAGCACGGTCACGACCTTCTTCGCGGTGGACGCGCAGCCCAACAGCGCGACGATCCGGGCCGGGGCCCGCCGTTGCGAGGTCTGCCAGTCCTCGTCCTGCCTCGCGGCGGCGGCGAGTCCGGCGAACGCCGCGAGGCGCTGCTTCTCGCCGGCCTGGCGCACCCAGGCCACGACGGCGGCCACGTCGGCCGCGTCGACGGCCCGGTGCAGCTCCTCCGCGCTCACGCCGGCACCTCCTGCGACACCGTGATACGCACCGCGAGCTGGTGCCGGCAGGGTCCCCGGTCGCCGCGGTGCCTGGCCCACCACCGGCAGGTGCAGCCCGCCGGAGCGCCGTCGACCAGCCGGACCTGGTACACGCCCTCGGTGCCGCGTACCGCGGCGACGTCGCCGGACACGGTCACCGCCCCGGCTTCCAGCAGCGCCTTCGCCCCCGCCAGCCGCGGGTTGAGCTTCTCGGCGGCCGCGGTGCCGAACGGCATCACGCGGTGGAAGTAGGTGGCCTCGGCGACGTCGTAGCCGACGCGCCCGGCGGTGCCCAGCAGCGCGAGCCCGGACCGGACCTGCGCCGGGGTCAGGTCGGTGGCGGTGGCCAGCGCGTCGGCGTCGAGGGTGGGCGCGAGGCTGAGCAGCTCGCTGATCCGGTCGGCCGCGTCGGCGGCGTCGTCGGAGGCCAGCGCGGACAGCACCGCGCCCTCGCCGGAGAAGCCGCGGTACGGCTCGGGCGACAGCGTCAGCGACAGCCGCAGGGTCGGGGTCTCCAGCTCCCACACCGAGGCGACGGCGGCGCTGCCGGGGCGCACGGCCGGGCCGTACACCGTGAGGGCGGTGGCGTGCCGTAGCAGCCCGCGCAGCGCGCCGAGCCGGTCCGCGCCGGTCAGGCAGACGGCTCCCGGCACGGGCCGGGCGGTCAGCCGCAGGCCCTGCCCGGCGGGCACCGCCCACAGCGTGCTGCGGTCCTTGGGCAGGCGGCGCAGGAACTCGGCGGCCGCCGCTGCGTTGATCCGCACCCGTGGCTCCATGCCCGCGGTGACCGCGTGCACCTGCGCGAAACCGCGCAGCCAGCGGCCGGGCAGCGGCACCTTGCGCTCGACCACGGAGCCGTCCATGGTGGACACGGTCAGGTCCTGGGGGCCGACGGCCAGGTGCAGCGGGTCGAGGCCGCCGACGCGGGCCAGCGCGAGCTGCAGCGGCACGTTCACGTCGACGTTGGTGGTGCCGTGCTCGGGGCGCTCACCGTCCAGACCTGACGGCAGCACGTCCATCCGGGCGTACACCCCGCAGCAGCCGCTGAACGACTCGAACCGCAACATGTCCTCGCTGCCGGTGACCACCGGGTCGAGGCTGACCCAGTCGGTGCGCTGGAAGTAGCGGGCGCGGGCGACCTCGGCGACGGCGAGCAGGCCGACCGCGACGGTCTGCGGGGTGGTCATGAACCCGTCGAAGAACCGGGGGTGCGCGCCGCACCCGCCGGACGTCTGCAACGCGAGACCCTCCGCGGTCAGCGCGGAGGGCCCCGGATACGAGTAGGTGGCTACCGACATGGCGGCCACCGTAGGGACGGGCTACGACAGTTCGGGGAACCAGAGCTTGATCTCGCGCTCGGCGGACTCGGCCGAGTCGGAGGCGTGCACCAGGTTCTCGCGGTTGGACAGCGAGAAGTCGCCGCGGATGGTGCCCGCGGCCGCGGCCCGGCCGTCGGTCGCGCCGACCAGCAGGCGGATCACCGCGATGGCCTCGTCGCCGGACACGATCGCGGCGACCAGCGGGCCGGCGGTCATGTAGGCCTTGAGCGGCGGGTAGAACGCCTTCTCGACGTGCTCGGCGTAGTGCGCGTCGGCGAGGTCGGAGTCCATCGTGCGCAGCATGAGCGCGTCGAGGGTCAGCCCCTTGCGCTCGAAACGCGAGATGATCTCCCCGACCAGGCCGCGGCGCACCGCGTCCGGCTTGATCAGCACGAGCGAACGTTCCGCCACGAACTTCCTCCTTGAAGGCGACACATGTCCCCACCTGCGGCAACACGAGGTGGGCTCATCAGCCTACCGAACTGCACTTTCCTCGATCGACGGACCCGCCTAAGGTCATGGATTGAAGACACAGCGTTGCGGGGAGGCGGCGCGCTGTGGTCGTGCACACAGCGCTCGGGGAGGCACGCGTTGGCACGGTTAGGGCGCAAACCGGTCCGGCCCGGGCGGGTGACCACCGCCGTGTGCCTCGGCGCGCTGGGCCTGTTCGTCATCTCGATGTCCGCGGGTCTGGGCAGCTGGCCGCTGGGGGCGGTCGGCGCGGCGATGGTCGTCGTCGCCGTGGCCCTGCTCACCACCGCGTCGATGCTCGGCGCCGACAAGGCGTACGTGGCCGGCACCGTGCACGTGGTGAAGGCCTCCGAGCCGCCGCTGAGCGCCGAGTTCGGCCGCTGCGAGATGCAGGTGCTGGTGGACGCGCCCGGCCACCCCGGCCAGACCGTCATCATGAACGACCCGCGGGTCCCGGTGCTGAAGTGGCCGGACGCGGGCGACACGCTGCCCGCCCTGGTCGCCGTCGCGGACGCGCGCCGCATCAAGATCCAGTGGGAGAAGGTCGGCACCCACGGCGAGCGCTACGAGCAGGCGTTCGACCACGGCGACGACGAGTTCTACCACGACCCGGGCGACGACTACGACGATCCGCACTTCGACGACCCGCACCACGACGACGACCTCGGCCACTACGGCGACCCGGGTCACGACGACCACCGCGGGTCCGACGACACCTACGCCGGCTTCCGCGACGACGACCCGATCGACCTCGACGCGGTGCCCGCCGCGGATCCGCTGCCCCGCCGCCAGCCGAGCCCGCACCGCCGCGCGCCCGCGCCACGCGAGGAGCCCGCGCCGGTCGCCGTCCTGGAGGGCGAGCTGTACAGCGGCGACGTGCCCGGACCCCGCACGCCGATGGACCAGGAGTCGCCGGACTTCGCCTCCGTCGACGTGATCGACTTCGCGGACGTGCCGGAACCGGCCGCACCCGCGATCTCGGACACCCTCACCGGCCCTGTGGCGCTACCGCCCCCGGCCGGAGCCGGCATCGACGACCTGCTCGTCGCGTCACCGCACGCCCGCCCCGCCTCCGCCGGGTCGATCCAGGGCATCGGCATCACACTGCTGGTCACCGACCTGGACCGGTCCCGTGTCTTCTACCACGACCTGCTCGGCTTCTACGAGATCGACGGCGGGCCCGGCAACCTGGTGCTCGCCTCCGGCGACACTCGGCTGGTGCTGCGCACGACTCCCGAGCTGACCCCGGTCAACCGCCGCCACGTGCACCTCAACCTGGAGGTCGGCGACATCGACGCGGTCTACCGGGAGCTGAGGGTGCGCGGGGTCAAGTTCACCTACGCCCCGCGGGTCGTCAACCACGGCGAGCGCCTCGAACTGTGGGCGGCCTCGTTCAAGGACCCCGACGGCCACGGCATCGCGGTCATCGAGTGGAAGGCCCGCGCCTAGCGGGCCACGGTCCGGCGCACGTACAGCACGTACGCCCAGGTGAGCCCGAACACGACGCCGACCACCGCGAACGCCCAGTGCAGGAAGCCCAGCAGCAGCAGGGCCACCTGGAACACCGAGACCAGGTGCCAACCCCACGGGAAGCGCAGGGTGGCGGTCAGCGCCATCGCCACCACGACGGCGACCAGCGCCACGGTCACCGCGGCCATGCTGCCGCCCGGCGGGCGCAGCACCCAGATCGGCATCAGCGCGAGCAGCAGCACCAGCGCCTCCAGCACCAGCGTGCCCGCGCCCAGGCCGCGCACGGCCTTCGTCGGGTTGCGCAGGCCGCTGGGCTTGCCGCCCAGGCTCAGCTGCATGTCCCGCTCGCGGGCCTCGCCCGGCTTGTGCCCGGCCGGGCCCTCCGGTGTCGAGCCCGCCGGGGCCTCACCCGGGTGGCTGTGCTCGGTCATCCGCGCTCCCCGTGCTGCTCACTCATCGCTGAAACAGCTTACGGGCGTCGGCGACGGTGACGACGGAGCCGGTGATCAGCACGCCGACGCCGCTGATGCCGGCGTCGATGTCCGCCTCGGCCAGGGTCACCGCGGCCTCGATCGCGTCGGGCAGCTCGGCGTGCACGTGCACCCGGTCCTCCCCGAAGATCTCGTACGCGATCTCCGCCAGCTCCTCGGCGGGCAGCGCCCGCGGTGAGGAGTTGCGGGCGCACACCAGCTCGTCGACGACCGGCTCCAGCAGCTCCAGCACACCCTCGGCGTCCTTGTCGCCGAGCATGGCGACCACCGCCACCAGCCGGCGGAACGAGAACTCCTCGGTCAGCGCCGCGACCGTGGCGGCCATGCCGTGCGGGTTGTGCGCCGCGTCGACCAGCACCGTCGGCGCGTTGCGCACCCGCTCCAGCCGGCCCGGCGACGAGCTGGACGCGAAGCCCTCGCGGACCAGCTCCACCTCCAGCTGCCGGTCCTTGCCCGCGCCCAGGAACGCCTCGACCGCGGCGAGCGCCAGGGCGGCGTTCTGCGCCTGGTGCGCGCCGTGCAGCGGCAGGAAGATCTCGTCGTACACCCCGCCCAGGCCCTGCAGCGTCAGCACCTGCCCGCCGAGCGCGAGATTGCGCTCGATGACGCCGAACTCGCGGCCCTCCCGCGCGACGGTCGCGCCGACCTCGGCGCAGCGCTCCAGGATCGGCTCCATCGCCTCCTCCGGCTGCAGCGCGCAGATCAGCGTGGCGCCCTCGTGCACGATGCCCGACTTGGCCAGCGCGATGTCGGCGATCGTGTCGCCGAGCCACTCGGTGTGGTCCAGCCCGATCGGCGTGATCACGGCGACGCCGGCCTGGATCACGTTGGTCGCGTCCTCCGCGCCGCCGAGGCCGACCTCGACCACGGCCACGTCCACCGGCGCGTCGGCGAACGTCGCGAACGCCAGCGCGGTGGTCATGTCGAAGTAGGTCAGCGGCTCGTCGCTGCGCGCGTCGATCAGCTCGGCCAGCGGGCCGACCTCGGCGTACACCGCGGCGAAGCGCTCCTCGTCGACCGGCTGCCCGTCCAGGCTGATCCGCTCCCGGACCGTCTCCAGGTGCGGGCTGGTGTACCGGCCGGTGTGCAGCCCGTGCGCGCGCAGCAGGCTGTCGATCATGCGGGCGGTGGAGGTCTTGCCGTTGGTGCCGGTCAGATGGATCGACGGGTACGCCCGCTGCGGGCTGCCGAGCACGTCCAGCAGGTCCTCGATGCGGCCGAGGTCGAAGACCATGCGGGTGAAGCCGCGCCGGTCCAGCGCGGCCTCCACCTCGGCGTACGACATGTCCTGTCCGTCTTGAGCGGAAGAGCTCACGAATGTCACCCTAGCTGTGCGAGCGCCGCGTCGATGCGGGTCACGTCGGCTTGTGCCGTGGCGAGCCGCTCGCGCAGCTTCGCCACCACCTGCTCCGGCGCCTTGGCCAAGAAACCCTCGTTGCCCAGCTTCGCCGTGGCCTGCGAGATCTCCTTCTCCGCGGCGGCCCGGTCCTTGGTCAGGCGGGCCCGCTCGGCGGCCACGTCGATGCTGCCCCGGGTGTCCAGCGACACCGTCACACCACCCGCGACCGCGACCGTGCCGGTGGCCGTGAAGCCGTCACCGGGCACGTCCAGGCGGGCCAGGAAGCGCATCAGCGGCTCGTGTGCGGCGATGCCGGCCGCGGCCAGCCCGTCGAGCTGCGCGGCCACCCGCTGACCCGGCTTGAGGCCCTGGTCGGCGCGGAAGCGGCGCACCTCGGTGACGACCCGCTGCAGCGTCTCCAGCTCGGCCTCGGCCGCGTCGTCGATCAGTGCCGGGTTCGCCGCCGGCCAGGACGCGACCATGACCGAGGCGTCGCCCTCGACCTTGTTCAGGGCGCACCACAGCTCGTCGGTGACGAACGGGATGACCGGGTGCAGCAGGCGCAGCAGCTGGTCGAGCACGTGCCCGAGGACCCGGCGGGTGCGCTCGGCCGCGGCGGCGTCGTCGCCGGTCAGCACCGGCTTGGCCAGCTCCACGTACCAGTCGCAGACGTCGTCCCAGGCGAAGTGGAACAGGCTGTCGCAGACCTTCGCGAACTCGTAGTTCTCGAAGTACTCGTCGACCTCGGTGATGGTGTGCTGCAGCCGGGACAGGATCCAGCGGTCGATCGTCGACAGCTCGGTGGGCAGCTCGCCGTCGGTGTGCGCGCCGTTGATCAGGGCGAACCGGGTGGCGTTCCAGAGCTTGTTGCAGAAGTTGCGCGAGCCCTGGCACCACTCCTCGCTGACCGGCACGTCCGAGCCCGGGTTCGCGCCGCGGGCCAGGGTGAACCGGGTCGCGTCGGCGCCGAAGCGCTCGATCCAGTCCAGCGGGTCGACGACGTTGCCGAACGACTTGGACATCTTCTTGCCGTACTGGTCACGGACCATGCCGTGCAGCGCCACGACGTCGAACGGCTGCTTCCCGTCCATCGCGTAGAGCCCGAACATCATCATCCGGGCGACCCAGAAGAACAGGATGTCGTAGCCGGTGACCAGCACGCTGGTCGGGTAGAACTTGGCCAGGTCGGCGGTCTGCTCGGGCCAGCCCAGCGTGGAGAACGGCCACAGCGCCGAGGAGAACCACGTGTCGAGCACGTCCTCGTCCTGACGCCAGCCGTCACCGCTGGGCACCTCGTCGTCGGGACCGACGCAGACGACCTCGCCGTCCGGGCCGTACCAGACCGGGATGCGGTGGCCCCACCACAGCTGGCGCGAGATGCACCAGTCGTGCATGTTGTCCACCCAGGCGAAGTAGCGCTTCGACAGCTCCGCGGGCTCGATCTTGGTGCGGCCGTCGCGCACCGCGTCCCCGGCCGCCTTGGCCAGCGGGCCGGTGTTGACGAACCACTGCAGCGACAGCCGCGGCTCGACCGTCGTCTTGCAGCGCGAGCAGTGCCCCACCGCGTGCACGTACGGGCGCTTCTCCGCCACGATCCGGCCCTGCTCGCGCAGCGCGGCGACCACGGCCGGGCGGGCCTCGTACCGGTCCAGGCCCAGGAACGGCCCGTGCACCGTGATGATCGCCCGCTCGTCCATCATCGTGATCGAGGGCAGGTGGTGCCGCTGGCCGATCTCGAAGTCGTTCGGGTCGTGCGCCGGGGTCACCTTCACGCAGCCGGTGCCGAACGCCGGGTCGACGTGCGCGTCGCCGACGATCGGGATGCGCCGCCCGGTCAGCGGCAGCTCCACCTCGGTGCCGATGAGGTGCTTGTAGCGCTCGTCGTCGGGGTGCACGGCCACCGCGGTGTCGCCGAGCATCGTCTCGGCCCGGGTGGTGGCGACCACGATCTCGTCGCTGTACCGGATGGAGACCAGCTCGCCCTCGTCGTCGCTGTGCTCCACCTCGATGTCGCTCAGCGCGGTCAGGCAGCGCGGGCACCAGTTGATGATGCGCTCGGCGCGGTAGATCAGGTCGTCGTCGTACAGCTTCTTGAAGATGGTCTGCACGGCCCGCGACAGGCCCTCGTCCATGGTGAAGCGCTCACGCGACCAGTCCACGGAGTCGCCGAGGCGGCGCATCTGCCCGAGGATCGCGCCACCGGACTCGGCCTTCCACTGCCACACCCGCTCGACGAACGTCTCGCGGCCCAGGTCGTGACGCGACAGACCCTCTGCGGCGAGCTTGCGCTCCACCACGTTCTGGGTGGCGATGCCCGCGTGGTCCATGCCCGGCAGCCACAACGCCTCGAAGCCCTGCATACGCTTGCGGCGGATCAGCGAGTCCTGAATGGTGTGATCGAGCGCGTGGCCCACGTGCAGCGAACCCGTCACGTTCGGCGGCGGGATCACGATGGCGAACGGCGGCTTGTCGCTCTTCGCGTCGGCGTCGAAGTGACCGGCGGCTACCCACTGCTCGTACCGCCGCTGCTCTACCTCGCCGGGCTGGTACGCGGCGGCAAGCTCGGACGAGGACGGGGCGCGCGGCTCGCGCGGCTGCTGGCTGTGTTCGGTCACCCGCCGATTCTACGCAGGGCACATGCGCGTCATTCAGCCGCTGCCGGTTGGGTCCACCGCTGGCAGGCTGCGGCTTGCTAGGCTCCGCGAGTCGGCGGAAGGTGGGCACATGTCAGAGCAGGACGCGAAGGTACGCCAGGAATCGGCGGCGCCGGAAGCGGTGGAGATCCCGCAGTACGCCCGGCCGGCTGTGCGCCTGGTGCCCGGCCCCGACCCGGTCGAGCCCGAGGACGAGCCCGCCGCGCACAGCAAGCGCCGACGCTGGACCCTCACCGCCATGGCCGTGCTCGGCGCGGGCGCGGTCGCCGCGGCGTTCACGCTCGGCCCCACGCTGATCCGGATCACCCAGCAGAACGACGCGAAGCTCACCATGCCCGAGAAGATCGGCACGATGGTCCGCGACGACAGCCCCGCCGCCAAGGACACCGCCGGCTACCTGCTGACGGCACTCGCCGCCGGCATCGAACTCGACGCGACGGCGACCGGCATCTACACCGACCCGGCCGAGGGCGCGGCCAAGAGCGTCATGGTCTTCGGCGGCACCACCACCATGTTCAGCCCCGAACGCGAACTCGACACGGTGCTCAAACTCATGGAGGACGAGACCGGCGGCGTCACCGGCCTCACCGACTACGACCCCGGCGACCTGGGCGGCGTCCTCAAGTGCGGCGCCACCGACGCCCCCGACGGCATCATGGCCGTCTGCGGCTGGGCCGACCACGGCAGCCTCGCCCTGGCCCTCTTCCCCGGCCGCACCCCCACCGAAGCCGCCCCCCTCATGACCACCATCCGCACCACCACCCTCACCCGCCCCTGACCCCCTCCTCCGCGTTGATCATGAACTTATGGGCGTGTTCGACGGTGTGTCGCTGCCCTAACTTCATGATCGATTGCGCGCGGCGGTCGCCCTGCCGGGCCACCCGAATCGGGTAGCCCGGCAAGGCGCGGGTCAGCCGAGGCGGTCGGTGCGGCCGGTTTCGAGGATCAGCTCGTAGGCGTTCATGCGTACCGGGCCGAGGGTCAGCAGCTCCGAGGCGAGCAGCTCACCCGTGCGGGGGTGGAAGATCAGCAGGTGCTGCTGCCCGTGCTCGCGGTCGTCGAACGTGACCGCCAGCCCGGCGCGGCCCGCCCGGTCGGTCACCTCGCCACGCCACCGGAAGCCCGGCACGTCGGCGAGGACGCGCAGGACCTCCGCGCGGATCGCCCGCGGTACGGCGTACCGGCCGAAGATCTTGCTGGTCTCCTTGCCGACGGCAGCCGCGCCCAGCTCGGTCTTGAGCATCCTGGCCAGCTCCCGCCGGGTCGAGGGCAGCGCCGCCGGCTCGAACGGCGGCAGCGGGATCGCGTCGGCCGAGGCCGTCGCAGAGACCGGCTGGCGGCTCGCCCAGTGGTCACGCGATGCCTGGTCCGGATACTCCGGCACGCCCATGACGGTGGTCTGCCGTCCCGGCTCGCCGGGAGTCCACCAGACCTTCGTCTCCTGGGAGAAGGCGACCGAGAACCGGCCGTCGGGCGATGTCATCACCGGATCACCCCACACCTGCTTGCGATGGTAGGTGTACCTGCCCGCGCTGCTCTCGTACGCGGCGTCGACCAGCCCGTCGGCCAGCGCTCGCAGCCGGGGCCCGGCCGCCTCGTCCGTGCCCGGCTGGTACGCCACCGGCACGAGCACCCGGCCCGCCGCTGTGCCAGGCGGATCAGCGGGACCACGCTCCACGTCGACGAGCACACCCGATGCCCCGATCACCGCCACGGCACCGGCCGCGAGCGTGACCGCCCCGGTCGCGAGAACCATCCGCCGCGGCAGTCGGGCATCGCGGCGCACGCCTCTCCGCGGCGTATTCGGCTCGGCTGTCGCCTCGGCCCAGGCGATCAGCTCGGCGGCCGAGAGCCGGGGCGGTTCCGGGGGCATGCGGCGTGCCGGGTCGGCAGGGCCGAGCAGGGTACGGGTCCGCCGTGCTCCAAACATCTCAGGTCCTTTCACGATCGGGCCAGCTTGCGAAGCGGCACGGACGGGGTGAGTGGGGCAGACATGGCAGCGGTGAGCCGTCCGCGGGCACGGTGCAGCCGCACCGCCGCGGTCGTACGGCTGCAGCCGAGCACCTGCGCGGCCTCGGCGACCGTCAGCTCCTCCCAGCCGATCAGGCGGAGGATCTCCTGGTCCAGGTCGGACAGCGAACGCATGGCGGCCCTGACGTCGGCCACCCCCAGCGTCGCGTCGGCGCCCGCCGAGCCCGGCACCCGCAGGGCGTCCGCCTCGGCGATCGGCACCTGGCGCCCGGCGGACCGGCCAGCTCGCCAGTAATTGGCCAGCAGCCGTCGAGACACCCCGTACAACCAGGGCAGGCAGTGTTCGGGCACCTCGTCGCGCCGACGCCAGGCAACCGCGAACACCTCCTGCGCGAGTTCGGCGGGTCCGTCCTCGTCGGCCAGGCGACGCCTGCCGTACCGGAGGATCTGCTGGTAGTGCTCGTCATAGATCTTGGTGAACCAGCCTTCGTCGCGGCCGGGCGGCGGGCCCATACGAACTCCCTACTGCGATGGCGATTGTCACCCTGTTCTGTGTCGGCGGCGGCTCGACGATTACCGGTGAGATCTCGAACGGCGCGATCACGGGGACGGCGGCGCCCTCGGTCGGCGGGACACCAGCGGTGATCGGGATCGGATAGCGTCGCGGACGTGGTGCACACCCATGATGTGACGGTCGAGGGAACGCGGCTCACGAAGCGCTACGTCTCCTGGGAACGGGATGAGCACCTGCGCGAGTGGACGGCACTCCGGCTGGCGCATCGGCATGAACCCGACCTGGTGCCGGAGCCCCTGCACGCCGACCTCACCGCAGACCCGCCCACGGTGACCATGTCACTGCTGCCCGGGGAGCCGCTCTCCGGCGGACTGAGCACCGCCCAGTCGCTCGCGCTCGGCGTGGCCCTCACCCGGCTGTGGCGTATCCCGCACGGCGAACTGGCCGCGGCCTGGCCGTGGTCGGACGACCTCGGTTTCGCGCGGCGGCTGACCGAGGGGCCGCGACCCGACGACGTCGTCGCCGCTGCGGCTTACGACGCTGCCATGTCCTGGTGGGACGGCCCCGATCCGGACCTGCTGAGCCGACCGCCGGCCGCGACGGTCATCGGGCACCGTGATCCGCACCTGCCGAACTATCTCTGGGACGGCGAACGGGTGCGTATCGTCGACTTCGAGGATGCCGCGGTCTCCGATCGCGCGATGGAACTGGCGATCCTGTCCGAGCATCTGTCCCTGCGCACGACGGATATCGAGGCGTTCTGCGCACGATTCGACGTGGACCGCACTCGCCTGCGCGCGGGCCGCCGGCTGTGGGCGATGTTCTGGCTTCGGCTGGTGCTGACCGAGGGGCGGAACGCCCACCGCAACCCGCCGGGCACGGTCGAGGCTCAGGCCACACGTCTCCTGGAGTTACTACGCCCCTGATCCTGGATACGGAAAAGGGCCCCGTGGCAGGGGCCCGAATAGACGCGGCGTTGACAAGGTGCCCTTGCCTGACGGATAGGTTGTGAAGGTGCCCTTCCTTGCCCTTAAACGCGTCAAGGCCCGACCATGAATGGTCGGGCCTTGAACAGCGATGTTTGTCCGGCGGTGTCCTACTCTCCCACAACGTCCCCGTTGCAGTACCATCGGC
>NZ_JBHTAC010000006.1:0-259110 GCF_042663325.1 Catellatospora aurea
GCCGGCCCGGCGCGCCGGTTGGAAGGGGCGGCGCGCCGGGCCGGACCGGTTACAGGGCCAGCCAGAGCGCGCCGACGTTCGGCGGCTCCCAGCCGGTGATGGAGGTGTGCGCCTGGCGGCACTGGTACGACCGGCCGCCGTAGGTGACCCGCGTGCCGACCGCGTACGCGGTGTTCGGCGCCCACGCCGGGTAGGCCCCGGGCGAGGTGGACGGGCTGGCGCTCGGCGAAGCGCTGGGCGACACGCTCGGCGAGACCGACGGGCTGCTCGACGGCGACGCGCTGGGCGAGGCCGACGGCGAGGCGCTGCCGCCCGTGCACGGGCCGAGGTCGACCCACACCGACGCGACGCCGGGGGTCTCGCCCTGCGTCCACCACTGGGCACGGTAGGCGCGGCCGTTGTACGACACCCGGTTGCCGCCGGTGTAGATCTGCGTCGGGCTCCACACCGGGTCGGTGCAGGTGCCGGGCGGGGTGCTCGGCGACGCGGACGCGCTCGGCGGGACCGAGCCCGAGGGCGACACCGTCGGCGCGACCCCGCCCCGGCTGCGGTTGACGGCCAGGTTGTAGGTCTGCCCGCCGAAGGTGAGCGTGTAGTTCGACGGCGACGCGATCGGCAGCACGTAGTTGAGCGTCAGCTCGATCGACGCGCCCGGGGCCACCGTCTGCCAGCTCGGCAGGGTCAGCTTCACGTGGTGGAAGTCGCCCTTGAGACCGCCGACGTTGTTGCCGGTGTGGCCCGGGGTGACCGCCATCGTCCAGCCGGACTGCTGGCTCATGTTGCCCGGCGCCGAGGTGCCGTAGTCGAAGTCGAGCACCGCCCCGCCGGGAATGGTGGTGGTCGTGTTGTTGACCAGCTTCAGCTTCGGGTTGATCGGGTAGTTCGAGTCGCCCAGGGCGAACCCGCCGAGCTGCACGTCCACGTTGATGGTCTGGGCGGGCAGCGCCGTGTTCGACCGGCTCGCGCCGTACGCCGAGGCGGTGGCGAACTTGGCGGCGATGGTGTTGGTGAGCGTGTTGCCCATCCGGTACTCGCCGGCCGCCGAGTCGTACGCGTAGTCGCCGGCCAGCTCCCAGATCATGATGCCGCCGATGCCCTTGTTCACCACGTAGTCGGCCTTGACCCCGATGGACTGCTCGTCCTCGGTGGACAGGAAGACCTTCTTCTGCGCGTTCCACAGCCACGGCGCGACCAGGGTCGAGGAGTAGTTGCGCACGTACGTGCCGGTCAGCGTGTCGGCCGGGTCGGTCGCCGGGGTGAGGCCGTACGCCGCCCGGTAGGAGCCGGCGATGCCGTTCTCCAGGTTCTTGGCGTGCCACATCGGGTTGGAGCCGGCCGGCTCCTCGTTGCCCGCGGTGTCCAGGTCGTGCCACAGGTTGTCGATGCCGATCGCGCCGTTGCCGCAGGGGCTCTGCGTGCCGATCGGGCAGTTCGCCGTCTTGGCCGCGGTGCCCCACAGGCCGTTGGTGCCGCCGGTGACGTTCTGGAAGCCGCGGGTGTAGTACGGCACGCCGATGTTGATGCGCCCGCTCTGCACCGCGCCGCGGTAGTAGTGGTAGGCCCAGTCGGTGTTCAGCGAGCCGATGCCCGCGTAGGCGTTGTAGACCCCGCCCGCGGTCAGCTCGTTGTCCTGGCCGTCGTCGTACAGGGAGGCGTTCGGGCCGACGTACTGGTTCCACGCGCCGTGCAGGTCGTACGACATGATGTTGATGTAGTCGAGGTACTGCGTGGCCTGGAACGACTCCATGCCGCGCAGCAGCCAGCCGGAGGCCGGGGCCGCGACGGTGACCATGTAGTACTTGCCGTCGGACGCGGCGGCCGTGTCGAGCTTCTCCCGCAGCGCCTTCATCAGGATCTGGTACGACGCGTTCAGGCCGGCCCGGCGCGCGTTGGACTGGGTGAAGTCCAGCGGGTGGCCGGCGTCCTTGTTGGACGTCGGGTACTCGTAGTCGATGTCCACGCCGTCGAAGCCGTACGTGCGCAGGAACGTCACCACGGAGTCGGCGAAGGTGTTGATGCCGGCCGTGTTGATCGAGCCGTCGGTGTTGGTGGTCATCCGGTAGAAGCCGCCGGAGTCGATCCGCGCGCCGCTGCCGTCGAAGTACGCGCCGGTCTCGGCCCAGCCGCCGACGCTGACCAGCGTCTTGACGTCCGGGTACTGCTTCTTGAACTTGTTGAGCAGGTTGAAGTGCCCGGTGTACGGCAACGCCGGGTCCATCTCCGCGCCGGCCACGCCGGGCCAGGTCATGTTGGTGGAGGCGTTGTTCGCCTCGGTCGGGTTGCCGATCGAGATCTTGTTGGTGCCGTCAACGTGCGCGAACGCGTAGTTGATGTGCGTGACCTTCGACCATGGGATCTGGTTGGCCAGGTACGCCGGGGCGCCGTTCTTGCCGGTGCGCCAGTTGGTGAAGTAGCCGATGATGCGGCGCGGGTGGCCCGCCCCCATCGACTCGCGGCCGTTGGTGTCGTAGACGTCGCAGTAGGGCACGGTCACGCCGGGCGTCTGGTACAGACCGTCCGGTCGGCAGGCGTTGTGGTCGACCGCGGCACCACCGGCGGTGCCCGACACCGCGACGGCGACAGCGGTCCCGACCAGCGCCGTCGCCACGGCGACGAAGATGTTGAGAAGCGGTTTACGTTGCACGATCACCCTCCTGGGGCGAAGAGCAGCTATGGAGAAACCTTTAGTTAAGTTTGCTAAAAGTTAATCCGGTGACCCCGACCACACAAGAGGTCACCGCCGATCTTTAACCCGCACTTAAGGTTCCCCACCCACCCGCGTTGATCATGAACCTATGGCACGGCTCAGCGGCGTGTCGCAACCACAACTTCATGATCAACTTCTGCTTCCCTTCCTTTACCTACGGCGGCGGGAAGGTGCCCTTCCTTCGTCCAAGGCGGAGGGTCAGGCGGGGAAGAGGGGGAGGGTGATGCGGAAGGTGGCGCCGCCGCCGGGGGTGGGACGGTGGCAGACCTCGCCGCCGTGGGCGGCGATCAGGGCGGCCACGATGGACAGGCCCAGCCCGGACCCGGCCGCCGGCGAGCGCTCGTAATCGCGGGCGCGGGCCGGGTCGGCGCGGTAGAAGCGCTCGAAGACCCGTTCGGCGTGGGCCGGGGACAGGCCGGGGCCCCTGTCGATGACCTGGAGCACCGCCCGGTCGCCCTCGACGCCGACCCGCACCGTCACCGGCGTGCCCGCCGGGGTGTGGGTGAGGGCGTTGCCGAGCAGGTTCGTGACCACCTGACGGAGCCGGTCCTCGTCGCCGAGGACGACGGGCGGCTCGCCGTCGAGCAGCTCCAGCCGCAGCGGCCGGTCCAGCTCGCGCAGTTGCGCGGACTCGATGGCGTCGGCGGCGATGGGCACCAGGTCGACGGGCTCGCTGCGCAGCGGCCGCTGCTCGTCGAGCCGGGCCAGCATCAGCAGGTCCTCGACGAGCAGGCCCATCCGGGTCGCCTCGGTCTCGATGCGGGCCAGCAGCGCGGAGACCTCGGCCGGGTCGGTGACCACGCCCTGGCGGTGCAGTTCGGCCAGGCCCCGGATGCCCGTGAGCGGGGTGCGCAGCTCGTGCGAGGCGTCCGCGACGAAGCGGCGCAGCCGCGCCTCGGACTCGGTGCGTTCGGCGAACGAGCCCTCGATCTGGGCCAGCATCGTGTTGAGGGTGCGTGACAGCCGTCCCATCTCGGTGCGCGGGGCAACCTGTTCGGGCACCCGGCGGGACAGGTCGCCGCCCGCGATGATCTCCTCGGCGGTCTGCTCGACCTCGGTCAGCGGCCGCAGGCCCATCCGGATCACCCATACCCCGAGCGCGGTGGCCAGCCCGAGCACCGCGAGCGTCACCGCGATCTCGATCGCCCCGAGCCGGGCCATCGTCTTGGCCACCCCGGTGAGGTCGTACGCGATGACGACGCTGCCCGTGCCGTCGAGCCGCTCCCCCACCAGCACCTGGTATCCAGGGTGCCGGTGGTAGGAGACCTCGTTGGGCACGAAGAACGGCTTGCCGGCCAGCCGCCGCACCGACTCGATGTCCAGGCGCGGCAGGGCGGGCCCGCCGCGCTGGTCCCGGCCGTACTGCGCCTGGACGCCGCCGTCGTTGTCCCGCAGCTCCAGGACGTACGCGTCGAAGAAGGACCGGCCCTCGGCCTTGTCCTTGGTGAACTTGTCGACCTCGTCCTGCGTGAACTCGCTCCGGTCGCGTGCGGTGAGGTCGTGCATGGCGAGGTCGAGCTGGTCGTCGATCTGCTGGATCATGTACATGCGCAGCAGCGACACGCTGGCCATGTCGGCGACGACGAAGCCGGCGCAGACCAGCGCGAGCACCCCGGCCAGCAGCCGGGCTCGCAGTGACCAGCGCTTCGGCCCGCGCATCAGCCGCCTCACGATCTCGGCAGTCGCAGGGAGTAGCCGAACCCGCGCAGGGTGTGGATGAGCGGCGGATCGACCGTGTCGACCTTGCGGCGCAGCAGGGAGATGTAGGACTCGACGATGCGAGCGTCGCCGCCGAAGTCGTACCGCCAGACGTGGTCGAGGATCTGCGCCTTGCTGACCACCCGGTCGGCGTTGACCAGCAGGTAGTGCAGCAGCTTGAACTCGGTCGGGCTGAGCCGCACGAGTTTGCCGGCCCGGCGCACGTCGTGGGTCTCCTCGTCGAGTTCGAGGTCGGCGAAACGCAGCGTGGTGTCGTCGGTGGGCGCGGCCGCGCCGGTGTAGGTGCGGCGCAGCACGGCGCGGATCCGGGCGACGACCTCCTCCAGGCTGAACGGCTTGGTCACGTAGTCGTCGCCGCCCACGGTCAAGCCGGTGATCTTGTCCTGCACGCCGTCGCGGGCGGTCAGGAACAGCACCGGCACGTGCGCGCCACCGGCCCGCAGCCGCCGGACGACCTCGAAGCCGTCGCAGTCGGGCAGCATCACGTCGAGCACCAGCAGCTCGGGCTTGAACTCGGCGGCCACCGCCAGCGCCTCCGCGCCGGTGGCGGCGGTGCGCACCTCGAAGCCGACGAACCGCAGGCTGGCCGACAGCAGCGACACGATGGTGGGCTCGTCGTCCACCACGAGCAGGCGGCGCTGCTCGCCCTTCTCGGGTTTCATCGACAGCTCCCAGGGGTGCGCGCTTCGTCGGGCGTGGCAAGTGTGCCCGGTCCGGCCCGCATGCCCCCTGCAGAGAACCCGAATAGATGCTGAAAGTCACCGAGCTCACGCCCGATATCGACCGATTCGCCGGTCGACGGCGCGTACCTTGGGGACTCGTTCCCCCTGTCCCCCGGCAACTGGCGCGGGCCGACTGTGACGAACTCGAAGCGGCTTTCGGCTGGCTTTCAGGTTCGGTTCACAGTTCCTGCGCGTTGAGCTGGTTGACTGCGGCGGTCGTCATTCCCCCATACCGCTCGACCGTGTTGCACCTGGAGTCGTCATGTCCTTCCTGGCCAGGCTGAGCCTCGCCAACCGCGGGCTCGTCGCGCTGATCACCGTGGCGATCCTCGGAGCGGGCGCTTTCGTGCTGCCGCAACTGCGGCAGCAGATGTTCCCTGACCTGCAGTTCCCGATGGTCTCCGTGGTCGCCGCGTACCCCGGCGCCACGCCGGAGATCGTCGAGCAGCAGGTCGCCATCCCGATCGAGCAGGCGGTCGCGGGCGTCACCGGGGTCACCAACGTGACGTCGACGTCGCGCAACGGCTCCGCCACCATCGGCGTCAGCTTCGACTACGGCGCGGACGTCGAGCAGGTCGAGGGCGACATCCAGCAGGCGCTGGCGCGTATCGACGCCCGCCTGCCGCAGAACGTGGACCCGGCGGTCTTCGCGGGCACCACCGACGACATCCCGGTCATCCAGCTGGCCGCCAGCGGCGCCGGCGGCGACGACCAGGAGCTGGCCCGCCGGGTGCGGGCCACCGTGCTGCCGGCCCTGAACAACATCGAGGGCGTACGCGAGGCGACCCTGTCCGGCGACCGCACCCCGCAGGTCACCATCGACCTGGACCCGGTCAAGCTGGCCGCCAAGGGCCTGACCGCACAGGCGGTGACCGGCGCGCTGACCGCCAACGGCATCAGCATGCCCGGCGGCGTGATCACCGACGGCGGCCTGGTCTACTCCGTGGCGGTCGGCAGCCGCTTCAGCACCGTCGACGAGATCGGCAACCTGTACCTCGGCGCGGCCGGCGCCCAGCGCCCCGTGGCCGGCCAGCCCGCCGCCGCCCCGGTGCAGCTCAAGGACGTCGCCACGGTGACCTCCGCGCCCGCCGAGGCGACCACGCTGACCCGTACCAACGGCAAGCCGAGCCTGGGCGTCGGCGTCACCGCCCTGCCCGGCGCGAACGCCGTCGAGATCTCGCACCAGGTCAACGACAAGCTGCCCGAGCTCGCCGCACAGCTCGGCGCGGGCGGCGCGCTGCAGGTCATCTTCGACCAGGCCCCCGAGGTGGAGCGCTCGGTCAGCAGCCTGACCACCGAGGGCGCGCTCGGCCTGGCCTTCGCCGTGCTGGTGATCCTGGTCTTCCTGCTGTCGGTCCGCTCGACCCTGGTCACCGCCGTGTCGATCCCGGTCAGCGTGGTCATCGCGCTGATCGCGCTGTGGGCCGGCGACTACTCGCTCAACCTGCTCACCCTGGGCGGCCTGACGATCGCGATCGGCCGGGTGGTCGACGACTCGATCGTGGTCCTGGAGAACATCAAACGCCACCTGGAGTACGGCGAACCCAAGAAGCAGGCCATCCTCACCGCGGTGAAGGAGGTCTCCGGCGCGGTGACCGCCTCGACGCTGACCACCGTCGCGGTGTTCCTGCCCGTCGCGCTCGTCGGCGGCATGGTCGGCCAGCTGTTCGGCCCGTTCGGCCTGACCGTGACCGCGGCGCTGCTGGCCTCCCTGCTGGTCTCGCTGACCATCGTCCCCGTCATGGCGTACTGGTTCCTCAAGTCGCCGCAGGGCACCGCCGAGGAGCTGGCGCAGATCCGGGCCGAGGCCGAGGCCAAGGAACTGCGCAACCCGCTCCAGCGGGCGTACGTGCCCGTGCTGCGCTGGTCGCTGGGCCACCGCTTCGTGACCCTGCTGCTGGCGTTCGGCGTGATCGCGGGCACCGGCTACCTCGCCACCAAGATCGAGACCAGCTTCATCGAGAGCTCCGGCAACTCGTTCTCGATCAGCCAGACGATGCCGATCGGCACCTCGCTGGCCAGCACCGACGAGGCCGCCAAGCGGGTCGAGAAGATCCTCGACGAGACCGACGGCGTGAAGTCGTACCAGGTCACCGTCGGTGGCGGCGGCGGCATCTTCGGCGGTGGCGGCGGCGCCAACACCACCCAGGCCCGCTTCCAGGTGACCTCGGAGACCGGCACCGACCAGGCGAAGCTCACCGAAACGCTGCGCGACAAGATCGACGCGCTGGACGACAGCGCCGTCGGCGAGGTCGTGGTCGGCGCGGTGCAGGGCGGCTTCGGCGGCAACGGCCTGGAGGTCGCGGTCGAGGCGGCCGACGACGCCACGCTGCGCGCCGCGGCCGAGCAGATCCGCGCCGCCGTGGCCGAGCTGCCCAACGTCACCGAGGTCGACAGCGACCTGGCCGCCAACACCCCGCAGGTGCAGGTCACCCTGGACCGGGCCGCCGCGGCTCGGGCCGGGCTGAGCGACGCCGCGCTGGGTCAGCTGATCGGGCAGGCGTTCCGTGGCACCACGCTCACCCGCGTCGTGCTCAACGGCATCGAGCAGCCGGTCGTGCTGCGTACCGGCGCGGCCCCGGCCGACATCGCCGCGCTGCGCGCCCTGCCGATCGGCCCCGGCGTCACCCTGGACGCCGTCGCCGACGTCAACACGGTGGCCGGCCCGAGCCAGATCAACCGCGTGGACCAGGTCCGCACCGCCAAAGTGACGGGCACCCCGAGCCAGGAGGCCCTGGGCACGATCAACGCCGAGCTGGACAAGAAGCTGAAGAGTCTCGACCTGCCCGACGGCGCGACGTACTCCATCGGCGGTGTCACCGAGGCCCAGCAGGACGCCTTCGGCGACCTGGGACTGGCCATGCTGGTCGCCATCGCCCTGGTGTTCATCATCATGATCGCCACCTTCCGCGGGCTGGTGCAGCCGCTGATCCTGCTGATCTCGGTGCCGTTCGCGGCGACCGGCGCGCTGGGCCTGCTGGCCGTCACCGGTCAGCCGCTCGGCCTGGCCGCCATGATCGGTCTGCTGATGCTGGTCGGCATCGTGGTCACCAACGCGATCGTGCTGCTCGACCTGATCAACCAGTACCGGGCCGACGGCTACACCACGCGTGACGCGATCATCGAGGGCGGGCGTCGCCGCCTGCGCCCGATCCTGATGACGGCGGTGGCGACCATCTTCGCGCTGCTGCCGATGTCACTGGGCCTGACCGAGTCCAGCGCGTTCATCTCGCAGCCGCTGGCCGTCGTGGTGATCGGCGGTCTGGTCAGCTCCACGCTGCTCACACTGGTCCTGGTGCCGGTCCTCTACTCCCTGGTGGAAGGCTTCAAGGCCCGGGTCAAGCGCAAGCGCAACGGCGGCAAGCACGCCTCCCCGCGCGCCGAGCAGCACACCGAGGCGACCGCCGCGACCGTCGCCCAGCAGCCGCGTACCGACCTCACCGACGAGGACCTGGCCGAAGCCCTCCGCTGACGCCGGTCCTCCCCCAACCCTGCCCGTCCCGGGGCCGCCTCCCCGGGACGGGCAGCAACCAAAGGAAGGGCACCTTCTTATCGCTCCGCGATATAGAAGGTGCCCTTCTTAACGCGCCACAGCCGGTGAGCTGCTCACCGAATCCGTCTACCCGAGCACGCCCGTGATCGCCACGGGGCCGGTCAGCCAGAGCGTCAGCATTCGCACCGCAACCCAGGCACGCCGCCACGCCGCCACGCGGGCGCGCGGCGAGACGGCGAGACGGCGAGACGGCGAGACGGCGAGACATTCTCGCCTCGACGCCGGCACGCCCGCGCCTTCGCCCAGCGACAAGATCTGTTTTTGTGGACGCCAACTGCCCTTATAGGGGCGTCCATCGTCCACAAAAACAGATCTTGGTCCAGCACTGAGCCGGCTCGCCCACCCTGAGGCAACCATTTCCCGGAAAGGGGCACTACCGACTCGCGGATCGCCACCCAACGCCCCGTTCGCACCGGCCTGCCGGCCCGCCGGCCTGGCATGCTGCCGCCCGAGGAGACCCAGAACCGAATGCTCCGACATGATCGCCGAGCGCCTGGCAACCGGGCGAATGCGTGCTCAAGATACGCACAGGTGCCCGGCAAGTCGGGCGATCACGGCGCGCGACAGGCCGGGCACAAAGGTGGCGGCGGGCGGTGGTGACCAACCCCGATGGTCACCCCCGCCCGCCGCCGGGTGGGGAGGAGGCACAGATCCTGTGCGCTGCTATTAGGACGCTTCGCCGAGCGTGACAGTTGCCGTCTTGGCCTCGCCGTTTCGGCTGAACTCGACGGTCACCTGCTGCCCGACGGTGCCCGATTGGACGGCAGACACCAGGTCATCGCTGTCGTTGATGATTTTCCCGTTGAACTTGCTGATGATGTCGCCCTTCTGCAGCCCCGCCTTGTTGGCCGGGCTGTTCTCGGTCACCGCGCTGATGGCGGCGCCGCCGGTGTCCGAGGCCGTCACCGAGACGCCCAGGTACGGGTGGCTGACCGGCTTGCCGTTCATGATCTGCTCGGCGATGCCCTTGGCCTTGTTGCTCGGGATGGCGAATCCGACGCCGATGTTGCCGTCGCTGCTGCCGTTCGTGGCGATGGCGGTGTTGACGCCGATCACCTCGCCCTTGGTGTTGACCAGCGCGCCGCCGGAGTTGCCCGGGTTGATCGGGGCGTCGGTCTGCAGCAGGCCGGACAGCGAGGTGGAGCGGCCCTCGCCGACCGAGATGGTGCGGTCGCGGGCGCTGATGATGCCGGCCGTCACCGAGCCGCGCAGGCCCAGCGGGCTGCCGATGGCCAGCGCGGTGTCGCCGACGGCGACCTGGTCGCTGTTGCCGAACGGGGCGGGCGTGAGCCCGGTCGCCTCGGCCTTGACCACGCCGAGATCGGTCCGCGGATCGGTGCCCACGATCTTGGCGGGCACCTTCTTGCCGCTGGACAGGGTGACCGTGACGTCACGCCCCTCGGCACCGGCGACCACATGGTTGTTGGTGAGGATGTAGCCGTTCTCGGTGAGGATGATGCCCGAGCCCTCTCCGGTTCCGGTACTGATGTTCACCACGCTGGGCTGGATCGCCTTGGCCACGCCGGACAGCGAGGAGCGGTCCACCACGGGCGCGGCGGCGGTGCTGCCGGAAGAAACCGTGATCTTGCCGTCCTGGGCGTAGTTTGTCGCGATCACCGCACCGGCCACGCCGGAGCCCAGCGCGAGCAGCACCGCGGCCACCGAGCCGAGGGCCACCTTGGCGATGGTGCCGCCGACGCTCTTGCCGGGCGTGCCGGGCGGGGTCCACGCGGGCTGTGCGGCGGTCGGATACGAACCGGTCGGGTAGCCCGCGGCGGGGTACCCCGAGCCGGGGTAACCGGACGTCGGGGCGCCGGGGTAACCGGACGTCGGGTAGGTCGCCGGAGTCCCCGGGTAAGCGGAGCCGGGCTGCGCGGAGGCCGGAGCGGCCTGCGGGTATCCCGGCTGCTGGTAACCGGTCTGCGCAGCACCCGGGTAGGCGGGCGGCTGCGGACCGGCCGGGGGCTGCGGACCGGCCGGAGCCGCCGCGGCGGGCTGCTGCCACGTCGCCGGGGCCGTCGCCGGCGCGGGCTCGACCGGCAGGCCGGGCGTCTGAACCGCCGTCTGGGGCGGGGTGACGACGGTGTCGTCGGGTGCCGCGTGAGCAGGAGTGGCCGGCACGGAGCCGGCCGTCGCCTCCGGACGCGGGGGTACGGCGGCAGGCTCGACCGGTCCGGCCGGCTCCGCTGCGGTCTGGGGCTTGTCGTACTCGCTCATGTCCTCAGTCTTCCGTGCGACGCTGCGTCTGTTCTGGGTTGGATCTGGAAAATGTCTGTGAGTCGGGCCCGGTCACGGGTCGAACACGGGGTCGAAGGCGCGTTTCATCAGGCATCCACCTGCTCCGACGGGCTGTCGAACTGATCATCTGCATCGTCGGTGATCTCAACGAGCGGCACCCGTACCCGGAACACGGCACCCTTGCCGGGCTCGCTGTCGACCTCGATCGTGCCGTGGTGCGCCTCCACCAGCGCGGCCACGATGGCCAGGCCCAGTCCGGTGCTGACGTGGCCGTTGGCCCGGCGGGTCCGCGCGGCGTCAGCGCGGAAGAACCGCTCGAACACCCGGTCCCGCTGGGCCGGGTCGAGGCCGGGGCCTTCGTCGGCCACCTCCAGCACAGCCTGCTCCGACTCGGAGCGCAGCCGCAACTCGACGCGGGTGCCCGGGGGCGTATGTGCCAGGGCGTTGCTCATGAGGTTGCCGATGACCTGGCGCAGCGCGGCGTCGTCTCCGGCGACCACCAGGTGGCCCGCGTCAGGCGCGACGACCAGCTCGACCTGTCGCGTCGGGTCCATCACCCGCGCCGCCTGCACCGCGTCCACCGCCAGCACGCGCAGCTCGACCGGGCCGGGCTGCAGCCGGCGTTCCTGGTCCATCCGGGCCAGCAGCAGCAGGTCGTCGACGAGCAGCCCCATCCGGCGGGACTCGTCCTCGATCCGCTTCACGAGTGCGGCGGTCTCCGCCGGCTCGCGGGCCGCGCCCTGCCGGTACAGCTCGGCGAAGCCGCGGATGGTGGTCAGCGGCGTACGCAGCTCGTGCGAGGCGTCGGCGACGAAACGCCGCATCTTCTCCTCCGAGCGGCGCGCCCGCCCCTCGGAGACCTGTGCCGCCTCGGCGGCGTCGCGGGCGGCGGACTCGGCCGCGCGGGCCGACGTCTCGGAGGCGGCGCGCGCCGTGAACGCGGTCTCGATCTGCGCCAGCATCGCGTTGAGCGCGCGGGCCAGCGAGCCGACCTCGGTGCGGGGCGTCCCGCAGCCCTCCTCCGGGTCGGGCACGCGCTGGGTCAGGTCGCCGCCGGCGATCGCCCGTGCCGTCTTCTCGATCGCGGCCAGCGGCCGCAGGCTGCGCCGGACCAGCTCGGTGCCGATCATCGCGGCCAGGATGAGCACTGCCGCGCCGCCGTAGATGTTGATCCACAGCAGGCGGTTCACCGCGTCGTCGATGGTGGTGGTCCGCTCCGCGACCAGGAACACGTCGGTGCGGTCACCCAGCTTCAGCTCCCCCACGAGGACCCGCCAGTTCGGTGCGCCGTCGCGCGCGTGGACCGTGAGGTACTGGCCGGCCCGGTCGCGCAGCTCGCTGGGCGGCGGCAACCGGGGCAGGTCCTGCTCGGTCACGTTGGGCGGACCGTGCAGCCACCAGGGTTCCGCGCCCGGTGCGAGCTCGCCACCCTTCTCACCGCCGATGATGAAGTCGCTGGGCAGCAGGACGGTGGTGTTGGTGCCGGGCTGGAAGGAAACCTTGGCCACCTGTGCCTTCAGCGCCGTCATGGCGCCGTCGAGGTCGCCGTCGAGGCGATCGGTGAGGTAGCGGCGCATCGCCATGTGGCTGGCCACGCCGATCAGCACGATCGCCAGAACCAGCAGCAGCATGGTGTACGCCACGAGCTTGACGCGTAGCGGCTGGTCGCGGGTCGGCCGGGCCAGCTTCACGACGTCGGCTTGCGCAGCACGTAACCGACGCCGCGCAGGGTCTGGATGAGGCGGGGTGAGACGTTGTCGACCTTGCGGCGCAGATACGAGATGTATGACTCGACGATGTTGTCGTCGCCCCGGAAGTCGTAGTTCCACACGTGGTCGAGGATCTGCGCCTTGGACAGCACCCGGTTGGGGTTCAGCATCAGGTAACGCAGCAGCTTGAACTCGGTCGGCGAGAGCTGCACCAGGTTGCCCGCCCGGCGCACCTCGTGCGTCTCCTCGTCCAGCTCCAGGTCGGCGAAGGTGAGCCGGGGCGTGCCGGTCTCGCCGTTGGTGCGCCGCAGCACCGCACGGATGCGGGCGGTCAGCTCCTCCAGGCTGAACGGCTTGGTGACATAGTCGTCGCCGCCCAGGGTCAGCCCGCGGATCTTGTCGTCGGTGGCGTCGCGCGCGGTCAGGAACACCACCGGCACGCGGCCGCGGTCCTGGCGCAGCTGCTTGATCACCTCAAAGCCGTCCAGGTCCGGCAGCATCACGTCGAGCACGACGAGGTCGGGCCGCGCCTTCGCGGCGGCGTCGAGCGCGGTCGCGCCGTCGCCCACCGCCTTGACCTCGAAGCCCGCGAAACGCAGGCTGGCCGACAGCAGCTCCAGGATGTTCGGGTCATCCTCCACCACGAGCAGATTCGCCTCAGGCATGTCCTCCATCCTGCGCCGGGTCACTCGCCCGGCGCTGTGGATACCCTGAACGCTTCCTGTGAATTGGACGACAGAAACCGGCGAATCAGCTGAATTCGGAAGTATCGCCGCTGGTTCGGCCCATGACGCCAGCCCCGTCCACACGCTCAGGTCGCGGGAGGTCGGCGTGCGAGAGCCGGGCGGCGAGTTCCCGCCGGGGCGCGTCGGCCGGACGCGGCGCGCCCAGCAGCACGGCTGCGGACATGCCCCGGGCCGCGAGCACCCGTCGCAGCGAGACGACGAGCGTGTCGTCCCCGACGAAACCGGCCGCCGGGTGGGCGTAGCGCAGCGTGAACGTCTGCACCGGCGCCTCGGCGTCGATCGCGGCCTGCAGGAAGGCCGCGCGCCACGGCACCGGGTGCGGCCCGCACGTGGTGGTCCCCTCCGGGAACACCTGCACCGCCTGACCCGCCCGTAACGCCGCCGACACCTGGGCGACCGTGTCGGGCAGCACGCGGGGCCGGGCCCGGTCCACGAAGATCGTCCGCTGCCGGCGGGCGATCCGCCCGATCACCGGCCACGCGGCGACCTCGGTCTTGGCCACCATGCGCAGCCGTCCCGCGCGGCGGCTCAGCGCGGTCATCACGACGATGTCCAGCCACGACACGTGGTTGCCGACCAGCAGCGCGCCGGGCACGACCCCTGGCCCGGTGACCCGCAGCCGGATGCCCATGGCCCGCAGCAGCGCGCGGGCCAGCAGATCGGGCCGCCACGGCAGCAGCACCCCGAGCAGCAGCACCAGCCCGCCCGCCACGGCCCGCAGCACCCGCCGCGCCCGGCCGACCTGCGGTCCGCCGTCGCATCCGCACTGCCGGCCGCAGTCGGCGTACGGCCGCCACAGCTGGTCGAACGGTATGCGCGGCGGCGCGGTCGGCCGGACCTGAACGGGCGGCAGGGCCGCCGCCCGGGGCGCGGTTCTCATCGCTCGCACGGTGTCCACCCCTTGTCGCGAGCCGCTCACGCGGCCAGGAAGTGCTTGAGGTAGCGCGGGTCGATCCGATCCACGCCGAGCAGCACGTAGAAGTCGGCCACGCCGAAGGACGGGTCGTACGCGGGCGCGCCGGCGACCCAGGCGCCCAGCCGCAGGTAGCCACGCAGCAGCGGGGGTGCGGCGGCGATGGTGGCGGGCCGCTCGACCGGCTGTGCCTGCCACGGGTTGCGCGGGAGCACGCGCAGCTGCGGCGGGGACAGGTGCTTGCGGGACACCAGGTCCCACACCTGCGACGCCTGCGCGCCCCCGTCGGCCAGCGGCACCGAGGCGCAGCCGCTGAGCCAGCGGTGCCCCATCCGGTCGAGGTACTTGGCGATGCCGGCCCACATCAGGTTGATCACGGCGCCGGTGCGGTGGTCGGGGTGCACGCAGCTGCGTCCCGCCTCGACCAGCTGGTCACGCAGCACGGTGAGCGCGGTCAGATCGAACTCGCTGTCGCCGTACCGGCGGCCCAGCCAGATGGCCCGCTGCGGGGGCAGCAGGCGGTACGTGCCGACGATCTCCCCGGTGCGGTCCTCCCGCACCACCAGGTGATCGCAGTACGCGTCGTACTCGTCGACGTCCAGGCCCCCGGTGTCGGGAAGCTGGGCGCCCATCTCCTCGGCGAAGACGCGGTAGCGCAGCCGCTGGGCCGCCTCGACCGTGGCCGCGTCCCCGGCGATCAGCGCGGAGTAGCCGGTGGGGGCGGCGGTGAGCAACATCGTTGTCATGTGCCCTGTGTAGAAGCCCTGCTTGACACCTGGGCCCGTGCTGGATGACCGGCACATGAAGAGTGAGAGGCTTGGAGGCATGACCTCCCTGGTGATCGACGCCCGGCACAGCGGCCCGCCCGGCTCCGGCAACGGCGGCTGGACGAGTGGCCTGGTCGCGGGGGCTGTCGGCACGGTCGACGGTTTGATCGAGATCACCTTGCGCAAGCCGCCCCCACTGGACACCGGGCTGGAGGTCACGGCGACGGCCGACGGCTGGGCGCTGACCGATCCGGACGGCGCGCTGATCGCCTCGGCCGCCCGCCGCGCCGACGACATCCCGGCCGTGCCGCCGGTGAGCCGGACCGAGGCGCTGGCCGCGTCCGGCCGCTACGCCGGGCACACCGACCACCCGTTCCCGACCTGTTTCGTGTGCGGGCCGTTGCGCCCCGACGGGCTGCGCATCTTCCCCGGGCGGCTGCCCGACGGGCGGACGGCGGCCACCTTCGTGGTGCCGCCCGACGTCTCGCCGACGGTCGTCTGGGCGGCGCTGGACTGTCCCGGCGGCTGGGCCGTCATCGACCGCGACCAGGCGTTCGTGCTCGGCCGATACGCCGTGGCCGTGGACGGGCTGCCCGAGTCCGACGACGAGTGCGTGGTCGTCGGGCAGCCGGTACGCCGGGAGGGCCGCAAGGCGCTGGTCCGCTCGTCGCTCTACGCCCCGGACGGGGCCCTGCTGGCACGGGCCGAGGCCACGTGGATCGCGGTGGCCGCCTGAGGCGGTCCGGTCACCGCGGGTGAGGCCCGGTAGTGCCGCGGGTCACCCTCGGAGCTGCGGTTTCGCCCCGGGCGTACTGTCGCGGACACGACGACGTGTGTCATGCGACACGGAGCCGTGCCGCGAGTGCCGCCCCACAGCGCACCGCGTAGCCTGGGAGCCGGTTTTCTGAGTACTCGTTAAAGACGTGCGGAAGAGGCGAAAGAACCCGTGTCGACCCAGCACACGTCGGGCACCGGCCCGACTGGCCGCTCAGTTCAGGACAACCCACTGGCGAGCTTCGGTCCGAACGAGTGGATCGTGGAGGAGATGTACCAGCGGTACCTCGCCGACCCGACCAGCGTCGATCCGGCGTGGCACGACTTCTTCGCCGACTACAAGCCGGCCGACAGCGCCCCGGCCGCCACCAAGCCGGCCGCCTCCGCGAAGGCCGCCGCGCCCGCCCAGCCGGCCGCTCCGGCGCAGCCCGCCCCCGCCGCGGCACAGGCCGCGGCCGCGGCTCCCGCGACGCAGGCCGCCCCGGCCGCCGCCAAGGCGGCCCCGGCGCAGGCCAAGCCCGCCGAGAAGGCCGCGCCCGCCGGTGCGCAGGTCGTGCCGCTGCGCGGCATCGCCGCCAAGATCGTCGAGAACATGGACGCCTCGCTGGAGGTGCCGACCGCCACGAGCGTGCGCGCCGTCCCGGCGAAGCTGATCTCCGACAACCGCATCGTGATCAACAACCACCTGACCCGCGGCCGCGGCGGCAAGGTCAGCTTCACCCACCTCATCGGGTACGCGATGGTGCGCGCCATCGGCATGCACCCGGAGATGAACAACCACTTCGCCGTGGTCAACGGCAAGCCGTCGCTGGTCAAGCCGGAGCACGTGAACCTCGGCATCGCCATCGACCTGGCCAAGCCCGACGGCACGCGCAACCTGGTGGTGCCGTCCATCAAGGGCTGCGAGCAGATGGACTTCCGCCAGTTCTGGCAGGCGTACGAGGACGTGGTGCGCCGGGCTCGCAAGAACGAGCTGACCATGGACGACTACAGCGGCACCACGACCTCGCTGACCAACCCCGGCGGCATCGGCACGGTGCACTCGATCCCGCGCCTGATGCAGGGCCAGAGCGCCATCATCGGCGTCGGCGCGATGGAGTACCCGGCGCCGTTCTCCGGCATGAGCGAGTCGCAGCTGGCCGACATGGCCGTCAGCAAGATCATCTCGCTGACCAGCACCTACGACCACCGGGTCATCCAGGGCGCGCAGTCCGGCGAGTTCCTCAAGGTCATGCACGAGCTGCTGCTCGGCGAGCACGGCTTCTACGACGAGATCTTCACCGCGCTGCGCATCCCGTACGAGCCGGTCCGCTGGGTGCGCGACATCGCGCACACCTCCGAGGGCCAGATCGACAAGGCCGCGCGGGTCATCGAGCTGATCCACTCCTACCGGGTCCGGGGCCACCTGATGGCCGACACCGACCCGCTGGAGTTCACCATCCGCAAGCACCCGGACCTGGACGTGCGCCAGCACGACCTGACCCTGTGGGACCTGGATCGCACTTTCCCGGTCGGCGGCTTCGCCGGCAAGGACGTGATGAAGCTGCGCGACATCCTGGGCGTGCTGCGCGACTCCTACTGCCGCCGCGTCGGCGTGGAGTACATGCACATCACCGACCCGGAGGAGCGCCGCTGGATCCAGCAGCGGGTCGAGCGCAAGTACACCAAGCCCAGCCCGGAGGAGCAGAAGCACGTCCTGGGCCGGCTCAACGCCGCCGAGGCCTTCGAGACCTTCCTGCAGACCAAGTACGTCGGCCAGAAGCGATTCTCGCTGGAGGGCGGCGAGTCGCTGATCCCGCTGCTCGACGAGATCCTGCAGGCCTCCGCCGAGGGCGGCCTGGACGAGGTCGTCATCGGCATGGCGCACCGCGGTCGGCTCAACGTGCTGGCCAACATCGTCGGCAAGCCGTACGAGAAGATCTTCGGCGAGTTCGAGGGCCACCTCGACCCGAAGACCGCGCAGGGCTCCGGCGACGTGAAGTACCACCTGGGCATGACCGGCAAGTTCACCTCGCCGGACGGGCAGTTCTCGACCACGGTGTCGCTGGCCGCCAACCCGTCGCACCTGGAGGCCGTGGACCCGGTGCTGGAGGGCATCGTCCGGGCCAAGCAGGACCGCCTCGACCTGGGCCTGCACGGCTACACGGTGCTGCCGCTGCTGGTGCACGGCGACGCCGCGTTCGCCGGCCAGGGCGTGGTCGCCGAGACGCTCAACCTGTCCCAGCTGCGCGGCTACCGCACCGGCGGCTCCGTGCACGTGGTCGTCAACAACCAGGTCGGCTTCACCACCGCCCCGGAGTACAGCCGCTCGTCGCTGTACAGCACCGACGTCGCCCGCATGATCCAGGCGCCGATCTTCCACGTCAACGGCGACGACCCCGAGTCCGTCGTCCGGGTGGCGCGGCTGGCGTTCGAGTACCGCCAGGCGTTCAACAAGGACGTCGTGATCGACCTGGTCTGCTACCGCCGCCGGGGTCACAACGAGGGCGACGACCCGTCGATGACCAACCCGCTGATGTACCAGATCATCGACGCCAAGCGCTCGGTGCGGAAGCTGTACACCGAGGAGCTCATCGGCCGCGGCGACATCACCGTCGAGCAGGCCGAGGAGGCGCTGCGCGACTACCAGACGCAGCTGGAGACGGTGTTCAAGGCCACCCGCGACGCGGTCGCCGGGGTGTCCAGCCGGCTCACCCGGGCCCGCGAGGTGCTGCCGGAGCCGACCGTCGCCACCGCGATCCCGACCGACCTGGTCCGCCGCATCGGCGAGGCGCACACCGCGCTGCCCGAGGGCTTCACCCCGCACAAGCGTATCCAGCAGCTGCTGGACAAGCGGGCGAAGATGGCCGTCGAGGGCGACATCGACTGGGGCTTCGGCGAGATCATCGCGTTCGCCTCGCTGCTGGCCCAGGGCGTGACCGTGCGCCTGTCCGGCCAGGACTCGCGCCGCGGCACCTTCGTGCAGCGGCACGCGGCGATCGTGGACGCGCAGACCGGCGGCGACTTCCTGCCCGCCACCGCGGTGGCCGCCGACGACGCCCGCTTCCACGTGCAGGACTCGCTGCTGAGCGAGTACGCCGCCCTCGGCTTCGAGTACGGCTACTCGGTCGAGGACCCGTCCGCGCTGGTGCTGTGGGAGGCCCAGTTCGGCGACTTCGTCAACGGCGCCCAGTCGGTGATCGACGAGTTCATCAGCTCGGGCGAGGTCAAGTGGGGTCAGCGGTCCAGCCTCGCGATCCTGCTGCCGCACGGCCACGAGGGCCAGGGCCCCGACCACACCTCGGGCCGCCCGGAGCGCTGGCTGCAGCTGGCCGCCGAGGACAACATGCGCATCGCCATCCCGTCGACCCCGGCCAGCCACTTCCACCTGCTGCGCCGCCAGGCGCTGTCGAGCAAGCGCAAGCCGCTGGTCGTGTTCACGCCGAAGTCGCTGCTGCGGCACCGCCTCGCGGTGTCGTCGGTGGCCGACTTCACCGAGGGCACCTTCTCCCCCGTGCTCGGCGAGACCGCGCAGCTCGACGCCGCGCAGGTCAAGCGGGTGCTGCTGTGCTCGGGCAAGGTCTACTACGACCTGGTCCAGGCGCGCCAGGAGCGCGGCGTCACCGACACCGCGATCATCCGCCTGGAGCAGCTCTACCCGCTGCCGGTGGAGGAGCTGAAGGCGGAGCTGGCCAAGTACGCCGGCGCCGAGGACTTCTGCTGGGTGCAGGAGGAGCCGGCCAACCAGGGCGCCTGGTCGTTCGTCGCCCTGAACCTGCTGGAGCACCTGGACGGGGTGCGCATGCGCCGCATCTCCCGCCCGGCCGCCGCGGCCCCGGCCGTGGGCTCCACCAAGCTGCACGACGTCGAGCAGGCCGCGCTGCTGGAGGCGGCGCTGCCCCGCTCCTGAACCGACGATGACCGCCGTCCCCGGCCCGCAGGCGCGGGGCGGGGACGGCGGCTTCTCCTTAAGGACTGCCATGTACTTCACCGACCGCGGCATCGAGGAGCTGGTCGAGCGCCGGGGCGACGAGCAGGTCACCCTGGAGTGGCTGGCCGAGCGCCTGCGCGACTTCATCGACCTGAACCCCGAGTTCGAGACCCCCGTCGAGCGTTTCGCGACCTGGCTCGCCCGCCTTGACGAGGACGACGAGTAGATCACCCGATAGGCCGGGTGACACACGACGAGCCACAGCCACGCCGTACGGTATGACTGTGGCTCGTGGCGTATATGTGACCGGCGTCGAGGCGGGCGGCGGCAAGTCCGCCGTGGCTCTGGGCCTCGCGGAACTGCTCAGCAGACGGGTGCGCAGGCTGGGCGTGTTCCGCCCGCTCACCCGGGACGACGGCGAGACCGATCCGGTGGTGGCGCTGCTGCGCAGCCGCTACGGCACGGTCGGCGCGGCCGGGCCGAGTTACCAGCACGCATCGGAGCTGCTGGGCGCGCACCGGGTCGACGACCTGGTCGGCGAGATCCTGGAGCACTACCACGCGCTGGAGCGCTCCTGCGACGCCGTGATCATCGTGGGCACCGACTTCGGCCGCACCCTGGGCGAGGGCCACGACGAGCCCGCCCTGCCCGAAGAGCTGCAGCTCAACCTGCGCATCGCGGGTGAGCTCGGGGCCTCGGTGCTGCCGGTGGTCAACGGGCACCGCCGGGACTCCGGGGACATCGCCGACGCCGTGCGCGCCGCGTACTACGCCTGCGACGAGCTGCCGGTGCTGGCCGTGATCGCCAACCGGGTGGCCCCGGGCGCGGACTCGCGCCTGCCGCTGCTGCCGGTGCCGGTGTACGCGATCCCGCAGTTGCCCGCGATCGCTGCGCCGACGGTCGCCGAGGTGGCCGCCGCGCTGCACGCCTCGCCGGTGCACGGCGCGACGCCGGGCGCGATGGCCCGGGACGTGGTCAGCGCCGTGGTCGGCGCGGCCTCGGTGCCGACGTTCCTGGAGCACCTGCGGGACAACTGCCTGGTGGTGACGCCCGGCGACCGGGCCGACCTGATCGTGGCCACGTTCGCCGCGCACCTGGGCGGCCAGGCGGCGGTGTCGGGGCTGCTGCTGACGCTGGGCGTGGAGCCCGATCCGCGGGTGGTGGCGCTGGTCAGCCGGTTCCGGGTGGAGCTGCCGATCTTCACGGTGCCCTCGGACAGCTACGACACCGTGGCCGCGCTGACCGGGCTGGAGGGCCGGCTGCGCGGTGACAACCAGCGCAAGGTGGACGCGGCGCTGGGCCTGTTCGAGTCGCACGTGGACTCGATCGAGCTGGCGGGGCGGCTGGACCTGAGCCGGCCGGACCGGGTCACCCCGCTGATGTTCGAGTACGAGCTGATCGAGCGCGCCCGCGCGGACCGCCGCCACGTGGTGCTGCCGGAGGGGGTCGAGGAGCGCATCCTGCGCGCCGCCGAGGCGCTCAACCGCCGCGGCGTGTGCGATCTGACCCTGCTGGGCCCGGTGGACGAGATCGAGCAGAAGGCGCGGGAACTCGGCCTGGACCTGGGCGACGCCCGCCTGGTCAACCCCGCGGACGCGCGCTGGCGCTCGGAGTTCGCGACCGAGTACGCCCGGATGCGCGCGCACAAGGGCATGACCCGCGACATCGCGTACGACCTGATGACCAACGTGAACTACTTCGGCACCATGATGGTGCACACCGGACGGGCCGACGCGATGGTCTCCGGTGCGGTGCACCCGACCGCCGACACCATCCGGCCCGCCTTCGAGATCATCAAGACGCAGCCCGGGGTGGGCGTGGCGTCCAGCGTGTTCTTCATGTGCCTGGCCGACCACGTGCTCGTCTACGGCGACTGCGCGATCAACCCGGATCCGACGCCGGAGCAGCTCGCCGACATCGCGCTGTCGTCGGCGGAGACGGCGGCCCGGTTCGGGGTGGAGCCGCGGGTGGCGATGCTGTCGTACTCGACCGGCGGCTCCGGGCAGGGCGCGGAGGTGGACAAGGTCGCGCTGGCCACCAAGCTGGTCCGCGAGCGCCGCCCGGACCTGCCGGTGGAGGGCCCGATCCAGTACGACGCCGCGGTCGACCCGAGCGTCGCGGCGACCAAGCTGCCCGGCAGCGAGGTGGCCGGCCGGGCCACGGTGCTGATCTTCCCCGACCTGAACACCGGCAACAACACGTACAAGGCGGTGCAGCGCTCGGCGGGCGCGGTCGCGGTGGGCCCGGTGATGCAGGGCCTGCGCAAGCCGGTCAACGACCTGTCCCGCGGCGCGACCGTGCGCGACATCATCTCGACCGTCGCCATCACGGCCATCCAGTCTCAGGTGGTGTCATGAAGATCCTGGTGCTCAACTGTGGCTCGGCCTCGGTGAAGTGGGGCCTGTACACCGACGGCAAGTCCGTCGACGGCGGGTTGATCGAGCGGGTCACCGATTGCTCCCAGGCGGTGCGCGAGGTGCTCTTCACCGCCGACGTGTCCGACGTGGACGCGGTCGGCCACCGGGTGGTGCACGGCGGCCTGCGCTTCACCGCCCCGACGCTGATCGACGACGCGGTGCTGGAATCGATCACCCGGCTGGTCCCGCTGGCGCCGCTGCACAACCCGGTGAACCTGGCGGGCATCAAGATCGCCCGCGAGATGCTGCCGGGGGTGCCGCAGGTCGCCGTCTTCGACACCGCGTTCCACCGGACCATCCCCCCGGCGCAGGCGATGTACGCCATCGACGTCGAGGTGGCGCAGGAGAACGGGATCGCCCGCTACGGCTTCCACGGCACGTCCCACGAGTACGTCTCACACCGCACCGCCGAGCTGCTCGGCCGGGACCCGGCCCAGACCAACGTGATCACGCTGCACCTGGGCAACGGGGCGAGCGCCTGTGCGGTGCGCGCCGGGCGCAGCAGCGCCACCAGCATGGGCCTGACCCCGCTGGAAGGCCTGGTGATGGGCAGCCGCAGCGGCAACGTGGATCCCGCGGTGGTGTTCCACCTGCACCGGGTCGCGGGCATGTCCTTCGACGCCATCGACGACCTGCTGAACCAGCGCAGCGGCCTCAAGGGGCTGTGCGGCGACAACGACATGCGCGAGGTGCTGCGCCGGCGCGAGGAGGGCGACGAGGCGGCCGCACTGGCCTTCGACGTGTACTGCGACCGCATCAAGATGTACGTCGGCGCGTACTACGCGCTGCTGGGCCGCGTCGACGCGATCACCTTCACGGCGGGCGTGGGCGAGAACGCCGCCCCGGTGCGGGAGGCTTCGCTGTCCGGGCTGGAGGCGCTGGGCATCGTGGTGGACCCGGCCCGCAACACCGCGGCCGAGCGAGGCGAGCGGATCATCTCGCCCGACGGCGCGAGCCCCGTCGTCTGCGTCGTGCCGACCGACGAGGAGCTGGAGATCGCCAACCAGACCGCGGAACTGCTGGCCCGCTGAACGGCGCAGACGACAGCGGCGGCGGACCGGCCGGCCCGCCGCCGCGTGACACGAGCTGTCACTCGGGGATCTTCAGGACCACCCCGACGTTGATCAGGTTCGGGTTCGCGATGTTGTTCGCCTTCGCGATCTTCATGTACTGCCGGCCGTCGCCGTAGTACTGAGCGGCGATGTCCCAGAGCGTGTCGCCGGACTTCACCTTGTACGTGCGCTCGGCCGCGGCCGGAGCCTTGGTCGTCGCGGCGGCGGCCGGGGCGGCGGGCTTGGCGGGCGGCGGAGCGGGTTTGGGCGCGGCGGCCGACGGCTCGGTGACCGAGGGCGCGGCCGGAGGCGGTGCGGCCTGCGGAGGAGCTGCCTGTGCCTGAGCCTGGGCCTGCGCCTGGGCTTCCTGCGCCTTCTTCGCCTCCTCCTCTTCCTTCTTCTTCTTGCCCCACTTGAACGGGTTCATGAAGCCGGCAGCCTCATGTTCCAGGTCCTCCAGGCGGCCTTCCTTGTCCTGCGGCTCGCTCATCTGTCCCCCCGTGTCGGTGATCGATCACGATCCGACGCCAGACTAGCCCCGTTTGAAACCGTTTCGGACTGGTTCGCCGGAACCTCGGATGGGGCACAATGGCCACCGTCGTGATCATCGCAAGTGAAAGAGGACCGGCATGTTCACCTATCCCCTCGGCGACGGCGCGGAGCTGCGGCCGCTGGAGCCGTGGAAGGCCGAGGAGTTCCTGGCCCACATGGACCGCGCGCGCGACGACGTCGACCCGTGGATCCCGTTCGCGAGCCGCTCCACCGATCTGGACTCGGCCCGTGCCACTCTGCAGCGCTACGCCGACCTGCAGGCCGCGGGCACCGGCCGGATCGTCGGCATCTGGCTGGACGGCACGCTGGTGGGCGGCACGATGCTGTTCGGCGTCGACGCCGAGGCGGGCAACGGCGAGATCGGGGTATGGCTGGAGCCCGCCGCCCAGGGCCGAGGGCTCATCACCCGGGCGTGCCGGGCGATGCTCGACTGGGCGTTCCGCGAGCGCGGCCTGAGCCGGGTGCAGTGGGTGACCCGGCCCGACAACGCGCGCAGCCTGGCCGCGGCTGCCCGGCTGGGCATGACCCGGGAGGGCGTGCTGCGCGAGTCCTTCCCGTACCGCGGCAAGCGCTACGACAGCGAGTTCTGGTCGATGCTGGCGCACGAGTGGCCGCCCGCCTGAGCAGGGGGACTTGCGCATCCTGATCGGACAGACCATCATCGACAATGTCGATGAACGACACCGTCGACAGCCGAGTCCGGGGAGGGTGCGTGCACGAGCCGACCACGCGTACGGGTTCCATCGGTGCGAGCGGCCGGGCGGCGTACCCCCGGGTCTCGCCGTGCCGGCACTGCTCACGTCCGGTGCTGCGCGACAACGACAGCCGCTGGATCCACGCCGACCTGAGCTACGTCTGCCGTGACCTGTGGGGCGGCCTGACCGAGACCACCGCGGAGCCGGCGGCGGCCCCGCGGGTCTGACCCGGCTCAGCCCTGGTGGTCGAGCACGATCTTGCCGAAGCCCGCGCCCGCGGCCAGCCGCTCGAAGGCCCCGCGGGCGTCGGCGAAGTCGAAGACGGTGTCCACCACCGGCGCGATCTTCCGGGCCGCCATCAGCTCCAGCAGCGCCGCGAGCTCGTCACGGGTGCCCATGGTCGAGCCGACGACCTCCTGCTGCAGGAAGAAGATCCGGCGCAGGTCCACCGTGGCCAGATGCCCGGAGGTCGAGCCGGACACCACGATCCGGCCGCCCGGCTTGGTGCTCTTCACGGAGTGGTCGAAGGTGGCCTCGCCGACGGTCTCGATCACCACGTCCACCCGCTCGGGCAGCCGCTCACCGGGGGCCAGCACGGTCGCGCCCAGCCCGGCGGCGTTCTCCCGCTTGGCGGCGTCCCGGCTGGTGGCGTACACCCGCGCGCCCAGCGCACCGGCCAGCACGATCGCGGCCGTGGCCACGCCGCCGCCCGCGCCCTGCACCAGCACGCTGCCGCCCTCGCGCAGCCGCCCGCGGGTGGTGAGCATGCGGTACGCCGTCAGCCACGCCGTCGGCAGGCACGCCGCATCCGTCCAGGTCATGCCCTCGGGCTTGGGGACCAGGTTGCGCCGCGGCACGGTCACCAGGTCTGCGAGGGTGCCCTGGTGGCGCTCGGACAGCAGCGAGCGCTTCGGGTCGAGCGTCTCGTCGCCGTCCCCGGCCGCCGGGTCGCCGACGACCGCGTGCACGACGACCTCGTTGCCGTCCTCGTCGACGCCCGCCGCGTCGCAGCCCAGGATCATCGGCAGCTGCTCGGCGGACAGGCCGACGCCGCGCAGCGACCACAGGTCGTGATGGTTCAGCGCACTGGCCATCACGCGCACGGTGGTCCAGCCTTCGGCGGCCTGCGGCTCGGGCCGCTCGCCCACCACGAGGCCCGCCAGCGGGTTGTCCGGATTGATCGAGTCGGCATAGACGGCACGCATGACCCGACGCTAACAGCCACCCCGGCCCCGGCCCAGACCAGCCTGAGGGTCCGTTAAGGAGTAACGCGTCACATCGACGCTGCGGCCGGCCCGCAGTCCGGGGTCAGGGCTCGGGCCGCGGTCGCGACTCCGGGCACAGGAATGCCCGGGAGCCCAGCTGCGGGGGGGGTGCGGGGAGGGCGCTGCGAGGCCCGTGGTGCGGGGCGGGGGTCGGGCCCCGGCTCCACCGCCGTGGCGGCTTCAGCGGGGCCCGACGGCCCCGCAGGGCCGGTCAGGCGCGTACCACGCCCTCGCGGCGCGCGGCGTCGGCCACGGCGGCCGCTACGGCGGGGGCCACCCGCGGGTCGAGCGCGCTGGGCACGACGGCCTCGGCGGAGAGCTCGGCGGCGACCACGTCGGCGATGGCGGTCGCGGCGGCGAGTTTCATGCCCTCGGTGATCCGGGTCGCGCGGGCCTCGAGCGCGCCGCGGAAGATGCCCGGGAAGGCGAGCACGTTGTTGATCTGGTTCGGGAAGTCGCTGCGCCCGGTGGCCACGACGGCGGCGTACCGGCCGGCCACGTCCGGGTGCACCTCGGGCGTCGGGTTGGCCAGGGCGAAGATCATCGCGCCGGGGGCCATGCCCGCCACCGCCCGCTCGGGGATCTGCCCACCGGAGACGCCGATCAGCACGTCCGCGCCGTCCAGCGCCGCCTCGATGCCACCGGTGACCCCGGCCGCGTTGGTGCGCTCGGCCAGGTCGGCCTTGGCCGAGCCGGGCACCAGGTCGGCCCGCCCCGCGTGGATCGCGCCGCGCGAGTCGCACACGATCACCGCGGACGCCTCGACCCCGCCCGCGATCAGCATCTTGGTGACCGCGACCCCGGCCGCGCCGGCGCCGGAGACCACCACGCGCAGGTCGCACAGCTTGCGGTCGAGCAGCGTCGCCGCGTTGCGCAGCGCCGCGAACACGACCACCGCGGTGCCGTGCTGGTCGTCGTGGAACACCGGGATGTCCAGCGCCTCGACCAGCCGCCGCTCGATCTCGAAGCAGCGCGGCGCGGCGATGTCCTCCAGGTTGATCCCGCCGAAGCTGGGCGCGAGCGCCTTGACGATCGACACGATCTCGTCGGGGTCCTGGGTGTCCAGGCACACCGGCACCGCATCCACCCCGCCGAACTGCTTGAACAGGACGGCCTTGCCCTCCATCACGGGCATCGCCGCGCGCGGGCCGATGTTGCCCAGGCCGAGCACGGCCGAGCCGTCGGTCACCACCGCGACGGTGTGCCCGACCCAGGTGTAGTCGTCCATCAGGGCCGGGTTCTCCGCGATCGCCTCGCACACCAGCGCGACGCCGGGTGTGTAGGCGAGGGAGAGGTCTTCTCGGGTGCTCAGGGGCACCGTACTGGCGACGGCCATCTTGCCGCCGCGATGCCGCTCGAATGCTGGATGATCCACTTTGGACTCCCACGATGACAACGCACAGAGCCGGGTCGGTTCAACGACGGGTCAGCGTTGACACGGCGCGGCGAGGTCACGGGGTTCTCCCGAGGTCAGGAGTCTAGACCCGGGCCTGCACTTGATCAATGAGCGGGGCCGCCGGTCGTGGAGCATTTCACACCTGCTGGGGACGGTGTCCGGTTCACGCGTCGTCGCCCAGGCCGGCCGGCGGGCGGGCGGGCATCCGCGCCGGGTGCGGCCAGTACCGGCACAGCACCCGGCCGAGCACGTCGGCGACGCCGTACGCCCGCGAGTCGTCGGTGACCAGGCCGTTGTCGCCGAGCAGCCACCAGCCGCCCTCCTGGGCGCGCTCGACGCGCTTGACGACCAGCAGGTCGGGCCGGGACCGGAAGCGCGCGACCACCACGTCGCCGGGCCGCACCGGCCGGCCGCCACAGCGCACGAGCAGCATGTCCCCGTGCCGCAGGGTCGGCGCCATGGACGGTCCGTGAACCAGTACGGGAAACAGCGGCCAGCGCAACTGAGCCTCCCCGGCGGAGTAGGGTCGCAAGGGGATCATTGTCCCGTTCAGACCACGTACCTCATGGAGGATCCGATGCAGTTCTTGAAAGGACGCAGCCTGAAGCCGCGCACGGTGGTCAGTGCTCACTGCGACCTGCCGTGCGGCGTCTACGACCCGGCCCAGGCCCGGATCGAGGCTGAGTCGATCAAGGCCATCTGCGAGAAGTACCAGGCCAACACGGACCCGGAGTTCCGCACCCGGGCTCTGATCATCAAGGAGCAGCGGTCCGAGCTGGTCAAGCACCACCTGTGGGTGCTGTGGACCGACTACTTCAAGGCCCCGCACTTCGAGAAGTACCCGAACCTGAACCAGCTGTTCAACGAGGCCACCAAGCTGTCCGGTGCCGCCGGCACCAAGGGTCAGGCCGACCCGGCCGTGGCCGAGCAGCTGCTGGGCAAGATCGAGGAGATCTCCAAGATCTTCTGGGAGACCAAGCAGGCCTGAGCCTGGACGTCAGCGCCGACGTATGCCGGGTGGCCCGCACGGCCACCCGGCATCACCGGACGACGAGTGCGCACAACCGCCCGGCTATGAGCTAGGCTCCGCGCGGGGGGTTGGGCCAGGTGAGTCAGATTCTGCAACCGGCGGCGACGGCGCTTACCGACAACGTCGTCGCTGTCACCGTGCCTGCCGACGGCGGCTGGCTGGGTGTGCTGCGCACCGCGACCGCGGGCCTCGCCGCCCGGCTGCGCTTCGCGGGCGACAAGATCGAGGATCTCCGCATCGCCGTCGACGAGGCGTGCGCGATGCTGCTGGTCATCGCCCCACCCGGCGGGCAGCTGCACTGCCGTTTCGAGATCGGCGACAGCGAGTTGACCGTGGCGATCTCCGCACCGGTCAACGGCAAGCGCAAGCTCCCGGAGCAGTCCGCGTTCGCCTGGAAGGTCCTCAGCGGCCTGACCTCACGCGTCGACGCCGAGCAGGCCGACGGCCGCGCCACCATCCGCCTGGTCACCGAACTCCCCACCTCCTGACGGCCCGCACGGACTGCGGCCAAGATCGCCGTTTCAGGACAGAAGACGGCACCTGACCACAGGAAGTGACCCGAAACGCCGATCTCCACGTCGCGGGCAGGCATTCCCACACCGGGCGGCGCGGATCGGTCAGCGGGGGTTCCAGCCGAGCCAGCGGGTGGTGGCCGGGGCCAGGATGAGGGCCATCACGGCCAGCGCGCCGAGCAGGACGGTCCAGCCGAGCTGCGGCATCCCGCCATTGATCATGAAATAGGCGGGCGCGCAGAGCATCAGCTCCAGCGCGAGCGACGGCCCCCGGGCCCCCGGGCGGCGGCGGCTCAGCGCGCGGGCGAGCCCGCCCAGGCTGCCGGCGATGGCCAGCGCGAACAGCGTGACCCCGACCGCCAGCCGGATGTCGGCGGCCTCGGCGGTCAGGTCGGCGTAGATCAGCACCGCGCCCAGCACGGTGACCGCGACCGCCTGCAGCGCCATCAGCGCCACCGCGCCGGTCAGGGTGGCGGGCGGGCGGGCGGTGGTCGTCTCTGCGGCGGACATGAATGACACCCTAGCGAACCCGCGGTGGCCGCCGTCTCGCCGCGTGCGGGCGGCGTAACGCGAGGTCACCACACCCGGTACATTGCCGGTCATGCGAGGTCTGCTCGTCGTCAACCCCAAGGCGACCACCACGTCCGCCCGTACCCGGGACGTGCTGGCCGGCGCGCTGCGCAGCGAGATGGAGCTGACCCTCGGCTTCACCCGCCGCCGCGGCCACGGTTTCGACCTCGCTCGCGACGCGGCTGCGGGCGGCGTCGACGTGGTCGTCGCGCTCGGCGGCGACGGCACCGTCAACGAGGTCGTCAACGGCCTGATGGCGGCGCAGCAGGGGGCGGCGACGCCCGCGCTGGCGGTGGTGCCCGGCGGCTCGACCAACGTCTTCGTGCGCGCCCTGGGCCTGCCCCGCCATGCCGTCGACGCCACCTCGGTGATCCTCAAGGCGCTGCGCCGGGGCACCAGCCGCCGGGTCAGCCTGGGGCTGGCCGACGACCGCTACTTCACCTTCTGCGCGGGCCTGGGCCTCGACGCCGCGGTGGTACGCCGGGTCGAGCGAGCGCGGCGCAAGGGCCGCCGCTCGACCCCGGGCCTCTACCTGCGCTCGACGCTGGGGCAGTACTTCGTCGAGGGCCGCCGGGAGCCGGGCATCACCCTGGAGGAGCCGGGAGCCGAAGCCGTGAGCGGCCTGGCGAACCTGATCATCCAGAACACCGCGCCGTGGACCTATCTCGGGGACCGGGAGATCCACGCCAGCCCTCGCGCATCGTTCGACCGCGGGCTCGATGTGCTTGCGCTGCAAGCCCTCCACCTGCCAAGCACCCTCCATACGGTCACGCAGATGCTGGCCCACCAGCCGGACGACCCCGACGAACGGGGTGACATGACCGGAAAGAAGATCACAGTGCGCCACGATCTGGCGGAGTTCGTCGTCCGTTGCGCCACCCCGCAGGCGTTCCAACTAGACGGGGACTACCTAGGTGAACGCGAAAAGGTGAAATTCACCGCTGTGCCCGGGGCACTGCGCGTAATCTGCTAAGAGTCGCTGTCGAAAGGCAGCGCGGCGGAGATTTGTGTCAATGGGCACACGTGACACACGCTGGAAATACTGGCGGCCTATTACGCCCCGTACTACATTGATCACTGACTGTCGGATGTCGGGGGTCAGGGTAACGCCCGGTGATCCGGACAAAACGGTCGTGAGCTTGCTCACCCGTCTGTCCTAATTTCCGGCACCCCCCTTGACATCGTGGGAGTTCGTGAAAGCATTCACAAGCGTACCGAGCGCTGAACCTGTTGCTCCTACACGCGCTGCTGATTTCGGTAGCGGTCCGTAACCAACTGGATCCGCATCCAAATCGCTTCACGCGCGTTCGCATACAGAGAAGCCCGAACGTACCAAACGAAGCGTTAGCAATTTCCACTGCCATCACAAGGAGTGTTTCCGCCATGGACTGGCGCCACCATTCGGTCTGCCGCGACGAAGACCCGGAGCTGTTCTTCCCGATCGGGACGTCCGGCCCCGCATTGCTTCAGGTCGAGCAGGCCAAGAAGGTGTGCGGGCGGTGCCCCGTCTCCACCGAGTGCCTCAAGTGGGCGCTGGAGACCGGGCAGGACGCTGGTGTCTGGGGTGGGATGAGCGAGGAGGAGCGGCGCGCCGTCAAGCGCCGCGGCGGCCTTCGGGTCCGCGCACACTCGCTCTGAGCACCGCACACCGCAACGCCTCACCGAAAACGTAGAAAGCCCCGAGCGCCGCTGCTCCGGGGCTTTTACGTTGTCCAGGATCCGACTGCGCGCCGTCTGACGGCCCGCCGACAGGGCTGTGAGCAGGCGCTTACGGCTGGTGAACGGGCGCGGGAACGGGCTCAGACGGCCAGCAGAGCGCGTTGCGGCGTGACCGCGTCCACGCGTTGCAGAACGAGCCGAACGAGCTCTCTCGAGGCTCCCAAGGGGGTTGCCGCCCCGATCGCGCCCGCGGCTCGGGCGTCGGCGAGCACGGCCTCGTGCAGCCGGCCCGGCGCGAGGAAGTACGACGCCACCGCCACCCGGCGCGCTCCGCGGGCCCGCAGCGCCGCGACGGCCTCGCCACCGGTGGGCGCGGCCGCGCTCGCGTACGCCGCGACACACGGCACGCCCAGCCGCAGGGTGAGTGCCCCGGCGACCTCGTCGACCATGGCCCGGCCCGACGCCACGCTGGTGCCGGCCGCGGCGAGCACGACCGCGTCGTACCCGGTCACCGACTCGTGCAGCCGCCGGACCAGGCCGGCCAGCAGCGGCTCGGACACCTCACCCAGGGTGTCGGAGATCGTGCAGTCGAACCCGGCGACCTGGGCGGGCAGGTCCACCCGGCCGTGGTAGGCCCGGGTGAGCAGCAGCGGGACCACCACGGGCGCGGGCTCCCCCGCCGCCCGCAGCGCGCCCAGCACGTCGGCCGGGCGCGGATCGGCCAGTTCCAGGAACGCCACCCGCACGTCGAGCCCCGGGCGCGCGGCGGCGACGGCACGGGCCAGCGCCCGCGTCGCCGCCTGCGCCCGCGGGTCGCGGGAGCCGTGCGCGACCAGCACCACGGGCGCCGCGGCGCGGACCTCCGGATCAGGCCGCATGCAGACCGCACTCGGTCTTGTCGAACATGGCCCAGCGGCCGGCGCGGGCGTCCTCGCCGGGCTGGATGCGCCGGGTGCAGGGCCAGCAGCCGACCGAGCCGTATCCGGAGTTCAACAGCTGGTTGACCGGGATGTCGTAGCGGGCGATGTACTGGTCGACCTCGGCCTGGGTCCAGGTGGCCAGCGGGTTGACCTTCACCTTGCCGCGGGCCTGCTCGAAGTGCACCACCGGCGTGTTGGCTCGGGTCGGCGACTCGTCGCGGCGCAGCCCGGCCGCCCACGCGTCGTAGCCGGCCAGCGCGTCTTCCAGCGGCTTCACCTTGCGCAGGTAGCAGCACGAGTCGGGGTCGCGGGAGTAGAGCCGCGGGCCGAAGCGCTCGTCCTGCTCCTCGACGGTGAGCTCGGGCCGCACCGTGACCACGGTCACCGGGATGGTGCGGGTGACCTGGTCGCGCACCCGCAGCGTCTCCGGGAAGTGCAGGCCGGTGTCGAGGAAGACAACCTCCACGCCGGGCACCACCCGCGAGGCCACGTGGGCCAGGACCGCGTCGGCCATGGAGCTGGTGACGCAGAAGCGGGGCCCGAACGTCTCGGCGGCCCAGCCGATGATCTCCTCGGCCGGCGCGCCCTCCAGCTCGGCTCCGGCACGGGCGGCCAGATCCATCAGCTCGGCGGTGGAACGTCGCACGTCCACGGTCATGGCGTCACCCTCCCCAGCAGTCCGATCATCTTCAGCGCGAAAACCCTGCGGCATGCTCGGCACTCCCACTGCCCGTGTGTGCTGGCGGGCTCTGCGTCCTCGGTCTCGGGACCCGCGTGCGGCCGGAGGAAGGCCTCCTCACCGCAGAACGGGCAGTAATACGGCACCGCGCGTTGCGCACCCTCGCTCATGACGCCGCCTCCGGCGTCGCCACGAGTCCGACGGGCCTCATGATTCGCTCGCTGCGCTCACTCACGACGCATCACCGCAGTTCCTCCTCGTCCACCCGCAGCACCCACTCCGCGAACGGCTCGGACGCGTCCTTGCGGCCGTCGAGGTAGCGGCGGGCCAGGCGCTCGGCGTACTCGGGCAGCTCCGCGGCGGTGGTCTTGAGACCGCGCAGCTTGCGGCCGAAGTTCGGGTTCTGGCCCTGCGCCATGCTCAGGCCGCCGCCCAGGTGCACCTGGAAGCCCTCGACCATCTCGCCGTCGGGCCCCGGGACGAGCTGTCCCTTGAGGCCGATGTCGGCGACCTGGGTGCGGGCGCAGGCGTTCGGGCAGCCGTTGACGTTGATCGAGATGGAGCCGTCGATCCGGCCGATGGTGCGCTCCAGGTGCTCGATGGTGCGCGCCGCGGTCGCCTTGGTCTCGACGATGGCGAGTTTGCAGTACTCGATGCCGGTGCAGGCCATCGTGTCCCGCCGCCACGACGACGGCCGGGCCTGCAACCCCACCGCGTCCAGCGCCGCGATCAGCGACTCGACCTTGTCCTCGGCGACGTCGAGCACCAGCAGTTTCTGGTACGGCGTGAGCCGCACCCGGCCCGAGCCGTGCGCCTCGGCGATGTCGGCGACCTGCGCCAGCACCGTGCCGCTGACCCGGCCCGCGACCGCCGCCGCGCCGACGTAGAACTTCCCGTCGCGCTGGCGGTGCACGCCGATGTGGTCGATCGGGTGCTCGGGCAGCTCCGGCGCGGGGCCGTCGATCAGCTTGCGGCCGAGGAACTCGTCCTCCAGGATCTGCCGGAACTTCGCCACGCCCCAGTCGGCGACCAGGAACTTGATGCGGGCGCGGGCGCGCAGCCGGCGGTAGCCGTAGTCGCGGAACAGGCGCGCGACGGCGGCGTACACCTCGGCGACCTCGCCCAGCGGCACCCACGTGCCCAGGCGCTGGGCCAGCATCGGGTTGGTGGACAGGCCGCCGCCGACCCACAGGTCGAAGCCGGGCCCGTGCTCCGGGTGCTCGACCCCGAGGAACGCGATGTCGTTGGCCTCGTACGGCACGTCGGCCAGCCAGGACACCACGGACTTGAACTTGCGGGGCAGATTGGACAGCGCCGGGTCGCCGATGTACTTCTCGACGATCTCGTCGATGGCCGGCGTCGCGTCGAGGACCTCGTGCTCGCTGATCCCGGCGACCGGGCTGCCGAGCACGACGCGCGGGGTGTCGCCGCAGGCCTCCGTGGTGGACAGGCCGACCGCCTCGATCTCGCGCCAGATCGCCGGCACGTCCTCGACCCGCACCCAGTGCAGCTGGATGTTCTGCCGGTCGGTGATGTCGGCGGTGTCGCGACCGTACTTGCCGGACACGTTCGCGATGGCGCGCAGCTGAGCCAGGTCGAGCTGGCCGCCGTCGATGCGGATGCGCAGCATGAAGTATTCGTCGTCGAGCTCGTGCGGCTCCAGCACCGCGGTGCGGCCGCCGTCGATCCCGGGCTTGCGCTGGGTGTACAGCCCCCACCAGCGCATCCGGCCGCGCAGGTCGGCGGGGTCGATCGAGGCGAAGCCGCGGTGGGCGTAGATGTTCTCGATCCGCGCGCGCACGTTCAGGCCGTTGTCGTCCTTCTTCGTGCGCTCGTTCGGGTTGAGGGGCTCGCGGTGCCCGAGCGCCCACTGCCCTTCACCACGCGGTTTGCGCGCGGCCCGGCCCGGGGTGGCGGCTGGCGTGCTTGCTGCCATCGCAGCGTCCTCCTGTAAGTCCAGTGAGCGAGGACGCGCCTATGCGCCAGCACCGCGGGTCAGCGGTCGAGATTCAAAGAAATGAATGCTCCCGGCGCGTATGCGCGCCCGGGTTTCGAAAAAACGGACGGGCGCAGTCAGCCAGCCGGACAGATGGCGCTGCGCACGCGGCCGAAATCGATGTGGCGGCGGGCGGTGAGCCCGAGCCCCATCAAGCGGCGGCTGGCAGCGGCGGTCATGGTGTCACTTTCTCACGGCGGGCGGGCCCGTGCCAATCACCGGTCGCGTTGCATCCCACATATTGACGCGAGGGTGACGCAGATCGCTCTTTGTTAAAACCGGGACTACCTGTCGCGTTTCGCCAGCGGCACGAACAGCAGGGCCTCCGTGCCGCCGCCGTCGCGGTTGCGCAGTTCGATGGTGCCGCGCAGCTCACCGGTGGTCAGCGTGCGGATGATCTGCAGGCCGAGCCGCTTGTTCGTGGTCGGGTTGAAGTCCTCGGGCAGGCCCCGGCCGTTGTCGGCGACGACGACGTGCAGCTCCCGCTTGGCGCGCTCGACGTGCACCACGACCTCCGCCCCGTCGGTGGCCTTGCCCTCCAGCGACTCGAAGCCGTGCTCGACGGCGTTGAGCAGCAGCTCGTTGAGCACCATGACCAGCGGTGTGGCGATCTCGGCGGGCAGCACGCCGAAGGTGCCCTCGCGGCGGGTGCGCACCGGCGACTCGGGCGAGGCGACCTCGGCGGCGGCGTTGGCCACCCGGTCCACGATGCCGTCGAACTCGACCGCCTCGTCGGCGGACATGGCCAGCGTCTCGTGTACCAGCGCGATGGAGGCGACCCGGCGCACCGACTCCTCCAGCGCGGCCCGCGCCTCCGGATGGTTGACCCGGCGGGCCTGCAGCCGCAGCAGCGCGGCGACGGTCTGCAGGTTGTTCTTCACCCGGTGGTGGATCTCCCGGATGGTGGCGTCCTTGGTGATCAGCGCACGGTCCCGGCGCTTGACCTCGGTGATGTCGCGGACCAGCACCAGCGCGCCGATCGGCACGCCCGCGGGCATCAGCGGCAGCGCGCGGCTGAGCACGGTGGCGGTGCGCGCCTCGATCTCCTTGCGCGGCGGGGCGTCCCCGCGCAGCGCGCCCAGGATGCGGTTGCTGGCCTCGGAGCCCTCCAGCGGGTCCTCGGCCAGCCGGTTGAACAGCGCCGCCAGGTCCTCACCGACCAGGTGCGCGGAGAAGCCGAGCCGCCGGATCGCGGACTGCGCGTTGGGCGAGGCGTAGGTGACCTTGCCGCTGCCGTCCAGCCGGATCAGGCCGTCGCCGACGCGCGGCGCTGAGGTGGTCTCGCCCGGGTGGCGCACCGACGGGAAGGTGCCGTCGGCGATCATCTGGGCCAGGTCGTCGGCCGTGGTCAGGTAGTTCAGTTCCAGCTGGCTGGGCGTGCGCGCGGTGGACAGGTTGGTGTCGCGGCCCACCACGGCGATCACCTCGCCCGCCTCGCCGTCCTCGCCGCGCCGGCGGACCGGGATCGCCTCGTGGCGGGCGGGGGTGTCGCCGTACCAGACGGGGTCGCCCTCACGCCAGATGCGGCCCTGCTCGCGCGCGACGCCCAGGTGGGCCACCTCCGCGCCGCTGGAGGTGCGCCCCACCTGGTCGTCCTGGTACGCCGTCGGCGCGGTGGTCGGCCGGACCTGCGCCACGCAGAGGAACGACTGGCCAGCGCCGGGATCGCCCTCGACCGGCACCCACAGCAGCAGGTCGGCGAAGGACAGGTCGGAGATCAACTGCCAGTCACCGGCGAGCCGGTGCAGGTGGTCGATGTCGACCGGGCCGAGCGAGGTGTGCTCCTCGACCAGTTCACGCAGCGTTGACACGCTGTCAGCCTCTCATGACACGCCTTACAGCGTGGCGGTGACCTTCTTCAGGCCGCGGGGGGCGTCGGGGTCCTCGCCGCGGGCCAGCGCCAGGGAGAGGGCGAGCTGCTGCAGCGGCAGGATCTCCAGCAGCGGGGCGTATCGCTCGTCGACGGCAGGCACGTTCAGCAGAGCCTTCGCACCCGGCACCGCCTCGGGGCCGACCGCGACCACGTCGGCGCGGCGCTCGTCGAGGCGCGCGAGCACCTCGCGCATGGCCTGCCCGCCGAGCCCGGCCCCCACCATGGCCAGCACCGGCACGTCCGGGTCGGTCATCGCAAGCGGGCCGTGCAGCAGGTCCGCGCCGGAGAACGCCAGCGCGGGCAGGTACGAGGTCTCCATCAGCTTGAGCGCGGCCTCGCGGGCCGACGGGTAGGCGTATCCCCGGCCGGTGGTCACCATGCGGGCCGCGAATCGGTAGCGCGCGGCCAGGTCGGTCGCGGTGGTGTCGGCCAGCGTGCGGGTGGCCAGCTCGGGCAGCTTGGCCAGGGCGGCGTGCTCGTCGGCGGGCAGCACGCCGTCACCGGCGCGTACGCCCTCGATCAGCATCAGCAGCGCCATCAGCTCGGCGGTGTAGGTCTTGGTGGCCGCGACCGCGCGCTCGTGCCCGGCGACGACGTCCACGGACAGCTCCGCGGTCTGCGCCAGCACCGACTCGGGGTTGTTCGTGACGGCGAGGGTGAGCGCGCCCGACTCCCGGGCGACCCGCAGCACCTCGGCCAGGTCGGGCGAGCCGCCGCTCTGCGAGACCCCGATGACCAGGGCGTGCGACAGGTCGGGGCGGGCGCCGAAGACGGTGATCGCGCTCGGCGAGGCCAGCCCGGCGGGCAACCCGAGGCGGATCTCGGTGAGGTACGCGGCGTAGAGCGCGGCGTGGTCGGACGTGCCGCGCGCGGTGAACACCACGTGCTGCGGCCGGCGCTCCGCGATCACCTTCGCGACCTGCGCGATGGCGCCGGCGTGGGCCGGTTCCAGCAGCGTCGCGTACACCTCCGGCTGCTCGGCGATGTCGGCTGCCATTCCGGTGCCACGCTGGGCCATCTCTCTCTCCTACCACTTCACCTGGAGTACTGCGCGATATCGCGCGTTCCGTGCGCAGTCTTGCACGTTCATGACCGTGAAAGCAACGCACTGCGCAGAAATGAGCAGGGGCACACAACTCGCCCGACCGGCTCTAGCCTGTCCGTGCCGGAACATGGCCCGTCCGGGCACAGCCGCCTCGCGCGGCGCATGCCAGGGGACTCCCCACGCGTTCCGCGGACCGAGGGAGAGCACGTGGCAGACGGCGTCAACGACCCGCACCAGGAGGCGCTGGGCGAGCTCGCCCTGGCCACCCTGGCCCTCGACGAGCACGACCTCGACCATGCGGTCAGCCACCTGTCCGTGGCCCTGGCCCACGAGCCCTGCCTGCCCGAGGCGCACGAACTGCTGGCGAAGCTGGCCGCTCGCTGCGACGACGGCGGCCTCGCGCTGTTCCGGCCCGGTGAGCGCGCGCCGGTGGGCCGGGTCGTCGCGTTCGCCCACGTGCTGGCCCGGCACGGTGCGCAAGCCGACGCGCTCAGCCTGCTTGCCCAGGCGACGGTGCACGACCCGAGCCGACCGTGGGCGGACGTCAGCTGGGTGCAGGCCCTGGACGCCGCACGGATCACCGCCGACCGCCTGGTGCGGGTGCTGCTCGCCGTGCTGGGCGCGCTGCCCGACCCGGCGCCCGCGCCGATCGCCGCCGCCACCCGGCCCTACCTGCACCTCGCCGAGCGGGCGCTGGCCGCGTACCCGCAGGAGGCGCTGCTGCACGGAGCGGCTTCCGGGGTGGCCCGGCGGCTGCGCGAGGTGCCCCTGGCGCTGCGCTGGGCCCAGCGCGGGGTGGAGCTGGAGTCGAGCAAGCTCACCGAGATGTGGTGGGGCAACGCGCTGCGCGCCGACGGCCGGCTGACCGACGCGGTGCAGGCGATGCGCGCGGCCCAGCGGCACGACCCCGACGACCTGTCGGTCACCTCGGACCTCGCGCTGTGGCTCACCGAACTCGGCCACACGGCGGAGGCACTTGAGCTGATCGAGCAGGCGCTGGCCAAGAACCCCTCGTACGACTGCGCCGTGCACACCGCGCACCGCCTGCGCTTCCAGTCCGACGGCGACCCGGACCACCTGGTGGCGCTGGCGGACTTCATGCGCACCACCACCGACGCCAGCCACGAGCACCACGACCTGCAGCACTGCTGCGCCGGGCTGCCCTGGCTCGGCTACGTGCCGGCGGCCGCCGAGCCATACGTCGACGTGCTGCGCCAGACCACCGACGAGGAGCGGTCGCACCGCGGTGAGCTGGGCATGTCCACGATGGGCTCGCCCAGCGCGCTCGCGCTGCTGCGGCGCGCCTGGCCCGGCGTGGCGGTGGCGGCAGGCGAGCCAGGCCCGCCGGACCCGCGGTTGGCGCAGCGGCCGGGGGTACGCCTCTGGGACTTCGACGGCACCCGCCCGTCGGCCGCGCTGGACCCGCCGAGCCCGCACGCCGGCCGCGAGCTCGCCGCGATGCTGCCACTCGGCTGGGCAGCCCCGCCGGTGGCGTACGACATGGCGGTGCGGCTGTCCGGGGTGCCGGTCGACGAGCTGCTCGCCGCGTTGGTGCACCCGCCGACCCCGACCGTCGAGACGGACCGCGATCGGGTGTCGGTGCCGGAACGGCAGCTGCAGGCGTGGGCGTGCCTCGGCCTGCTGCACCACCGCACCGCCGAGCCGTGGGCGACCTCGACCCGGCGGCGGCTGCTGGTGGAGATCGCCTTCGGGGCCGAGGACTGGACCACCGAGGCCGCCCTCTACGCGCTGGTCACCGCCGCCTGGGTGGACCCGTCGTGCCGTGCCGACGTCGCCGAGCTGCTCACGGCACGGCTGCGGGCGGTGCTCGACGCCCGGCGCACCCGTGTGGTGCCGGTCGCCGTGTCCGTGGCCCAGCTCGCCTTCATCACGCCGGGCATGCCGGCCGCTGTGCGCAGGCTCGCCCGGGACCTGGCCGAGGACCGCTGGCCGGCTTCTGCGGCCTACGAACCCGGCCCGGCCATGCCGCTGCCCCGCCCGCGCCGCTCCTGGCTCGGGCGGCTGCTCGGCCGCGACTGAGGGCAGCAGGCCGCCGCGAACCCCCAGAACGGGTGAGGCCCCGTCCCGGCTGCCGAAGCAGCGGAACGGGGCCTCACCCGGCGCGGGCGGGTCGACTCAGGCTCGGTGCCGACCGGACACGCGCGGGCTGATCAGTCGACGGCCACCAGCGGGCGGGGAGCCTGCTCGGCCGCGCCGTCCGCCGGCTCGGAGCCGCGCAGCGGCACCTCCTTGACGAACCAGGCCGCCACGGGGACCAGGATCGCGAAGCCCAGGGCCCACCAGAACAGGCCCGAGGTGGCGTACGCGATGCCGTGCAGCACCGCCGCCTTGACCGGCTCGGGCAGCAGCTCCAGCTTGTCCGGCTGCAGACCGCCCACGTCCAGCGACATGCCGCCGGCCGGGCTGCCCGCCGGCATAGCGCCGGACAGGTCGTCCTTGAGCCGGTTGACGAAGACCGCGCCGAAGATCGAGACGCCGAACGAGCCGCCGATGGAGCGCACGAACGTCGCGGTCGAGCTGGAGACGCCCAGGTCCTTCTGCTCCACGCTGTTCTGCGCGATCAGCATGGTGGTCTGCATCAGGAAGCCCATGCCGACGCCCAGCACGACCATGTAGATCGAGGACTCGGTGATGCTGGTGTCCACGTCCAGGCGGGTCAGCAGGAACATCGCCAGCGCCAGCGTGACGCCGCCGATGATCGGGAACATCCGGTACCTGCCGGTCTTGGTGATGGTGCGGCCGGCGACGACCGAGGTGACCATCATGCCCAGCATCATCGGCAGCAGGAGCAGGCCGCTGTTGGTGGCCGACGCGCCCTGCACGGTCTGGATGTAGAGCGGCAGGAAGGAGATCGCGCCGAACATCGCGAAGCCGACCATGAAGCCGATGATCGAGACCAGGCTGAAGTTGCGGTTGCGGAAGATGCCCAGCGGCAGGATCGGCTCGGCGACCCGGGTCTGTGTCCACAGGAAGAGCCCGATCATCACCACGCCCACGGCGGCCATGCCGAGGATCTGCCTGGAGTCCCAGGCGTACTTGTTGCCGCCCCAGGTGGTGATCAGAACGAGCGCGGTGACGCCGACGCTCAGCAGGGCCGCGCCCAGCCAGTCGATGCGGTGCTCGGTCCGGTACTTCGGCAGGTGCAGCGTGCTGGCCAGCACGAACAGCGCGACGCCACCGATCGGCAGGTTCACGTAGAAGGCCCAGCGCCAGTCGGCGTGGTCGGTGATGAGGCCGCCGATGAGCGGACCGCCGACCATCGCGATCGCCATGATCGCGGCCATCATGCCCTGGTACTTGCCGCGCTCGCGCGGGGGCACGAGGTCACCGATGATCGCCATCGCGCCGACCATCAGACCGCCGCCGCCGAGGCCCTGCAGGGCACGGAAGGCGATGAGCTGGTTCATGCCCGACGCGGGGTCGATCTCACCGGCCGCGCCGGACAGCGCCGAGCCGATGAGGAAGATCACGATCGAGACCAGGAAGATGGTCTTGCGGCCGTACAGGTCGCCCAGCTTGCCCCAGATCGGGGTCGAGATCGTGGTGCCCAGCACGTACGCCGTGACCACCCACGACAGCTTGTCGAGGCCGCCCAGTTCGCCGACGATGCGGGGCATGGCCGTGCCCACGATCATGTTGTCGAGCATCGCCAGCAGAATGGCGAGCATGAGGCCGGGCAGCACCACCCGGAGGTTCGGTTTGGGGATGTCGGGGGAGGACGTGGCGTCCTGCACTGTGGTCACGGGGGGCTCCACTCGTTCACCGGTACGCTTACTTGCCGCCCGGCTAGAATATTTACTAGCCGTACGGTAAGTTCCCTACTTGCCGGCCGTCAAGTTAGTTCGCGCGACCGGATGACAGTGTGGTCGACGTAACACGGAGCAGTGATGAACGAGCCCGCAGCGAGCCGTGCCGAGCCCCGGCCGGACACCCGCGCCCGCATCCAGACCGTCGCCCTCGACCTGTTCACCGAGCAGGGCTACGACGCCACCTCGCTGCGGGAGATCGCGGAGCGGCTCGGGGTGACCAAGGCCGCCCTCTACTACCACTTCAAGAGCAAAGAGGAGATCGTCGACAGCTTCAGCGCCGACCAGCTGGAGAAGCTCGACCGGATCGTGGAGTGGGCCCGCAGCCAGCCGGACACCAGCTCGCCGGAGTTCCGGCGCGAGCTGCTGCAGCGCTACGCCGACGACCTCTACACCGGCCGGTACTCGAAGGTGATGCAGTTCTTCCACCAGAACCAGCCGGCCTTCAAGAACGCGCCGGCCGGGGCGAAGATGCGCCAGGCCATGATGGACATCATCGGCCTGCTCGTCGAGCACGAGTCGACGCCGACCGCGAAGCTGCGCGCGGGCATGGCCGTGCTCGCCATCAACACCAGCTGGTTCCTGCTGCGCGACACCGAGATCAGCGACGAGGAACGGCGCGCGGCGGCCATGGAGGTCGCGTTCGACCTGCTCCGTTAGGCCAGCGGGTAGCGCAGGCCGAGCAGGGTGACCTCGGGCAGCGGCGACCAGTCCAGCTCGGGGGCGCGTTCGAAACCCATCCGGGCGTACAGGCGGCGCGCGTCGGCGGCGAAGTCGCGTACGCAGATGACGACGCTGCGGCAGCCCAGCTCCCCGGCCCGCCTCAGGCACGCCCGTGCCAGGGCCTCGCCCACGCCACGGCCCTGGGCCTGCGGCGACACGGCGAGCATCCGGAACTCGGCCTCGCCGTCGGTCGCCAGTTCAGCCAGGGGGCTGCCGGGCAGCACGAAGGTGACCGAGCCCAGCACCGCCCCCGTGGCCTCGTCCACGGCGACCAGCACCTCGCCGCCGGCCGCGCGGGCGGCCACGTCCCGCAGGTGCGGCTCGTACGGATGGTCCTGCCTGGTCTGCCCGTCGCCACGGTAGGCGGCGACGGACAGCGCGCCGATCGCGTCATGATCGGCGGGCGTGGCCGGGCGGACGTGGATCTCGGTCATGCCCGGTGACGCTACTACTCGATCACGGCGATGAGGTCGCCCTCCTGGACGACGTCGCCCTCGTTGACGGCGATCTTGGAGACCACGCCGTCGGCTTCCACGATGACCGGGATCTCCATCTTCATCGACTCGAGGATGACCAGGGTGTCGCCCTCGGACACCTCGTCTCCGGCGGACGCCACGACCTTCCACACGTTGGCCACCATCTCGGCCTTGATCTCCTCGGCCATCGCCGGCCCCTTCCCTTGGATCGCAAGCAGGACGAGTCGTATCCAATCACGGAGCGCCTGGCGAGCGCCGTTCAACCTGAGCATAGGATTCGAGCTGCGTAACCGCCGACGGAAGGGGAGTGACCATGGGCAAGAAGGCCCGTAAGAAGAAGGCTCGCAAGGGCTCGAAGGCCAACCACGGCAAGCGACCCAACGCCTAAACACGTTGCCGGAGTGCACGCCGGGGCGGATCATTTCCCGCCGTGCACTCCGCCCTCACGCTCACCCCGGCCCAGCTGCCCGACCTGCTCCTGCACGTCGCGGTGGTCCGGCCCGTCTTCGTGTGGGGAGCGCCCGGCATCGGCAAGAGCTCGCTGGTCCGCGCCTTCGCCGACTCGCTCGGCCTGCCCTGCGTCACGCTCGTCGGCACTCAGCTCGCCGCCGAGGACCTGATCGGCGTTCCGGAGCTGCGGGACGGCCGCAGCCGCTTCGCGCCGCCCGAGTCCATCGCCCGCCCCGAGCCGTACTGCCTCTTCCTCGACGAACTCAACGCCTCCAGCCCCGATGTGCAGAAGGCGTTCTACTCGCTGATCCTCGACCGCCGCATCGGCGAGTACGAGCTGCCCGCGGGCTCGATCGTGATCGGCGCCGGCAACCGCGCCACCGACAACGCGCTCGCCCGCCCGATGGCGTCCGCCCTGGTCAACCGCCTACTGCACCTGCACCTGCGGGCGTCGGCGGTGGACTGGCTGGACTGGGCGGCCGGCGCGGGCATCCACCCGTGGGTGCTCGACTACCTCACCCAGCGCCCCGACCAGCTGTGGGTGCAGCCGCCGAAGACCGAGGAGCCGTTCTCCACCCCGCGCGCCTGGCACATGCTGTCCGACGCGCTGCACTCCTACGGCGAGGACATCGTCGAGGACACGCTGCGCCTGCTCGCGGGCGGCACGCTCACCCCGGCGCACGCGTCGGGCTTCTGCGCGTACGTCAAGACGGTGCGCCACCGCTACGGCCTGGACGCGATCGTGCGCGGCGACGCCTCCTGGCCGCGCGCCGCGACCGACCGCGACCTGCTGTTCTTCTTCGCCGAGGCGTTCCGGGCCCGGCTGATCCGGGACCTGCCGGACAGCCGCGAGCACGCGAGCCGGGCCGTGCGCGAGTTCGCGCTGCGGGCCAAGGGTCTGCTGGTCGAGCTGGCCGAGATCTCGCTGGAGTGCGCGCAGCTCGTGGTCGCCACCGACGCCGAGGGTCGCCCCGTGCTGCCCGCCTGGTTCCTGGTGGAGGTGACCCGCGACCTGCCACGCCTGGTCGCGGCCCGCACATGACCGGCCGCGCCCGCCCGGACGCGCCCCGGCCGCACGGTCGCCGAAGTGGTCCGGCATGAGCCGCGGTCGCGGCGCGTCGCGCAAGGACCCGCGCCGGGAGGCGTTCGACGGTGCCGCCCGCGCCGTCTTCCAGCGGCGCATGTTCCAGACCATGAACGACGTCGGGTACGACGGCCGGTCGCTGGTCACCTCGTGGACCGAGGACGACGAGCTGAGCCGCGCCCGCGGCTGGGCCCGGGTGCGGGCGGACGGCCGGATCACCGTCAACCGCCACGCGCCCGCCGAGCCGGCGGAGTGGATGTGGGTGCTCGCGCACTGCACGCTGCACCTCGGCTTCGGACACCTGGAGCCGGGCCGGACCGCCGACCACGCCGCGCAGGCCGCGGCGTGCCTGGTGGTGACCCGGTTCCAGCAGCAGCTGCGGATCGGCGTGCCGCCGTTCCCGGTGCCCGCCGAGCTGCCCGGCGCCGACGAGGAGCGGTTGGCCGCGCTGTGGCGCGACACCGGTGTGCCCGCCGAGTACGCCGCGCTGGGCTGCGGCGGCGTGTCCTCCGATCAGGACCTGGACTACACCCCGGAGCAGCCGCGCGGGCGCTGGGCGCGGCAGGCCGCCGCCACCTCGGCTCCCCCGCCGACCTGGTCGGAGCTGTTCGCGGTCGGGCTGGCCGAGGCCGCGACCGAGGCCGTCGAGGAGGCCGGGCAGCACCGGCCGCGCACCGACGGCGAGCTGCCGCCCGACCACCCGTGGGAGCAGGCCAGGCGCTGGTTCGTGTCGTCGTACCCGCTGCTCGGGGCCTTGGCCGCCGGCTTCAAGATCGTTGCCGATGCGGAGTTGGCGCGGACCTGGCAGATCTCCGTCGCCGCCGTCGACGCCGCGGCCGGCGAGATCTACGTGAACCCGCTGCGGCGCATGTCCGGCCCGGAGCGCCGGTTCACGCTCGCGCACGAGATGCTGCACGCCGCGCTGCGCCACGGGCAGCGCGTCGGTCCCCGCGACCCGTACCTGTGGAACGTCGCCGCGGACTACGTCATCAACGGCTGGCTGGTGCAGATGGGCGTCGGCGAACTGCCCGAGGACGTGCTCTACGACCCGGCGCTCAAGGACCACTCCGCCGAGGAGGTGTACGACCTGATCACCGGCAACCTGCGCCGCTACCGCAAGCTGGCCACGCTGCGCGGGCGCGGGCTCGGTGACATGCTCGACCGGCCGATCCCCGGGGTGGGCGAGGCCCGGCGGGCGGGCGACGTCGACGACTTCTGCCGCCGGGCGCTGCTCGGCGGGCTCGCGCACCACGAGCGGAGCGGCCGCGGGCTGCTCCCGGCCGGACTGGTCGCCGAGATCAGGGTGCTGGACCACCCGCCGCCGCCCTGGGACGTGCAGCTGGCGCAGTGGTTCGACCGCTACTTCACACCGCTGGAGCCGACCCGCTCGTATGCCCGTGCCTCCCGCCGCCAGGCGGCGACCCCGGACATCCCCCGGCCCGGTAAGGCCCGGCCCGAGCTGGTCGAGCGGCAGCGCACCTTCGGCGTGGTCCTGGACACCTCGGGCTCGATGAGCAGCGAGCTGATGGGCCGGGCGCTGGGGGCGATCGCGGCGTACGCGCTGGCTCGCGACGTGCCCGCGGCGCGGGTGGTGTTCTGCGACGCGGCCGCCTACGACGCGGGCTACCTGCCGGTCGAGGACATCGCCGGCCGGGTGAAGGTGCGCGGGCGCGGCGGCACCGAGCTGCAGCCCGGCATCCGGCTGCTGGAGCGGGCCGAGGACTTCCCCGCCGACGGCCCGATCCTGATCATCACCGACGGCGAGTGCGACGTGCTGCGGGTGCGCCGCGAGCACGCGTACCTGATGCCCGAGCGGGCCCGGCTGCCGTTCACCCCGCGCGGCGAGGTGTTCCGGCTGCGCTGACACGATCGAAGCTCCGCCTGCCCGGAGGCGGCGGAGCTTCGATTCCAGAAATGGGCCGGTCAGCCCAGCTCGCGGGTGACCTCGACCTCGACGACCAGCTCGGAGAGCTTGGCCCGGAGCCGGTCCTTCAGCTCCGCGGGCGCCTGCTCCTGCCCGCAGCACCGGTTCACCAGCGCCTTGACCTCCTGCTCGATGCCGTACTCGCGCAGGCAAGGCGAGCACTCGTCGAGATGCTGCTTGATCAGCGAACGCCGGTCGTCGGAGCATTCGAGGTCGAGGTAGAGGTATACCTCGGTGAGCACCTCGCGGCAGTCGCCGTCCTCGTGTTCCGTCGTCATGACGCCTCCCGAGCGCTGGTCGTGCCCGAGAACCCGCGCTCCGCCGCATAGCCCTCCAGGAGCTTGCGCAGGTTGCGCCGGCCACGGTGCAGCCTGGACATCACGGTGCCGATCGGCGTGTTCATGATGTCCGCGATCTCCTTATAGGAGAAGCCTTCCACGTCGGCGAGGTACACCGCCAACCGGAACTCCTCCGGCAACGACTGCAGCGCGTCCTTGACGTCGCTGTCGGGCAGCCGGTCGAGCGCCTCGGTCTCGGCCGAACGCAGGCCCGAGGAGGTGTGCGACTCCGCCTCGGCCAGCTGCCAGTCGGTGATCTCGTCCGTCGGCGCCTGGATGGGCTGCCGTTGCCTCTTGCGGTACGAGTTGATGAAGGTGTTCGTGAGGATGCGGTAGAGCCACGCCTTGAGGTTCGTGCCGTCCTCGAACTGGTGGAACGCGGCGTACGCCTTGAGGAACGTCTCCTGGAGCAGGTCCTCGGCGTCGGCCGGGTTGCGCGTCATCCGCAGGGCGGCCGCGTAGAGCTGGTCGAGGAAGGGCATCGCGTCCCGCTCGAAGCGGGAACGACGCTCTTCGACGCTGTCGGTGCTGGTCAACCGCGAGACCACCCTCGGAGTACGCTCTTGCCGCGGCTCCTTGACAGCGGACCGCAGCGCTGAGGCTGACTCTACCGATGCCAGGTGCACCCGCGGGGCGGGCACCGCGGTAATGCCCGATGCGGCGTCGTCGTCCAGCGCCGCCGGCCACGCGGGAGCCGACAGCAGCCGCTCCACGGTCTTCAGCACCGGATCGTCGCCCGACCGCGTCAGGCAGCGCGTTCCCGTCCGCACCATGGATCCACCTCTCGCCGGGGCCGCATGCTTCCGGCCCACTCGCGGTCTGTAACGCCACGCGACGGCTGTCGCATTCCGCGGGACGACCTGGGCAGTGGCGACCGTCACTCCGGCTCGCCGCTACCGCGCCCAGCCGCGGGCGCGCAGCCACCCGAGCACGGCCCGACCGACGGTTTCCGGCGCTTTGCGCAGGTCGTGCCGCTCTCCTTCGAGAACAACGACCTCGACCCCGGGTCCGGTGTCGGGCACGCCGAACGGATCCGCCGAACCGTTGACGACCAGCGTCGGCAGCCCCGTACGCAGCTCCTCGGCCCGGCTGCGCTCCGGCTTGCCAGGCGGGTGCAGCGGGAACGCCAGCGCCACGATGCCGGCCGCGCCGACCGCACCGGCGGTGCGGCAGGCGACCCGCGCTCCGCTGGACCGGCCGCCGACGATCAGCGGCAGTCCGGGGAAGCGCTCGGTGAGCCCGTCCACGACCGTCCGCCATGCCTCGTCGAGATGTCCCGCCGGGGCGGGCGCACGCCGCCCAGCCACTCGATACGGCTGGGTGACCAGGGCCACCACCAGCCCGGCCGCGGCCGCGGCGTCATGCACGGCGATCAGATCAGGCGCGTCCACGCTGCCCCCGGCCCCGTGCCCGAGCACCAGCAACGCGCCCGGAGCACCGGCCTTCGCCTGCTTTCCTGCTCGCCCGGCCGCCCCACCGGGCACCGTGACAGCAACCTGCGCCGGCCCACGCCCGGTCTCAACCGTCTCCGTCACACCTCGCACACCACGATCATCCCGCCCCGACCACCCGGTCTCCGTGCGGCACACCCCTTCCATCCGCGTCGATCATGAAGTTGTGGCAGCAACACACCGTCGAGCCGTGCCATAAGTTCATGATCAACGCGGGTGGATGGGTGGTGTGGGTCAGGCGGCGTGGGCGGGTTCTCTGGTCAGGAGAAGGGCGTTGTCGCGGTCGGCTTCGCCCAGGGTGCAGAGGGCGAGTTCGGCGCGGGACTGGGTGGGGATGCGCGGCAGTTGCCGGGCCACCCCGGGCGCCCGCTGCGGCGGGGCGAGCTGCCCGGCCGAGACCACCAGGTCCGGCTGGGGCCCGTACGCCGTGTAGGGCAGTTCCTCCTGCTGTTCCTCGGTGCGCCAGGCGACCAGCATGGCCCGCCGCTCACGTGCGGTCGTGCCACCCCAGACACCGTGGCAGTCGCCGACACTGAGCGCCCAGGCCAGGCAGGCCCCCGACACCGGGCACCTGCCGCACAGCTGGACGGCTGTGTCGGCCGGCTCCAGCGGCGCCGGAAAGAACGTCTCCGGGTCGACGGCCTGGCAGGCTCCTCTGGTCCGCCAGGCGTTGTCATGCCGCTCCCGCACGGCCCGCACCAAGCGCGGGTCTCTGCGAGCAGCGGCGACTTCATGCGGGCGTGGAATACGCGCGCGGGTCATCCACCCACCTCCCCCGTGGGTCGGTCCCCCCGCCCCCGGCGGGAGGATCCGGCTCAGACAGACGGTGACGCGCGGCACTGCCGCTTACCACCGACGCTGCGTTCTACCGCACGGTAGAAGGACGGGGCAAGGGTTTACCCGAAAACCGGTGACACAAACTGGAACGATCCAGCGCAAAATCAGAACAGGCCAGCCTGAACGTCAGGCTCCGCGAGCCGCACCGTCAATTCAGGACCATCATTGCGTACGTTGCCGACGGCCGGACCCACGGGGCGGATCTCCAGACCGGACAGGTAGCCGGGCGCCGGGGGCGCGAGCAGTTCCGGGTCCGCCGGGCCTTGCAACCAGGCCGCCCACAACTCCGGCTCCAGCAGCAGCGGCATCCGGTCGTGCACCCGGGCCAGCTCGCCCTGCGCCGCCGTGGTGACGATCGTGCAGCTCAAGCCGAACCTCGACGCCGTCCACAGGCCCGCGAAGGCCAGCCCTCCCGCCGGGTCGGTCATGTAGTAGGCCTGCTTGCCGCTGTCGGTGCGGACCCACTCATACCAACCGTCGGCGGGCACGATGCACCGCTTGCCGGCGAACGAGGGCGCGAACACCCGCGAGGTGGCGAGCGTCTCCGCCCGCGCGTTGATCATCTTGAGGCCGGTGCGCGGGTCGTCGGCCCACGGCGGCACCAGGCCCCACCGCGCCAGGCTCAGCACCCGGGCGTCGCGCGCCGCGTCGACCCGCACGATCGGGGCCGGGTCGGTGGGCGCGAGGTTGTAGTCGGGGGCCAGCGATTCGGCGGTCTCGTCCTCGGCCCCGAACAGCCGGGTCAGATCCGCCGCCGTACGTGTCGTCGCGTACCGCCCACACATGCCGCTCACCTTACGCCAGCGGTTATCAGGCAGACTGTGAGCGTAAGCGAACGCAGGGAGCGAACCGTGCGCGGCCGAGAAGCCGCCGAAGAAGCGCAGCGAGGAGAAGGCGTGAGCAGAGCACTCGTGCCCTGGACCGCACCGACCGCCGTCGATGCGACGGACGCCGTCGTGCGCCTGCCGGGTTCGAAGTCCATCACCGCCCGGGCACTCGTGCTGTCCGCGCTCGGCATGGGGCCGTCGACGCTGCTGGCCCCGCTGCGCGCCCGGGACACCGAGCTGATGGCGGCCGGGCTGCGGGCACTGGGCGCGCACGTGTCCACCTCCGACGACGAGCGCTGGGAGATCCGGCCCCGGCCGCCGGTCGGGCCCGCCCACGTCGACGTCGGCCTGGCCGGCACGGTGATGCGCTTCCTGCCGCCGGTGGCGACGCTCGCCAACGGGCCGGTCACCTTCGACGGCGACCCGCGTGCCCGGCAGCGCCCGCTCGGTCCGCTGCTCAAGGCGCTGCGCGCGCTGGGCGCGACGATCGAGGCGTCGAGCATCGACGGCCTGCCGCTGACCGTGCACGGCAAGGGCGGCCTGCGCGGCGGCGACGTCGCCGTCGACGCCTCGCTGTCCAGCCAGCTCATCTCCGGCCTGCTGCTGGCCGCAGCCGACTTCGACGAGGGCATCACGGTGCGCCACACCGGCGACAACCCCGTGCCCAGTGCACCGCACCTGCGGATGACGGTGCAGATGCTGCGCGCCGCGGGCGCGGCGGTCGACGACTCGGTCCGCGACGTCTGGCACGTGGCTCCGGGCCGGCTGTCCGGCCGGGCCTGGCAGATCGAGCCGGACCTGTCCGGGGCGGCCCCGTTCTTCGGCGCGGCGCTGGTCACCGGCGGCAGCGTCACCCTGGCCGGCTGGCCGCGCAGCAGCGTGCAGCCGGTGGACAAGGTCCGGCAGCTGCTCGGCGCGCTGGGCGGCACGGTCACCCTCTCCGAGCACGGCCTCACCGTCACCGGCACGGGGACCATCAACGGCATCGACGCCGACCTGTCCGACGTGGGTGAGCTGACCCCGGTCGTCGCCGCGCTGGCCGCGCTCGCCGACGGGCCGTCGACGCTGCGCGGCGTCGGGCACATCCGCACCCACGAGACCGACCGGCTGGCCGCGCTGGCCCGCGAGCTGACGGCGCTCGGCGCGCGGGTCGAGGAGACCGCGGACGGCCTGGCCATCACGCCCGGCCCGCTGACCGGCACGGTCTTCGAGACCTACGACGACCACCGGATGGCGCACGCCGCCGCCGTGATCGGCCTGCGGGTGCCCGGCGTGCAGCTCAGCGACGTGGCGTGTACGTCCAAGACGCTGCCCGAATTCCCGTCACTATGGAGCGCGGTGGTCGCGGGAAGATGAGGGGCCGGCGGTGAAGAAGAAGCGGGAGTACGACGAGGACGACGTGAAGGTGCGGGCCACCAAGTCGTCGCGTTCGCGTCCCCGCACGCGCACCCGGCCCAAGCACGACGACGCGGTGACCGGCTTCGTGGTCGCCGTCGACCGGGGCCGCTACACCTGCGTGGTGCACGAGGGCAAGAAGGTCTTCGAGGTCACCGCCATGCGGGCGCGCGAGCTGGGCCGCAAGTCCGTCGTGGTGGGCGACGAGGTCGGCCTGGTCGGCGACGTGACCGGCGACGCGGGCAGCCTGGCCCGGATCGTGCGCATCGAGGAGCGGCGCTCGGTGCTGCGGCGCACCGCCGACGACGACGAGACCACCGCCGAGGGCCGCATCGAGCGGGTCGTGGTCGCCAACGCCGACCAGCTCGTGATCGTCAGCGCGCTGGCCGACCCGCCGCCGCGCGAGGGTTTCATCGACCGGTGCCTGGTCGCCGCGTACGCCGCCGACATCGAGCCGCTGCTGTGCCTGACCAAGGCCGACCTCGCCGGACCGGAGCAGGTGATCGGCTACTACGCCGAGCTCGACCTCGACTACGTGCTGACCCGACCTGACGGCGACCTCGACGAGCTGCGCGAGCGCCTGTCCGGGCGACGCTCGGTGCTGGTCGGGCACTCGGGCGTGGGCAAGTCGACCCTGGTGAACCGGCTCATCCCGGACGCCCGCCGGGCGGTCGGCGTGGTCAGCGCCATCGGCAAGGGGCGGCACACCTCGACCAGCGCGGTCGCGCTGCGGCTGCCCGACAAGCGCGAGTCGTGGATCATCGACACCCCGGGCGTACGCAGCTTCGGCCTGGCCCTGGTCTCCTCCGACGACCTGCTGCACGGCTTCCCCGACCTGGTCGAGGGCACCGTCGACTGCCCGCCGAACTGCGAGCACACCGGCGACGAGTGCGCCCTGGACGCCTGGGTGGCCCAGGGCAAGGCCGACGCTCGCCGCCTGGCCTCGTTCCGCCGCCTGCTGGCCTCCCGGGCGGGCGACACCGACCCCGGTCAGACCTCGACGTAGCCGCCGGTGCGCCAGTAGACGCCGTCGGCGCGGGCCATCAGGCCGGCCTCGATCAGGTAGCGCCGCAGCGACACCCAGTCGGTCTCGTAGAAGGCGCGCAGCACCGCGTCGACCTCGCGTTCGGTCATCTTCACGCCGGGCTCGAACGCCGCGACGATGTGCTCCAGCAGCACCTGGCGCTTGCCCGCCTTCGCCGGCATCGAGGTCAGCCGCCCGTGCTCGTCCAGAAACGTCCGGAGCACCTTTTCCGGGTTCGCGCTCATAACGGGGAAAGTACCCCTCCTTTCGCGGTCCACGCGTTCCCATTTGCGGCGGGTCCGCCAACCCGTTACCTCGGCGGGGCGGAGATCCGATAAGTTCTCGCCATGGCCCGCTATTCGGACGACCTTGGGCTTGCCCACGTGCTGGCGGACACCGCCGATTCCATCTCCATGTCCCGGTTCAAGGCGCTCGATCTCTACGTGGAGAGCAAGCCGGACCTGACGCCCGTCTCGGACGCGGACACGGCGGTGGAGAAGGCGCTGCGCTCGACGCTGGCGCGGACCCGGTCGCGAGACGGTGTGCTCGGCGAGGAGTTCGGGGTCACCGGCAACAGCGGCAACCGGCAGTGGGTCATCGACCCGATCGACGGCACCAAGAACTTCATCCGCGGCGTGCCGATCTGGGGCACCCTGATCGCGCTGATGGAGGGCGACGAGCCGGTCGTCGGCATGGTCTCCGCCCCGGCGCTGGGCCGCCGCTGGTGGGCCGCGCGGGGGCTCGGCGCGTTCGCGGGCCGCCACCAGGCTGCCGCGCAGCCGATCCGGGTCTCCGGCGTACGCCGCCTGGCCGACGCGAGCTTCTGCTACTCCTCGCTCGACGGCTGGGAGCAGACCGGCCGGCTGGCCTCGGTGCTCGACCTGATGCGCAAGACCTGGCGCAGCCGCGCGTACGGCGACTTCTACGGCTACATGCTGCTGGCCGAGGGCGCGCTCGACATCATGATCGAGCCGGAGCTGATGCTCTGGGACATGGCCGCGCTGGTCCCGATCGTCACCGAGGCGGGCGGCACCTTCACCGACCTGTCCGGCCGGACGGGCGCGGGCGGGGGCTCCGCGGTGGCCACCAACGGGCAGTTGCACGATGACGTGCTGGAACGGTTGAGCCCCGCCGGTCTTCGCGCACTGTAGTCACTCTCATTCACTCGGTGAAGTCGCCGGGCGGGTAGGGCGCAGCCGACCCCTAAGGGTCTAAGCTGCGTGGGTGGTGTCCTCTGGCTGGTGGTTCCTGGTGGCGATGATCGCCGCGTACGGCATCGCCAACCTGCTGCAGTCCATCGCGGCGACACGCACAGCGACGACGGACAGCCTTGATCCGGGGCTGCTGCTGCGCCTGTTCGGCAACTCGACCTACCTGCTCGGCCTCGGCTGCCAGATCCTCGGTTTCTTCCTCGCCCTCGGCGCGCGGCGCGACCTTCCGCTGTTCCTCGTCCAGTCCGCGGTGACCGCGGGCCTGTGCGTCACCGCGTTCGCCGGGGTCGTGCTGCTCAAGTGGAAACTGCCGCTCGCCGAGATCCTGCTGCTGTTCGGGGTCATGGCCGGCATCGGCATGCTGGCCGTGTCCGCCGAGCCCGGCCACGCCGAGCCGCTGGACACCAAGGGCGTGATCTCGCTGGTCGTCGCGCTGGTGGCGATCGCCGGGGTGAGCGCGTTCGCCGGCAAGGTCAAGGGCGTGCTCGGTTCGGTGGTGCTCGGCTCGCTCGCCGGGCTCTGCTTCGCCTCCGCCGCCATCGCGGCCCGGCCGCTGGCCTCGGCCCAGACCATCGTCGAGTTCGGCCTGAACCCGCTGCTCTACCTGGTCATCGCGCACTCGCTCACCGGGCAGCTGCTGCTCGGCCTGGCCATGCAGCGCGGCTCCACCAACGCCGCGGTCGCCGCCATGGACGCCGCGGGCGCGGTGCCCGCCGCGGTGATCGGCATGCTGCTGCTCGGCGACAAGATCCGCCCCGGCATGTCCTGGGTCGCCGCGCTCGGCTTCGTGATCACGCTGGGCGCGGTCATCGCGCTCACCCGCTACGCCGAACCGCAACACGACCTGGTCGCCGAGCCGGTGCCGCTACCGGTGCGGTTCAGTTCCGTCTCCGTGCCCGGTCTGCCCGAGCATCCGGCGCGCGGCGTGTTCCAGGTGCCCGGCGCGGGCGAGGCGGGCCCGCGCACCGGAACCATCCCGCTGCCCGCCCGCACCCCCGACCCCGACCCCGAGCCCGCGACCGGCGGCTACGTGCCGGTCATGGTCCCCGTCTCGACGACGCACCTGCCGGCGAACGGCCACGCCGCGGCCAACGGTCACCTGCCCGCGCCGGCAGGCCCGGCCCCCGAGCAGGCGACCGGCGGTTACCTGCCCGGCAACGGCTTCGGACCCGGTGCCGCGCACGGCCATGGCCCCGCCGACGGGAACCACCCGGCCGGCCACCCGCCGATGACGCTGCCCGGCCCCGTCCGCCGCCCGCTGTCGGTCAACGCCGACTGACCACGGACCAGGTCACCGGTCCGGCGGGCACTTCCTCGGCATACCCGGGACATAGCGCATCAGCTCTGCGTACGGTGCGGTAAGGGCGCGGCGCGCGGCCGCGCGAGAGGTGCGCGCCATGTCCATCCCGAAGGAGATCCTCGCCGCCGTCGGCATGCCCGAGAGCCTGGACACCCCGCTCGGCAGGTTCGCCTTCCACGACGGCCTGCCCGCCGCGGACAGCGTCGACGGGCTGTACGAAGCCCTCGACCTGGTCCGCGCGATCGAGGCGTTCCTGGTGGCCATGCCCGCCGCGTCGCTGTCGGCGATGCGGGCCGGGCTGCGCAACGTCGGCGTCACCTCGGCCCGCCAGATCGGCATCACCGACCCGCGCCTGAACTCCACCAGCCTCTACCTGACCCCCAACACCGACACCACGTACGGGCACACCTTCCTGGACCTGGACACCGACGGGCCGACCGTGGTCGAGGTGCCGCCGAACTCACTGTGCGTCGTCGACGACTTCTGGTTCCGCTACGTGACCGACCTCGGCCTGGCCGGGCCCGACCAGGGCAGGGGCGGCAAGTACCTGTTCCTGCCCCCGGACCACGAGGACGAGGTGCCCGACGGCTACTACACCTTCCGCTGCCCGACCTTCACCAACTGGGCGGTGTTCCGGGCGCTCGACGGCGTCGACGCGGTCCGCCAGGTCCGGGTGTACCCCCTGGCACAGGCCGCCTACCCGCCGCCGAACGAGTTCGTCGACCTCGCCGACCGGCCGCACAACACCGTGCACGCCAACGACGCGACCTTCTACGACGAGGTCGACGTGGTGGTCCAGGAGGAGCCGCTGGAGTCGCTGGACCCCGAACGGCGCGGCATCCTGGCGAGCATCGGCATCGTCAAGGGCGACGTGTTCGGCCCCGACCAACGGCTGCGCGCGATCCTCTCCACGGCCGCGCCGCTGGGTGCGGGCATCGCCCGTGCGCTGGCCTTCCGCCCTCGCGACCCGCACGCCTACTACTACCCGGACTCCTCGTGGAAGCGCGTCTTCGTCGGCGGCAGCCACGAGTTCCTGAGCGAGGGCGCCCGCCTGCTGGACGCCCGCGCGATGTTCCACTACCTCGCCACCGTGGTCACGCCCGCGATGGCGGCGTCGCCGGTGGGCACCGGCTCCGCGTACGCCTACACCGCCGAGGACGCCGACGGCCGGTGGCTCGACGGAAGCCGCTCCTACCGGCTGCGCCTGCCCCGGCACGTGCCCGCGAAGACGTTCTGGTCGGTCACCGTGTACGACTGCCAGACCCGCTCGCTGCTCGTCACCGACAATCCGTACCCGAGCGTGAGCAGTCTTTCGGGCTCCGTCGTCGCGAACTCCGACGGCACCACCGACGTGTTCTTCGGCCCGACGCCGCCGCCGGGCCGGGAGCCGAACTGGATCCAGACCGTGCCCGGCAAAAACTGGTTCACCATGCTGCGCCTCTACGGCCCGCTCCAGCCCTGGTACGACCAGACCTGGCGACCCGGCGAGATCGAGCGCACGGGCTGACTCCCGCAACGCCGTCCCCTAGCATGTGCCCGATGGCTGGCGGGCGGTTCAACGGGTGGCTCAGCAGGTTCCGGCGCTGGAGCAGTGCTTTCTGGCACGGTCCGTGGCACGGGTTCCGGGTCGATGCGCACAGCCTGGCGCTGACTCGGGGCGCCTGGGCGACCGAGGTGCTCTGGTCCCAGGTGGAAACCGTGATCCTGTACCGGGGACCGGGCCTCGACGGTGGTGTCGTCTGCCGGCTGCTGCTCGTGCCGGTCCCGGGCGCGCTGCTCGACCGAGGGCTGGTGCACGCGCCCAACCCGGTCGACGGCCGCCCCTGCCGGGTCCTGCTCGACCTGGCCAAGGTCAAGGACACGCCGGATCAGATCGCGGCGACGCTCGCGGCACACGGCGGTGACCGTTTCGTCGACCATCGTCCCGCCTGACCGGAGCCGCTATGCGGCGGCGAGTCCTGCGGCGGTGCCCTGGGCGAGGAGACGGCCTGCGATCGTGTGCGGTTCGTCCGTGTGGTTGAAGAGCCAGACGCCGTCGGGGGTGCGCACCGCCTCCACGCCGTCGGGCAGGTGGGGCAGGATCGGGACGGTTCCGGTGGCGGCGCAGATCCCGTCGAGCAGACGAGCCGTCGCCGCGTCGTCCAGGGCGCAGGACACGTAGTACGCGGTGCCCGCGCCGTGCTCGCGCCGGGTCACGGCCTGGCGGCCGTCCGGGTAGCGGGCGAGCACCTCCACGCCGGGCGCGGTCAGGTGCTCCGTCCAGCCCGCGGCCAGGTCACCGGTGTCGAGGGTGACCACCGCACCGGGCGGCAGCGGGTCGAACTCCTCGACCCGGATGCCGAGCAGTTCGCGCAGCGCACCCGGGTAGCCGCCGGTCCGCACCCGCAGGTGCTCGTCCACGATCCCGGACAGGTAGGTCACCACCAAGTGCCCGCCCGCCTGGACGTAATTGTCCAACCTGCGCACGGATTCATCGGTGAGCAGGTACGCCGCGGGCACGACCAGCACGCGATACTCGGCGAGCGCCGCCGTGGGCGGCACGACGTCGATCGGATACCCCCGCCGCCACAGCGCACGGTGCCAGCTCTCGACGACGCCCTGGTAGTCCAGCGGCGCGGGCAGGTGCGACGCCCCGACCGCCCACCCGCACACCTCGTCGAACCACACCGCCACCTCACCGCGGCCGACACCAGCCGCAGGTGACCCCGCTTCGCCGGTTGGGAAGGGCACCTTGTTATACGCGGAGCGATAAGAAGGTGCCCTTCCTTCGCCTGCGAGGGTTTCGCCGAGGGCGCGGAATTCGCGGTAGACGCGGATGTCGGGGCCGGGGTGGCCGACGATCGCGGTGTGCCACTGCTCGGCGCCGCCCGCGCTGGCGCGCCACTGGAAGTACATCGCGCCCTGGGAGCCGCGGGCGAGGTGGGCGAGGGCGATGCGGGCGAGCATGCCGGGTGGCTTGCGGCGCTGTACGCCGTTCTCGGTGACGTGGGCGGGGGCGTGTTCCATGAGGAGCCAGGTGCCGTCGTGGCCGGCGGCGGCCGACCAGCCTCGGGCGGCGTCGGCGGCGAAGGCGCTCTGGGCCGGTGTGCCGTCCAGCGAGGACGGGTAGTGGTCGATGGCGACCAGGTCGACCTCGCGGGACCAGCGGGCGTGGTCGACGGGCACCCAGCCGCCGAGCACGAAGTTCGTGGTGACCTGCGCGTCCGGCGCGACCGCCTTGATCGCGTCGCGCTGCTCGGCGTACGCGGCGAGCATGCTGTCGGACAGGAAGCGGCGGTAGTCCAGTTCGTGGGCGGGGTTGCCGAGGTACTGGGTGGCGCGGGGTGGAAGCACCTGGGCCCAGTCGGTGTAGCGCTGGCTCCAGAAGTCCGCGGTCCAGGCGTCGTTGAGCTTGGCCACGGTGCCGTGGCGTTCGCGCAGCCAGGTGCGGAAGGCGCGGGCGCAGTGGTCGCAGAAGCACCAGGTGCCGTACTCGTTGTGCACGTGCCACAGCCGCACGGCCGGGTGCCTCGCGTAACGCTCGGCCAGCACGGTCGCGATACGCAGGCTCGCGGCGCGGTAGGCGGGGGCGTTGACGCAGTAGGTGTCGCGGGAGCCGTGGACCAGGCGTACGCCGTCGCGGCGTTTCGCCAGCGCGCCCGGGTGGGCCTGGGTGAACCAGGGCGGCGGGGAGGCGGTCGGGGTGGCCAGCACCGCGCCGATCCCGTGCTCGTGCAGGCCGTCGAGGACCCGGTCGAGCCAGCCGAAGTCGTACACCCCCGGGCTCGGCTCCAGGCGCGACCAGCTGAAGACGCCGACGGTGGCCGCGGTGACGCGGGCCTCGCGCATGAGGGCGAGGTCGGTGTCGCGGACGTGCTCGGGCCACTGCTCGGGGTTCCAGTCGGCGCCGAAGAAGAGCGGGTTAGTTGGCACGGCGGCCAAAGTAGAGGGATCACTCACGAGCGTCAACCGTTGACGTTTGTTTGGCTACACGGAAAACTAAAAGATGACGTACCTGCAGCAGACGCCGCACTGGGAGCCGATCATGCCGTTCCGCCCACCGCTGGTGGCCCACGAGTACTTCTCCGCCGACCCGCCGGAACTGCCCCGGCGCGCGCACGGCGAGCACGGCCCCGAGTCCGTCGTGTGGGCCGAGCTGACCGGCAAGGACTCCACCGGCGCGACGCTGCACGCGCACACCGACGCGGGCACCACGCTGCAACTGCACGTCGGCGCGGCCGGCGACGGCATCCTGCGGGTGCGGCTGTCCGAGGAGTCCGGCGCGCGCAGCCGCAGCGCCCGGCTGCTCCCGCTCACCCAGCCCGACCCGGGTGCGGTGGCGACCGTGGTGACCGGCGAGAACACCGTCACCGTCACGGCCGGCCCGCTGACCGCCGAGGTGACGCTGAGCCCGTGGCGGCTGTCCTTCCACGACGCCGACGGCCGCCGCCTGCTGGGCGCGGACCCCGGGCTCACCGACATCTCCGGCCGCATGCGCACCCTGCCGCTGGGCTGCTCCCGGGTGGACGGGCGGATCGTGGCCTACCACGAGAGCTTCCTCATGCCCGCCGACGAGGTGCTGTCCGGCACCGGCGAGCGGTTCACCGCGCTGAACCTGCGCGGCCAGCGGCCGGTGATGTGGAACTTCGACGCCTTCGGCAGCGAGTCCGACCGGGCGTACAAGAACGTGCCGTTCTACCAGTCCAGCAGGGGCTACGGCATCGTGGTCGACTCGGGCATGCCGGTGGAGTTCGACTTCGGCGCGTCGACCGGCAGCGTCACCCAGCTGATCGTGCCCGACGACCTGATCGAGTACTACGTGCTCGCCGGGCCCACCCCGGCCGACGTGCTGGCCCGGTACAACGCGCTCACCGGCCGGCCGGCGTGCCCGCCGAAGTGGGCGTTCGGCTCCTGGATCTCGTCCGGCTTCTGCCGCGACACCCAGGAGCAGGTGCTGGCCCGCGCGGCGACGATCCGCGAACATGGCATCCCCTGCGACGTGCTGCACCTGGACACCTACTGGCAGGCCGAGGGCACCTGGTCGCACCTGCTGTGGGACCCGGTGGCGTTCCCCGACCCGGACGCCATGCTGGCCACCCTGCACGAGCAGGGCTTCCGGGTCTGCGTCTGGATGAACTCGTACCTGTCGCACCGCACCGACCGCTTCGCCGAGGCCGCCGAGCGGGGCTTCCTGCTGCGCCGGGCCGACGGCGCGGTGTACGTCGCCGACTCCTGGCACGGCTCGTTCCCCGCCGGCGGCATCGTCGACTTCACCAACCCGGAGGCGACGGCCTGGTTCCAGGACCTGCTGCGGCCGCTGGCCCGGCAGGGCGTGGACGTCTTCAAGACCGACTTCGCCGAGGGCGTGCCCGCCGAAGCGGTCGCCTTCAACGGCATGACCGGCACCGAGCTGCACAACGTGTACGCGCTGCTGTTCAACGACGCCGTCGCCGAGGTCACCCGCGAGGTGCACGGGCACTCGACGGTGTGGGGGCGCTCGTCGTACCTGGGCGGGCAGCGCCATGCCGCGCAGTGGGGCGGGGACACCATGTGCTCGTACGAGGCCATGGCGTCGTCGATGAACGGCGGGCTCGCGCACGGGCTGTCCGGTGTGCCGTACTGGTCGCACGACAGCGGCGGCTTCTGCGGCACCCCCAGCGACGACCTGTACCTGCGCTGGGCCCAGTTCGGGGCGCTGTCTCCGCTGGTCCGTTTCCACGGCACCACCACCCGCGAACCGTGGCGCTTCCCGGCCGTCGAGGCCGACGTGATCGAGGCGCTGCGGCTGCGCTACCGGCTGCTGCCGTACCTGTACTCGGCCGCGCTGCGCTCGGCGGAGACCGGCGAGCCGATGATGCGCGCGCTCGGCGTGGACACCCCCGCCGACGCGGCGTCGTGGCGGGCCGAGCACGTGTACCGGCTCGGGCCGGAGCTGCTGGTCGCGCCCATGATCAGCGCCAGTCAGCAGCGGGACGTCTACCTGCCGCCGGGCGAGTGGGTCGACTGGTGGAGCGGCGACGTGATCGTCGGCGGCGTCACGTCGCGGGTCGATCCCCCGCTGACCCAACTGCCGCTGTGGGTACGCCGTGACGCTCTGCTACCGGTCACCGCACCCGCCGCGCATCTGGCCGACGGGCCGTGGGCGCAGCTCACGCTGCTCAGCTTCGGCGGCGGCGACGCCGTGACCGAGATCCGGGACGACGGTTACGTAAGCACTGTCGCCGCACGCCGGGACGGGGATACGCTCTCGGTGACCATCGCCGGGCCGGCCCGGGTCACGGCGATCGCGTTCCCCACCGTCGCCGGCGGCACCCCTCCGGCCACCGTGCTGGTCAACGGCGTGCGGGCCACGCTGGGCCCGGTGGACGGCTTGCTCACGGCGACCTGGCAGGCACCAGGAGACTGAACCCCATGGCACTCGTCGCCGGCATCGACTCCTCCACCCAATCGTGCAAGGTGGTGGTCCGTGACGCCGACACCGGCGCGCTCGTCCGCCAGGGGCGGGCGAGCCACCCCGACGGCACCTCCTGCCCACCCGACGCCTGGTGGTCCGCCCTGCAGACGGCGATCACCGCGGCGGGCGGGCTGGCCGACGTCGCCGCCGTCTCGGTCGGTGGCCAGCAGCACGGCATGGTCTGCCTCGACGCTGACGGCCAGGTCGTGCGCGACGCCCTGCTGTGGAACGACACCCGCAGCGCCCAGGCCGCCACCGACCTGGTCGGCGAGCTCGGCGGGCCGCGCGCCTGGGCCGACGCCGTCGGCAGCGTGCCGGTCGCCTCGTTCACCGTGACGAAGCTGCGCTGGCTGGCCCAGCACGAACCGGACAACGCCGCCCGTACGGCCGCCGTCTGCCTGCCGCACGACTGGCTGACCTGGCGGCTGGGCGGCACCGGCGACCTGTCCGCGCTGGCCACCGACCGCAGCGACGCCTCCGGCACCGGCTACTGGTCCCCGAGCACCGGCGAGTACCGCCGCGACCTGCTCAAGCTGGCCCTCGGCCGGGACGTGCTGCTGCCGGCCGTGCTCGGCCCCGACGGCTCGCCGGGCCGGACCCCGGGCGGCATGCTGCTCGGCCCCGGCGCGGGCGACAACGCCGCCGCCGCGCTGGGCGTGGGCGCGCAGCCGGGCGACGTGATCGTCTCCATCGGCACCTCCGGCACCGTGTTCAGCGTCGCGACGGTCCCCGCCGCCGACGACACCGGCACGGTCGCCGGCTTCGCCGACGCCACCGGCCACTACCTGCCCCTGGTCTGCACCCTCAACGCCGCCCGCGTGCTCGACGCCGCCGCGACCATGCTGGGCGTGGACCACGCGGAGCTGTCCCGGCTGGCCCTGTCCGCCCCTGCCGGCAGCGACGGCCTGGTCCTCGTCCCCTACCTGGAGGGCGAGCGCACCCCGAACAAGCCCGACGCGACCGGCTCCCTGCATGGCCTCACCCTGGGCACGTCCACCCCCGCCCACCTGGCCCGCGCCGCCGTCGAAGGCATGCTCTGCGCGCTGGCCGACGGCCTCGACGCCCTGCGCGGCCAGGGCGCGACCGTCAACCGCGTGGTCCTCGTCGGCGGCGGCGCGAAGTCCGAGGCGGTACGCCGCATCGCCCCGGCCGTCTTCGGCTGCCCGGTCGTCGTCCCCCCGCCCGGCGAGTATGTCGCCGACGGCGCCGCCCGCCAGGCCGCCTGGATCGCCACCGGCACGGCCCCCGCCTGGACCCTCGACGGCCTCGAACTCTTCGAAGCCGACGCGCTCCCCGCCGTCCGCGCCCGCTACGCCGAGGCCCGCAACCTCACCCTCCCCCGCCTGTAGTGCAAGGAAGGGCACCTTCACAACGCTCCGCGTTGTAGAAGGTGCCCTTCCTAACGGCGGCTCGCCGCGGACCGGTGAAATCGCCGATGCCGCGGTGACGGGCCACTGCGCAGACTGATCAAGTAGCCGCCGGCACCGTGCGCCCTGGCATCGTGTGCCCCGGTGGCACGCCGGCCGGGTGCGGCGGCTCCGAGCCCTGACCTGATCGGAGAGCCGCATGCAGACCTTCCCGTCCTTCGACGGCACCACCCTGGCGTACCACACCTGGGGCGAGCCCACCGCCGGCCGGCCGCCCGTGGTGCTGCACCACGGGTTCAGCACCTCCGCGGCGGCCAACTGGAAGGCCCCCGGTGTCGTCGACGCGCTGGTCGGCGCGGGCCGCCACGTGATCGCGATCGACGCCCGCGGCCACGGCTCGTCCGAGAAGCCCCACGACCCCGCCCGGTACGGCGAGGACAAGATGGCCCGCGACCTGGCCGCCCTCTTCGACCTGCTCGGTCTGGCGCAGGTGGACCTGGTCGGCTACTCCATGGGCGGCGTCGTCGCCCTGCTCACCGCCGCCGCGGACCGCCGCGTCCGGCGACTGGTCACCGGCGGCATCGGCGCGGGCGCCGTCGAGCAGGGCGGCGTGGACCGGTCCGCGCTGCCCGGCCGCGCGCTGATCGACGGCCTGCTCACCGACGACCCGAGCACCATCACCGACGAGCGGGTGATGGGCTTCCGCTTGTTCGCCGACGCCTCCGGCGCGGATCGCAGAGCCCTCGCAGCCCAGGCCGAAGCGGGCCACCGCACGCCGATAGCCCTGGACCGGATCACGATCCCCACCCTGGTCCTCGCCGGGACGGACGACTGGCTCGCCACCCGCCCCGAGGTTCTCGCCGCCGCGCTCCCCGACGCCCGCTGGAAGGTCCTGGCCGGCGACCACCTCACCGTGGTCCGCAACCCCGAATTCGCCACCGCCATCGTCACCTTCCTCGCCTGACCCTCACCCCGCCCAGGGAAAGAGATCGCCGCGGCGAAGGGAGAGCCGCGGCGATCGGTCTGGGCGGGGCGAGGGTGGGGTGACTGGTCAGCCCTTGAGGGCGCCGGTGATGACGCCCTTGGTGAAGTGGCGCTGGATGAAGGGGTACACGGCGACCACCGGGATGAGGACCACTACGACCACGGCCATCTTGACGGCGAGGCTGGGTGGAGCGTTGAAGCCGAGTGCGGGCGGGGAGCCGATGCCCGCGGGGCTCTGGCCGGCGATGATGTACGCCTGCAGCACCTGCTGCACCACCCGGTCCTCGGCGTCGTTGAGGTACAGGACCGCGTTGAAGTAGATGTTCCAGTACCCGACCGCGTAGAACAGCCCGACGACCGCCACGACGGCCTTGGACAGCGGCAGCACGATGCGGGTCAGGATGGTCCACTCCCCGGCCCCGTCGATGCGGGCGCTGTCGAGCAGCTCGGCCGGGATGCCCATGAAGAACTGGCGCACCACCATCAGGTTGAACGCGTTGACCGCCGCGGGCAGGATCAGCGCCCAGTGCGAGTCCTTGAGCCCGAGGCTGGTCACCACCACGTAGGTGGGCACCAGACCGGGGCCGATCAGGAACGTGATCAGGAAGAACATCAGCAGCGGGCGGTGCCAGAGACTGCCCGGCCGGGACAGCCCGTACGCGGCGAGCACGGTGCAGAGCACGCTGAGTGTGGTGCCGACGACGGTGACGAACATGCTGTTCCAGACCGCCTGCGACACCTCGCCCCGGGTGAAGATCAGCACGTACGCCGAGATGTCGAAGTCGCGCGGCAGGAACACCATGCCGCCCGCGTCGGCGATCGCCTTCTGCGACGAGAAACTCGTCACGAGCACCGACCACAACGGGATCAGCACCGCCAGCACCACGGCGGTGAGCAGCACGCCCTTGCCGATCCGCCCGGCGATCGTGGGCGGCTCCTCCCAGGCGGGCCGCTGGGCCCGCCGACGGCGGGCCCTCATGGCCGAAGTGAGGACAGTCATGAGCGGACGAACACCCCCTCCTCGCCGAAGCGGCGGGCCACCCGGTTCGCGACCAGGATCAGGATCAGACCGATGACGGCCTTGAACAGCCCGGCGGCCGCGCCGACGCCGTAGTCCTGAGTGAGCAGGCCGAGGTGGTACACGTAGGTGTCGAGCACCTCGGCGGCCTGCCGCCCGACCGCGTCACGCTGCAGGATGAACTGCTCGAAGCCGACCGACAGCGCGTTGCCCAGCTGCAGGATGAGCAGCAGCACCACGACCGGGCGCAGGCCGGGCAGGGTGACGTGCCACAGCCGCCGCCACCGGTTGGCCCCGTCGGAGGCGGCCGCCTCGTACAGGCTCTGGTCGATAGCGGTCAGCGCGGCCAGGAAGATGATGGTGCCCCAGCCGACGTCCTTCCACAGCGACTCGGAGCTGACCAGCAGGATGAATGTGTCCGGATTGGTCATGACGTCCCACGGTTCCAGACCGTTGTCCCGCAGCACCTGCGCCAGCAGGCCGGAGCCGCCGAGCATCTGCAGGAAGAACGTGATGACGAGCACCCAGCTGAAGAAGTGGGGCAGGTAGACCACGGTCTGCACGAAGCCGCGCAGCCGCGTCGACACCACGCTGTTGAGCAGGATCGCCAGCGCGATCGGCAGCGGGAAGAAGAAGACCAGCTGGAACGTGGTGATCAGCAGCGTGTTGCGCAGCGCGTCCCAGAACTGGGAGTCGGCGAACAGCTCCGCGAAGTTGGTGAAGCCGATCCAGGGGCTGTTGACGATCGCCTCGATGGCGGTGTCGCCGGACCACTGGTCGTAGTCCTTGAACGCCACCACGTTGCCGAGTGTCGGCACGTAGTGGAAGACCACCAGCAGCAGTACGGCGGGCAGCGCCATCAGCAGCAGCGGCCAGTCCCGCCGCCAGCGCGCCCCGAACGAGGCCCGCCGCCGGGTGGGCGGCGCGCCGTCCGGGGGTGTGGGAAGTGGCCGGGCCGCCGAAGACCCGGCCACTGGACTGTCGAGGTTCGTCCTGCGGGGCTCGCCGGCTCGATCCTCGGCCTTCACGGTGCCGGTGGCCTGCCCCGGCGGCCCGTCCGCAAGACGGACCGCCGGCGGCTGCCCACCGGCGTCGGTGGTGCCTTTCACAGCGACTCCCTGTTCATCGACCAGCGTCGCTCAGCGCCTTCGCCATGTGCGCGCGGCCGGCCTCGCCGCCCCCGTCGCGCCACTCCTTGAGCACCGCGTCCAGGTCGGACAGCGGACGCCGCCCGCGGGCGATGTCCTTTACCTTGTCCTCGGTCGGCTGCTTGACCTTCACGTACTCCGCCGGCATCTCCAGCTTCATGCCCAGCCACGGGTCGACTTCGAGGTGCTTGACCGCGGCGTTCTCCCAGTTGATCAGATCGGTCACGTAGTGGGGAACCCGTGCGTCGTACTTGATCGTGGGGGCGGTGCCGGCCAGGAAGCGGAACTGGTCCGCCTTCTCCTTGCCCTGCAGGTCGGTGCCGGCCGGCCAGCCGTCGGCGCCCTTGGTGAAGTGCTTGCCCTCGACGCCGTACTCGATGAGCTCGAACTCCTTGGTGCCCAGGGGCGCGGCGACGAAGTTGAGGATGCGCAGGATCTCCTCGGTCTTCTCCTTGCCCAGGCCCTTCTTGACGAAGGTGTAGAAGACCGGGTCGCCCGAGCCCCAGACCAGCGGCGCACCGCCGTCGGCGGCGAAGAACGGCACCGGCTGCATGTTGAAGCCGGTGGTGACCTTCTGCTGCTCGGCCTGCATGCCGAGCCACGCGCCCACGCCGTCCTGGATCATCGCGATCTTGCCGCCGGAGAACAGCAGCTTGGCGTCCGCGCCCTTGCTGGCCACGACCTCGGGGTGGATCAGGCCGTCCTTGTACAACTTGGTGAGGAACTCCAGCGCCGCCTTGAACTCGTCGGTCTCGTACTTGAAGACGACCTTGCCGTTCTTGGAGCCCCAGCCGTCCTTCGAGTTCGGCACCCGGAAGATCATCTCGACCATCGCCTGGACGTCGTTGAACGCCCAGACGCCCTTGCCGGGGTTGGTCATCTTCTTGCCGAAGTCGTACAGCTCGTCGGCCGTCTTCGGGATCCCGACACCGGCCGCGTCGACGAGGTCCTTGCGGTAGAACAGCGCCCACGGGTAGGGGCCGTCGGTCGGCCACGGCACCGCCATCAGCCGCTCGTTCCAGACGGCGTTGCCCCAGGCGACGGTCGGCAGGCTGGCCAGCATCTGGTACGGCGCGACCTTGTCCCCGGCCAGGTGGTCGGTGAGGTCCTCGAACAGCGCCTTGGCCGCCTCCGAGAAGTTGGGGATCTTGCTGATCTCCCAGCCCGGGATGCAGAGCACGTCCGGGATGTCACGGGCTGGCAGGATCGCGTTCAGCTTGTCGGCGTACGTGTTGCCGTCCTGGATGCCCGGGGTGACCACGGCGCCCAGCTCCGCGTTGATCGCGTCGAGGTAGGCGTTCTGCCCCGGACCAGCCGGCACCTGCCCCCAGTACGGCGTCATCGTGGTGATGGTGCTGCCCCGGCCGGGCTTCTCGGTGATCGCGTCGACCAGCGAGGACGGGTACTTGGTGAAGCCGTTGGCGACCGGCGAGACGCCCTTGATGTCGGGCTGCACCAGTTCCAGCGGCTGGTACTTGGGCAGGACCGCCTGCAGCTTGTCCAGCTGCTGCGTCGTGCCCTCGTCCGCCGCCTTCTCACCGCAGGCGGCGAGTGTGCCGCTGCCCGCGACGGCGATCGCGCCCAGGCCGAGCAGGCTCAGGAACGATCGGCGGTTCGCCGCCGCGCCCGCGAGGGGGTTGTCCACGGCGTGCTCCCTTCGTCATTTGTCAAGCTCAGGATCAGGGAAAGGGGTGTCGGTGGAGCGGTTACGCGGTACAGTTAGTTCGGCTTTCGACTAAACAAACTAGCCGAAGGTCAGAGCGACCACAAGGGAGCGTTCCCACGCCGACGTCGACGGCGATGCTGACCGACGGCTCCATACGGCATGATGGGGCGACCAGTGCAGCCACACCGGAGGGCAGACGGTGATCACGATGCAGCGCGGCCCTCAACCGGCGGACTTCGCCGATGTCAGGGCCACGAACCTGGCCGTCGTGCTGCGCTACGTGCGCAACCACGCGCCATGCTCCCGCGCGGAGATCGCCGCCACCACCGGCCTCAACAAGGCCACCGTGTCCAGCCTCGTCGCCGACCTGATCGAACGCCGGCTGCTGCGCGAGACCGGGCTGACCGAGCACCGGATCGGCCGCCCGGCGACGATGCTGGTGCTCGACGGCTCGCCGTACGCGGCGATCGGCATCGAGGTCAACGCCGACTACCTCACCGCGGTCGCCATCGACCTGGCCGGGCAGCAGGTGCTGTCCTGGCGGCGCTCGTTCGCCGGGCTCGCGTCCAGCCCCGCACAGGCCGCCACCGCGATCGCGGCACTCGGCCGGCGCGCGGTCAACCGCGTCCTCAAGGAGGACCGCCGGGTGCTCGGCCTGACCGTCGGCGTGCCCGGCCTGGTCTCCCCCGACGGCGTCGTCATCATGGCTCCCAACCTGGGCTGGCAGGACGTCAACCTGCGCGACATCGTCAACCGCGCCCTCGGCGAACCCGGCTTCCCGGTCGCCGTCGACAACGACGCCAACCTCGCGGTGCTGGCCGAATCGCGCTACGGCGCGTTCGCCGGCTCGCAGAACCTGATCTACCTGACCGGCGAGGTCGGCATCGGCGCGGGCATCATCAGCGACGGCCGGCCGCTGCGCGGCCACCGCGGCTTCCCCGGCGAGATCGGCCACATCACCATCGACCCGCAGGGCCCGCCGTGCGCCTGCGGCCGCCGCGGCTGCCTGGAGGCGATCGCGGGCATCAGCGCGATCATCGCGCGGGTGCTGCCCGACCTGGCCGGCGACGGCGACCTCACCGACCTGCAACCCGAGGTCGACGAGGTGGTACGCCGAGCGCGCGCCGGCGACCCCGCCGCGCTGCGAGCCCTCGACGAGGTGGGCCGGGCTCTCGGCCAGGGCGTCTCCATTCTGGCCAATCTGCTCGACCCGGAGGTCGTCGTCCTCGGCGGCTACTTCGTCCCCCTCGCCCCCTGGCTCCTGCCCCCGGTCGAGGCCGAACTGAAAGCCCGCCGCATCGGTCCCGAGCAGGGCGGTGCCCAGGTCGTCGCCTCGATCCTCGACCACGGCGCGGCCGCCACCGGCGGTGCCGCCACCGTCCTCGACCACGTCGACGCCGGCCGCCTCCCCCGCCTCTGACCCCCACCCACACCGCCCGCCGGCCCACCCCACCTGCCGCAACTCTTAAAGAGTCGCGGCATCCGGGCAGCCCTGAGGCCGCAAGTCTTTAAGAGTTGCGGCAGGGGCGGGGGCGGCGCATCGTTGGTTGTTCGCGGGTCGTTAATAAGGGTGTAATCCGGACAAGACACCCTTATGGACGGAGCCACCTGTGGGCAGTGATCGGCCGGTGTTCGTCGTGGGGTGCCCGCGGTCGGGCACCACGATGCTGCAGCTCATGCTGCACGCGCACCCGCGGATCGCGATCCCGCCGGAGACGCGCTTCCTGCTCGGTGCGTACACCGACCGGGCGAGCTTCGGCGACCTGCGCGAACCCGCCAACCGGCGCGGCCTGGCCGAGTGGATCACCGGGACCCGGACCGCGTTCGGTGACCTGGGCCTCGACCCGGACGCCGTGGTCGAGGAGATCGTGACCGGCCCGCCTACGCTCGGCTCCGCGCTCGGCACCGTGTTCCGCGCCTACGCCCGCCGGTTCGACAAGCCCCGCTGGGGCGACAAGCGCCCGGCGTACCTGAACAACCTGGTCCCGCTGCTGCGGCTGTTCCCCGACGCGCAGATCGTCAACATCGTGCGCGACGGCCGCGACTGCGTCGCCTCGCTCGGCGAGACGCCCTGGCAGCAAGGCAAGGACGTGTGCCACGCGATCTCCGACTGGGCGCGGGCGATGGACTCCTCCGCGTACGCCCGCCGGATCCTGGACGAGGACTCCTACCACGAGGTGCGTTACGAGCACCTGGTCGCCGATCCCGAGCCGGAGCTGCGAGCGATCTGCCGTTTCCTGGGCGAGGAGTACGACCCGGCGATGGCCGAGCCGGCGCGGCTGGCCGACGTCGCCGTGCCCAGCCGCAAGAGCTGGCACCGCCTCACCCACGAGCCGGTGACCACGGATCGGGTGGGCAGCTGGCGGGAGCGGCTGGAGCCCTGGCAGATCACCCTGTGCGAGGCGAAGCTGGGCAGCCGGCTGCGGGAGCGGGACTACCCGCTGTCCGGGGCAGGTTCGCCCTGGTGGCGCGGTCCCGGCCGGGTGCACCACCTGCACTACGCCCACGTGGACGGGCCGCGCCGCACCGTCGCGGCGCGCCGCGGGCTGTCCCGGCTGCGCGACCGCCTGCGCCCCGTCGAGGAGCTGGCATACCGTCCGCCCTCGCCGCGCGAGCTCCTGCCGGGCTGACACCGCGGGCCCGATCCCGAAAGTTTCGCCGGGCGGGGGCATCGGCGCTGGTGAGCCGATCGCCCTTCGATGGCGGCCCACCTGCCGTGGGAACGCTCCCTTGACGACGGCCGGTGGAACACGGTAAATCTCTGGGCGTACTCCGTTGCGAAATCAGGCAGAAACACATGCCGCGCGGGGTCTTTTTCAGACGATCGTCGAAGCGCTTCGACTGTGGATCAGGATCCGGAATAAGCGCGACCTTCTGTCGAAGCGCTTCGACACGACGCACCGCCCCTCCACGACGCATCTTCCGACCGTCCGCCCAGACGAAGGAACCCGGCGATGAACTTCCGCGACCCCTCCGCACCGCTGTCCGACCGCGTCGCCGACCTGCTCGGCCGGCTCACGCTCCCCGAGAAGATCGCGCTGCTGCACCAGCACCAGCCACCCGTGCCCCGGCTGTCGGTGGGCGGGTTCCGCACCGGCACCGAAGCGCTGCACGGCCTCGCCTGGCTCGGCGAGGCGACGGTGTTCCCACAGGCGGTGGGCCTCGGCGCGAGCTGGGACCCGGACCTGGTGCGCCGGGTCGGCGCGGCGGTCGGTGACGAGGTCCGGGCCAGCCACCACAAGGACCCGTCCGGGGCCGGGCTCAACGTGTGGGCGCCGGTGGTCAACCCGCTGCGCGACCCGCGCTGGGGCCGCAACGAGGAGGGGTACAGCGAGGACGCCTGGCTGACCGGGCTGATGGGCGCGGCGTACGCGCAGGGCCTGCGCGGTGACCACCCCGTCTACCTGAAGACCGCGCCGACGCTGAAGCACTTCCTCGGCTACAACAACGAGAACGACCGCTGTGTCAGCTCCAGCAACCTCGGCCCCCGGGTGCTGCACGAGTACGAGCTGCCCGCGTACCGCCCCGCGATCGAAAGCGGCGCGGCGGTGGCCGTGATGGCGTCGTACAACCTGGTCAACGGCCGTCCGGCGCACGTCAGCCCGCACCTGGACGACGACCTGCGGTCCTGGACCGGCGACGAGGTGCTGGTGGTGTCGGACGCGTACGCGCCGAGCAACCTGGCCGACCCGGCCCAGCAGGCCTACTTCCCCGACCACGCGAGCAGCCACGCCGCTTCGCTGAAGGCCGGGGTGGACAGTTTCACCGACGCCGACGCGAACTCGCACGTCACCATCGGACGGCTCACCGAGGCCCTCGACCGCGGCCTGATCACCGAGGCCGACGTGGACACGGCGGTGCGGCGGGTGCTGACGATCCGGATGCGGCTGGGCGAGTTCGACCCGGCCGAGGCGAACCCGTTCACCGGCCTCGACCCGGACACGGTGAACTGCCCCGCGCACCAGGCGCTGGCCCGCGAGGCCGCGACCCGCAGCATCGTGCTGCTCAAGCAGGAGTGCCGGCTGCTGCCGTTCGACCCGGAGCAGGTGCGCCGGGTCGCGGTGATCGGGCCGCTCGGCGACCAGCTGATGGCCGACTGGTACAGCGGCACGCTGCCGTACCAGGTCACCGCGCTCGACGGCCTGGCCGCCCGGCTCGGCTCGGACCAGGTGACCTTCGACGAGGGCGCGGACCGGGTGGCGCTGCGCCTGGTGGGCGGCGGTTACCTGGCGGTCGCCGACCCGCAGGAGGCCAAGCCGTTGCGGCGGGCGTTCGCCGACCCGCACGGGTTCGACGTGTTCGACTGGGGCAGCCACCCGGGCCCGGCCGGGCACCACGGCACCAGCGTGCTGGCGCTGCGCTCGGCCGCCAACGGGCGGCACCTGACCGTACGGGACAACCTGCTGGTCGCCGACGCGCCCGGCCCGCACGGCTGGGACGTGCACGAGACGTTCCGGCTGGTCGAACGGTCCGACGGCACGCTGTCCCTGCACCACGAGCTGAGCCGTAGCTACCTCGTCGTCGGCGAGGACGGGGTGGCCGCGGTCGGCGCGAGCTTCGAGCAGGCGTCCCGGCTCCAGCTGGAGCTGCGCCACAGCGGGGCCGAGCAGGCCGCCGCCGTGGCCGCCGAGGCGGACGCCGTGGTCGTGGTGCTGGGCAACCATCCGCTGGTCAACGGGCGCGAGACCGAGGACCGGGAGAACCTGGCCCTGCCGCCCGCGCAGGAGGCGCTGCTGCGCGCCGTGTACGCCGCCAACCCGCGCACCGCCCTCGTGCTGACCAGCAGCTACCCGTACGCGGTCAGCTGGGCCGACGTGCACCTGCCCGCGGTGCTGTGGAGCAGCCACGGCGGCCAGGAGTTCGGGCACGCGCTCGCCGACGTGCTGTTCGGCGACGCCGAGCCCGCCGGGCGGCTGCCGCAGACCTGGTACCGCAGCCACTGCGAGCTGCCCGACCTCTACGACTACGACATCATCACCAGCGACGCGACGTACCTGTACTACCGCGGCACCCCGCTGTACCCGTTCGGACACGGCCTGAGCTGGGGCGAGTTCGAGTACGGCGCGGTCGGCCTGGACGCCGACGCGATCGACGCCGACGGCACGGTCACCGTCACCGTCGAGGTGGCCAACGTCGGGCAGCGGCCCGGCGAGGAGGTCGTGCAGCTCTACACGCACCAGCAGCGCTCGCGGGTCAAGCAGCCGCTGCGGCGGCTGCGCGGGTTCCGCCGCGTCCGGCTCGCACCAGGCGAGCGCACCGTGGTCAGCATCGCGCTGGCCGCCGCCGACCTGTCGTTCTGGGACGTGACCACGGGACGGCCCGTGGTGGAGGCGGCCCGGCACAAGGTGATGGTGGGCCGCTCGGCGACCGACATCCGCGGCTGCGCCACGCTGACCGTACGCGGTGAGCGGATCGGCCCCCGCCGACCCGGCCTGCTGCGCGCGATCGACCACGACGAGGCCTGCGGCGTGGTGCTGGTCGACGCGGCCCTGGACCGGGGCGACGCGGTGCGCGCCACGGACGCGGGCGCGTGGCTGTCCTTCGGCGCGACCGATCTGACCGGCTGCGAGCAGGTGACCTTCGCGGTCGCGGGCGGCGCGGGCCGGGTCGCGCTGGTGGCCGACGATCCGCTCGACGGCGAGGTGCTCGCGGAGGCGGTCGGCGCGGGGGCGGGCCGGTACGCGTACGAGAAGATCAGCTGCGCGCTTGGCACATCCGGCCGGACGGACCTATACCTGGTGTACGACGCACCGGGCATCATCGTCAGCGAGCTCGCCTTCTCATGAGCGTCATGGGCGGCGGGGTGTGGGCATGAACGGGAGCAGCGGGGAGGTGCCGCCGATGAGGAGCCGTCCACAGCGGTCGTCCCAGCGCGACAGCGTGGTGACCATCGCCGACGTGGCCCGGCACGCCGGTGTCTCCACGAGCACGGTGTCGTACGTGCTCAGCGGCAAGCGGGCCATCTCCGCCACGACCAGCGCCCGGGTGCACGCCAGCATCCGCGCGCTGGGCTTCCACCCGCACGCGGGCGCGCGTTCGCTGGCAAGCAAACGCTCCAGCGTGATCGCGCTGGTGCTGCCGCTGCGGCAGGGCATGCACCTGCCGGTGCTGATGCAGTTCGCCACCGCGGTGGTCACCAGCGCCCGCCGGCACCACCACGACGTGCTGCTGGTCACCGCCGACGAGGGCCCGGCCGGGCTGCGCCGGGTCGCCGCGGGCGCGATGGTGGACGGCCTGGTGCTGATGGACGTGGAGATGCACGACCCGCGGGTGCCGACCCTGCGTAAGCTGGAACGGCCCAGCGTGCTGATCGGGCTGCCCGCCGACTCGGCCGGGCTGACCTGTGTCGACCTGGACTTCCACCGGGCCGGGGCGGTGTGCGTGGAGCACCTGGCGGCGCTGGGCCACCGGGAGATCGCGCTGCTCGGCGCGCCGCGCGTGGTGTACGACCGGGACACCGGTTTCGCCCACCGCACCCGCGACGGCTTCGTGGAGGCCGCGAAGCGGCTGCGGCTGACCGCGTACGCGCAGCCGTTCGAGGAGCACCCGCAGGCGGTGCAGGAGTCCCTGGCCCAGTTGCTCGCCCATCACCCGCGTCTGACCGGCTTGGTGGTGCACAACGAGGCCGCGGTGGCGCACGTGCTGAGCTCGCTGCGCGCGCTGGGCCGCCGGGTGCCCGAGGACGTGTCCGTGGTGGCGATCTGCCCCGACGAGCTGGCCGAGCGGTCGTCCCCGGCGCTCAGCTCGGTGCAGATCCCGGCCGAGGACGTCGGGCGGCAGGCCGTGGAGCTGCTGATGCGCAAACTCGACGACCGCGCGGTGCCGCCGGCAACGCTGCTGCCGCCGATCCTCACCCCGCGCGCCAGCACCGCCCCCGCCGCCGCCTGACGCCCCCGCTCGCGGCGTCCACAAAGCACCTGGTCAGAGCATGACCATCGGCGGGCGGCGGCGCGGCCGAAATCGGGGCTTCACAAGAAGGCAACCGCGCGGTTAAATCGTGCTTGGCAGAGGTGGGAGCGCTTCCATCGATGTCGAACGAAACGTACAGGAAAACCCTGACTAACCCACCGCACCGCGAACTGCGATAGCGGTGGGGCGGATGCGCCCACATCCGCCCCACCTGTGCCCTACCGCAGCGACTCGCGTCGCGCGGCTCCACGGACAGGAGAATCCTAGTGCCTACCCACAGTGACGGCATCCGCCCTCCGGGCCGGTGGCGTCGGTTGTTCGCCGGAGCCTGCGGCGTGCTCATCGTCAGTTCCATGGCAACGGGCCTGGCCGCAGCGCCCGCGCAGGCCGCCGCTCCGTACAACTACGGCGAAGCGCTGCAGAAGTCCCTGTTCTTCTACGAGGCACAGGCCGCCGGACCCAAGCCGTCGTGGAACCGTGTCGCCTGGCGCGGCAACTCCGCCCTGAACGACGGCTCCGACGTCGGCCTGAACCTAACCGGCGGCTGGTTCGACGCGGGCGACCACGTCAAGTTCGGCTTCCCGATGGCCGCCACGGCCACCATGCTGGCCTGGGGCGCGGTCGAGTACCGCGCCGCCTACTCGGCATCCGGCCAGCTCACCCCGCTGCTGAACAACCTGCGCTTCGTCAACGACTACTTCATCAAGGCGCACCCGTCGGCCAACGTGCTCTACGGGCAGGTCGGCAACGGCGGGGCGGACCACCAGTGGTGGGGTCCGGCCGAGGTGATGAAGATGGCGCGGCCCGCGTACAAGATCGATTCTAGTTGCGGCGGCACGGACCTGGCGGCGGAGACGGCGGCCGCGATGGCAGCGGCCTCGATGGTCTTCCGGCCGACCGACCCGACCTACGCGAACACGCTGGTCAGCCACGCGCGTCAGCTGTACACCTTCGCCGACACGGTGCGCAGGAAGTACAGCGAGTGCATCACCGACGCGAGCAGCTACTACAACTCGTGGAGCGGCTTCAACGACGAGCTGGTCTGGGGCGCGCTCTGGCTGCACCGGGCCACCGGCGAGGCGGCCTACCTGAGCAAGGCCGAGTCCTACTACGCCAACCTGGGCACCGAGCCGCAGTCGAGCACCCACTCCTACAAGTGGACGCACGACTGGGACGACAAGACCTACGGCTCGTACGTGCTGCTGGCCAAGCTCACCGGCAAGCAGCAGTACGTCGACGACGCCAACCGGTGGCTGGACTACTGGACCGTCGGCGTCAACGGCCAGCGCATCACGTACTCCCCCGGCGGGCAGGCCTGGCTGCAGCAGTGGGGTTCGCTGCGCTACTCGGCGAACACCGCCTGGGTGGCCTTCGTGTACTCGGACTGGATCAGCGACGCCACCCGCAAGGCGCGCTACCACGACTTCGCGGTCCGGCAGATCAACTACATCCTCGGCGACAACCCGAACAACCGCAGCTACGTCAACGGTTTCGGGAACAACCCGCCGATCAACCCGCACCACCGCACCGCGCACGGCTCGTGGACCGACAGCCTGACCAGCCCGGTCAACAACCGGCACGTGCTGTACGGCGCGCTGGTCGGCGGGCCCGGCTCGGCCAACGACGCGTACACCGACGACCGCGGCAACTTCCAGATGAACGAGGTCGCCACCGACTACAACGGCGGCTTCACCTCCGCGCTGGTGCGTATGTACAGCGAGTTCGGCGGCACGCCCCTGGCGAGCTTCCCGCCGACGGAGGCCCCCGACGACGCCGAGATGTACGTCGAGTCCGGGCTGAACACCACGGGGACCACCTTCACCGAGGTCAAGGCGCTGGTCTACAACAAGTCGGCATGGCCGGCGCGCGCGCTGAGCAACGGCTCGTTCCGGTACTACTTCACCCTCGACGGGGCGACCACGCCGAGCCAGATCAGCACGTCGGTGGCGTACAGCCAGTGCTCGCCGCCGACCGGGCCGAACCAGCACAGCGGCAACGTGTACTACGTGACGATCTCGTGCGCGGGGCAGAACATCATCCCGGCCGGGCAGTCCGACTGGCGGCGCGAGATCCAGTTCCGGATCACCAGCTCCGGCACCTGGGACGTCAGCAACGACTGGTCCTACCAGGCGACCCTGGCCCGCAACAGCAAGATCACGCTGTACGACGGGACCACCAAGGTCTGGGGCGACGCCCCCGGCGGCGGCACCCCGGACACCGTCGCGCCCAGCACACCGGGCACCCCCGCGGCGTCCTCGATCACCGCGACCGGCGCGACGCTGTCGTGGACCGCGTCCACCGACACCGGCGGCAGCGGGCTCGCGGGCTACCGCGTCTACCGCGAGGCGGGCACCACCGACGTGCTGGCCGGGTCACCGACCACCAACACGTTCGCGCTGACCGGCCTGACGGCCTCGACCTCGTACACCTACTACGTCATCGCCGTCGACGGCGCGGGAAACGCCTCCACGGCCTCCTCGCCCGTCACCTTCAGCACCACGGCCCCGCCGAACGACACCACCGCGCCGACGCAGCCGGGCACGCCGACAGCCACCTCGATCACACAGACCGGCGCGACGCTGGTGTGGACCGTCTCCACCGACAGCGGCGGCAGCGGCCTGGCCGGCTACCGCGTCTACCGGGAAGCGGGCACCACCGACGTGCTCGCCGGGTCGCCGACCACGAACTCCTTCGCCCTCAGCGGTCTCACCGCGTCGACCTCGTACACCTACTACGTCGTCGCCGTGGACGGCGCGGGCAACACCTCGGCCGCGTCCTCGCCCGTCACGTTCACCACGTCGGGCACCGGCGGCGGGGCGAGCTGCGACGTGGCATACCTGATCGAGAGCCAGTGGCCCGGCGGATTCTCCGTGAAGGTCACCATCAAGAACACCGGCACGACGGCGATCAACGGCTGGACGCTGACCTACCCGTTCCCCGCGTCGGGGCAGGCCGTCAGCAGCGGCCACAGCGCGAACTGGTCCCAGTCCGGCCTCAACGTCACCGCCACGAACCTCTCCTGGAACGCCAACCTGGCCCCGAACGCCTCCACCACGATCGGCTACAACGGCGTCTGGACCACCGCCAACCCCGAACCGACCGCCTTCAAGGTCAACGGCGCGACCTGCACTGTCAGCTGAGTTACCAGGGGCGCTTTCCACAACGCGATGTGTTGTGGAAAGCGCCCCTTCCGTCCTCATCGGACTTCTGACGTCGCAGGGCCGTGCCTAGGCTGACGAGACGAAGGCACCGGCGGCGGAGCGGGAGGTTCGGGTGATGGTCGACGATCGCGTCGGGTGCGAGGTTCGCGATGTTCGGTGATCCGGAGCAGGCGAGTCAACGCATCGACGACTGGCAGGCGGCCGTCGAGGCCAGCGCGGCCCGCGCCCGGGAGCTGGCGCAGCGGCAGGGTGAGCTGGCCGTCACCGTCGCGGTCGCCGAGGGCTCGGTGACCGCGACCGTGGACCACACGGGTCGGCTGACGACGCTGAAGCTCGACGACCGCGTGCGTGCCTGGTCGCTGGAGAAGCTGTCGCGGACCGTGATCGAGGCGAACGACGCCGCCCGGTGGGCGCTGCGAGCCGAGCTGAGTCGGCTCATCGACGGGTCGGGGCTGCGTGATGCGACCTGACGACGGCGGCCCGCCGCTGCGGGCGCTGCCCGATCAGATCCGCGACCACGGCCGAACCATCGACCACCTGGTGGAGCGCGTCGCGGAGACCCGCGCGGCGGCCGCCCGCGTCGGCTACGACAGCGGCTCCTACGGGCTGCTCAACGGATGGCTGCCGCGCCTGATCGACGACCTGGTCGACCGTGCCGTCGAGTGCGTCGACCAGACCTCCCGCACCATGGACACCATCGCCGACGGGCTGCGCACGGTCGCCGACACCTACGCCGCGGGCGACGCCGCCGCCGACACCACCGTGCGGGGCGTGCGATGAACGAGCCCGGCGACACGCTGGTCGCCGACCGGGTCGACACCACGACCTGGTTCTCCGGAGTCGGCATCGCCGAGTCGCTGGACATGCTCATCGACGGCATCGAGAACGGCTCCTGGATCGACGGCACCCTCGGTGGCGCGACCCTGGTCGCCGAAGGCGCCGCCTGGGCGTTCGACCCCTTCGGCATGCTGGTCACCGCCGGGTTCGGCTGGGTCGTGGAGCACGTCGAACCGCTGTCCTGGTGCCTGGACCAGCTCGCGGGCGATCCGGACCAGTTGCGGGCGAACGCCCAGACCTGGCGCGACATCGCCGCCGAGCATCAGCGGATCGCCGACGGATACGGCCGTGGCACGGTAGCCGACATCCCCGACTGGACCGGGCAGGCCGCGGCGGCGTACGGCACGCATGCCCAGCGCAGCATGGAGATGCTGTTCGCACTCTCCAAGATCGGCGAGTGCATGGCCGTCCTCGTCGAGGCGTCCGGTGCGCTGGTCGAGGCGGTGCGCACCATCGTGCGGGACCTGATCGGCGAGTGCGTCGCCACGCTGCTGGCCCGGCTGCCGATCTGGACCGCCGAGGAGGTGTTCACCTTCGGCCTGGCCACACCGGTGGTCGTCGCCCAGGTCAGCACCGTGGTCGCCCGCTGGGCGGCGAAGATCGCCCGGATCATGAAGGCGCTGGTCCGCAGCCTCGGCAACCTCATCCCGGTGATCAAGCAGGTCGACACCGGCATGGGCACCTTCATCGTGTTCGCCAAGCGCCAGCGGCCCGAGCTGCCCGGCCGGGGCGTGACGCCGACCGGCGACCTCGGCGGCCTCACCCGCCCGCCCGACCCGGCGAGCCAGGCCGGCGATGTGGGCCTGCTCGCCGACAAGATCGCTGAGCACGCAGGTCAGCGCAGCATCCCCGGCGTCGAAGACACCGACCTGGCCGGTCACCTGGAGGACGTCATGCGGGCGAACCCGGGCCACCGGGTGCGGGACACACCCGGCCGCGTCCCCCGCTATGTCTGGTGGGACGCCGACACGGGCACGATCATCATCAGAGAGGGCGACCGGGGCACGTTCATGCAGCCCGACAACGGTTACGCCTATTACCTGCAGCAGCTCGACGAGTGAAGGGGCACCGGCAGATGGCGGTGAACTGGGCTGACGACGCCCCTGCGACGGAAGCCGCCTGGACACGGCTGACTCCCGCGGAGCGGGCCTCGATCGACCAGGTGGACGCCGAACGACTGGAGCGCGAACGTGCCGGCATGGCACCCCGGTTCGCCGAGGCCCTGATCGAGCCGAAGTACTCGGTCCGCAACCGGTTCCGGCTCTGGGAGCACCTGATCCGGCGGCTGGAACAGGACCGCCTCGACGAGGGCTACCTGATCGACCTCTACTTCAACGATCTGACCAGCCGTGACACGCTCGGAACGCTGCTGGACGCGCATCCGGAGTTGGCGGCCGGCGAGTTGGGCCCGCTGCTGGCAGCGCTCGACCGCAGATTCGAGGCAGCGACCGAGTTCGACGGCGGCGCGGAGCGGCGACGGTGGACCTCCCGCTTCGAGTCCGAACAGCTCAGCCCACGCTGGTCCCGCCGCCCGCACCGGCTGCCCTGGGAGCACTGAGACGAAAGGGCGCTTTCTGCGACACGAAGCGTCGCAGAAAGCGCCTCCCCGACACCGGACTGCCCGAGAGCAGGCAGCAATGCTGTCAGACCTGCTTAGATCCGGCCGACGCCGACGCCGGCACCGGCACTGACCTTGCCCGGCACCGTGGCGGCAGCGTCGAGCTGGTAGCCGTAGAAGGTGCCGGGCTCGGTGACGGTGCCGTTCGCTTCACAGGGGCCCGAGTTGGCGAACGCGTTCGCACGCTGAACCAGGCGGCCCGGGGCGCTGTCGGCGTAGCCGCTCGTCGAGTAGCACGGGAACGCCGTGTTCTCGAAGTAGTTGCCCTCCACGACCACGCCCGCGTTCTCCGTGGACGCGACGCCGTACAGGCCGACGTTGCGGTAGTGGTTGTTGTACACGTGCACCGGCTCGCCGAAGCGGACCCGCGGGTGCCGCTGGTTGGACCCGTCGAACAGGTTGTGGTGATAGGTCACCTTCAGGTGCCCGATGTCGTCGGGGAACGTGTCGGAGTGCCCGAGCAGCATGGACTTGTCGGTGCCGTGGAAGACGTTCCAGGACACGGTGACGAAGTTCGACTGCCGCTTCACGTCCACCGAGCCGTCGTAGCCGGGCCAGAACTCGTTGTGGTCGATCCATACGTGGCCGAGCCGCTGTTGAAGTTGTCGGAGAACAGCGTGGCGGCCATGGCGACGCCGCCGGTGAGGTTCAGCAGCATCGTCATCACGACGGCGAGTGCTGCGGTGGCGGCGGCGGTCACCAGACCGGCTCGCCTGGCGCGGTGCGCGCCCGGGCTGTGCGCGTGTCGCATGGAAGATCCTCCTCAGATCTTTCCGACGCCGGCGCCGGCCATCACGATGGCCTTGACGTCGGCGGGGTTGTCCAGCACGTAGCCGTAGTAGGCGCTGGGCTCCTCGACGGTGCCGGAGCAGTCGGGGGCACCGGGCTCGTTGCCGGTGTAGACGTTGTTGCGAGCCACGCAGCGACCGCCCGGACCTGCGTAGCTGTTCGTGACGGGCTCCTCGACGCTCTCGAAGTAGTTGCCCTCGACCACGCAGCCCGCGTCGGTCTGGCAGGCCACGCCGACGTCGGTGTTGTGGAAGTAGTAGTTGTTGTAGATGTGCACCGGCTCGCCGTAGCGCACCCGCGGGTTGCGCTGCGGGGTCTCGTCGAACCAGTTGTGGTGGTAGCTGACCTTCAGCCGGCCGGTGTCCTGCAGATCGTCGGCGTCGTCGCGCCCCAGCAGCATGTTCTTGCTGTGGTCGTGGGTGTGGTTCCACGAGATGGTCACGTACGACGAGCCGCGCTTGACGTCGATCAGACCGTCGTAACCCTGGGCGAGGTCGTTGTGGTCGAGCCAGATGTGGTGCGAGAACATCTGGACGTTGATCGAGTCGTCGCTGGCGTTGCGGAAAACCATGTTGCGGATGATCACGTTCTGCACCGCGTTCGCGGGCGGCGACGTGATCGCGTCGTCGATCGGCAGGCCGATGTTGAAGCCGCCGCCGGAGATCCCGGAGTTCGACCCGACGCCGATGATCGACTTGTGCGAGCTGACGTTGTACATGCCCGCCGGGACCGTGATCAGCCCCTTGACGCAGATGTTGAGCGGGCCGGTCTGCGCGATCGCCGTGATCAGCTCGGCGGCCGTGTCGACCTCGATGGTCGCGCCGCCCGCGCCGCCGGTGGTGCCGTTGCGGCCCCAGGCGTTCACGGCCGCGAAGCCGACCGGGCTGCCGCCGGTGTTGCAGGTGCCAGGCGGCGGCGGGGAGCTGCTCGGCGAGGGTGACGGCGGCTGCCCTGTGCCGGACGGGCTGGGGTTGCTCGGCCCGGCCGTGTCGGTGACGGTGACGTCGTCGAACGCGGCGCTGGCGTACGACGCCATCAGGCCGACCTTGCCGGAGGCGAACGTGCTGTCGGTGGCCGTGGCCACCTGCGTGCCGTTGACGAACGCGGTCAGCGACGAGCCGAACGCGTCCAGCCGCAGCGTGTACCAGGTGCCCGGCGACACCGCGACGGTCGCGGTGGCCAGCGTGGTGATCCCGCCGCCGGAGACGCGGCGCAGCTGCGCCGTGCCGGAGCCGGTCAGCACCAGCGAGTAGTAGTTGGACAGGCTCTGCAGCCGGGCGGCCACGCCGACCGAGCGGGTGCTGTTGCCGAAGGCGATCGGCTTGACCCGGGCCGAGACCGACTGGGCGGTCCAGGTCGAGCCGGCCTGCGCCTTGGCGTCGGCACCGGTGCTGGTCTGCCGGTACGCCTGGCTGCCGTCGGCAACCACCGACCAGCTGCCACCGGACTTCGACCAGCCGGTCGAGTTGCCGTCCTCGAAGTCGTCCGAGAACAGCGTGGCCGCGTACGCGGTGCCGCCGAACCAGGTCGTCCCCAGGGCCAGGACGAGGGCGGTCAGCCCCGCGCCGAGTGCCGCGGCCACTCCGCGACGCCGTGGAGCCGCGCGTGTGAGCAAGGACATGAGCGGTACCTCCTTGGAGGAACCGCACCCGGTGGTCCGGCACGGGTGTGCCGGAGGGCGCCACCAGGGTGCGGGAGCTCTGTGCGCCGTCGGTTGAGCGGGACCGCCGGCTAACGGGGCCCGGCGGCCGGGCAGGGTCCGGCCGCCGGGCGCCGGGTCAGCGGGCGCCGAGCTTTCCGGCGCCGGAGAGCAGCGTGGCCAGCGGCACAGCCCAGCCGGGCAGCGGCTGGTACGCGCGCAGCGTCGGCGTCCAGCCGGCGTCCGCGCCGAAGTCCGGGTCGTTGACCGCGTTGTACGCCGCGAGCAGGTTCAGCGGCCCCGGGCGGCCGCTGCCGACCCGGCCGTAGCTGCCGCGCTCGGTGACGACGGTGCCCTTCCAGTCCTTCAGCACCCGGTCGGCGGTGATGCCGTCGGTGAGCGTGAAGTGGTTGTTCTCCAGGTACACCGCGGACTGGATGCCCAGGCCGACGCTGTAGTCGTAGAACTCGGCGATGCGGAACGTGTTGTTGTACACGTCGACCTGCCCGAACCGGACGCGCGGCGCGCGCTGGCCGACCCCGTCGAACACGTTGTGCCGCAGGGTGACCCGCAGCTTGCCGACGTCCGGGCCGACGGTGTCCGAGGAGCCGATGAGCATCGTCTTGTCGTGGTCGGTGAACACGTTCGCCGACACGGTGACCAGGTCGGAGGTATGCGTGATGTCGCACGCGCCGTCGTGCACCTGGTACGGCCGGCCGAAGTACACCGGCTGGTTCGCGTCCGGGTTGTCGCCGTCGCTGAAGGTGTTGTGGTCGATCCACACGTTCGTCGAGCGGCGCACCGAGACCAGGTCGTACTCGGAGTTCCAGTTGCCTTCGGCGCCGTCGGTGGGCCGCCAGCGCGGGAAGCAGTCGGCCGCGTCCTCGAAGTTCAGGTTGCGGACGATCACGTTGTTGCCGCCGTCGATCATCAGCGTGAGGTGGCGCAGGGTGGCGTGCCCGAGGCCGAGGATCGTGGTGTTCGGGCCGACCCGCAGCTCGGTGCGGGCCCGCTGGTTGGCCACCGAACGCACCCGGGCCTGCTCGATCGGCCCGCTCGGGTCGGTGGCGCGGCCCCAGACCGCCGGGTCGTACGCGGCGAGGTAGCTCTCCAGCGTGTAGCCCGGGTCGGCGAGGTCCGCGCAGGTGAGCGTGGTGCCGTCGGCGGTCTTGAGGCCGTCGATGACGCCCTCCACGAAGACGATCTTCGGGTCCGCGCCGGTCAGCGCCGCGGCCAGCTCGTCCCGGTTGCGCACCGTGAACACGTGCGCGTCGTCGGCGGCCGAGCCGCCCGTGGTGCCGGCGCCGGAGGCGGCCCAGCCGTCGTTCGCCGCAAGCGGCTGGCGGGCGAGCTGCTGCGCCCACCAGCCGGGGCCGCTGGGGTCACCGGTCGCCGCCGCGGGCGACGCGCCCGTCAGCAGCAACAGGACGCCGAGGGCGGATCCGGCGACGACTCGCCGGACCCGGCGACCGACCACATTGTCTTGCCTTCGCATCGCGCTCTCCATTATGTGTCCGACGTGTTACTCATCTGGCAACATAAGAAGAGACGGCAGTGAAGTCAATGGATGGTGAATGCAGCTTTGTTGCAGCCCTTAAAGCACAGTTTTCCCTGTTCCAGCTATCGGAATGGCTGGAAGCAGGGACTATTCATATCGACCTTGCCACGTCTTTTCAAGCGTTTGCAGTCCCGCCCGGAACAGTTGCATGCCACGGCGCGGAAAGCTCGTTCATCAGGGCCCCCTCGGCCGCGCAGCGGCGCAGCACGTCGTTCACGCCGACCAGCGTGCGGTGCCCGTCCTCGACGGCCAGCACCTCCGGCGCGACCTGGTAGGGCGGTTCCGCCGCGCGCAGCTGCTCGATGACCGTGGTGAACGAGGCGGTCCGGGCCAGCCCGGACAGCAGCGGTGTGCCCGACGCGCGGAACGCCAGCAGGTTCTCCAGCAACGTCGACCGGCCCTCCACCAGCTCCGCCACCGGTTCGCCGGGCAGGCGCAGCCGGTCCTCGCGGAAGGTCAGCTCGGCAGTGCCGCGGTCGCCGTACACGGTGAGTTCGCCGTCGACGAAGTCCTCCCCCGCCAGCGTCACCGCGACCAGCACCCGCACCCCGCCCGCCAGGGTGATGCGCAGGGTGGCGGTGTCCTCGACCTCGATCGGGCGCACCCTCAGCCAGTCCACCTCGACCCGGATCACCGGCAGGTCCAGCACCGCCAGCGCCTGCATGACCGCGTGCGCGAACGGGTTGGCCAGCGCGCCGTCCAGCGACGGCCGGCCGTTCACGCTGCGCCGCCCCGACCAGGGCGAACGTGCCCAGTAGCTGTCGTCGCGCCGCCAGCAGCCGAGCACCGAGATCTGCCGTACCGTGCCCAGCCCGCCCGCCGCGACCGCGTCGCGCAGCCGGACCAGGGCGGGTGAGGCGAGCGACTGGAAGCCGACCTGCACCACCCGCCCGGTCGCGTCCTGCTCGGCGAGCAGCGCGTCGTGCTCAGCCCTGTCGAGCACGGGCGGCTTCTCCAGCAGCACGTCCGCGCCCGCGTGCAGCGCGTCGCGGGTCAGCGCCAGGTGCGTGTGCGGTGGCGTGCACACGATGACGACTTCGGGCTTGGTCTCGGCGAGCAGCGCGGTGTGGTCGGCATAGACGGGCACGCCGTCCGGCGGGTCCACCACCGGCCGCGTGTCGGCCAGCCCCACCAGCCGGACCAGCCCGCGCTTCTCCTGCTCGGCGAGCTGCTCCCGGTGGTGCAGGCCGTGCCCGTTCGCGCCGATCAGCGCCACCGACGTGGCGGTCATGCCGTCCTCCTTCGCCTTGTCCAGGTCACGCACCGCCGCGCGCCCGGCCCGTTCAGGTGAACGCGGCTCGCGGCGCGGAGGTGTCCGGCGCCCTTGCTGCCCGCACCGACTCCTCGGGCGGTGTCGCCGGCAGCAGGCCGAGGACGTGCCGACCGATCGGCGTCGAGCACCGCGAACGCCGGAACCGCCATCACTTCACCGCCGTCCGGACCACGTCCGCCGCGCCGTGGGTGGCCAGTGCCGTGCGCCACGCCTCGATCATGCGGCGTCGGGCCGGGTCCGGCACTTCGAGCACGCCGCCGGGGCCGAACAGCCCTTCCGTGCTGAGGTCGGCGCGGACCTCGGCGGCGCGCGGGTCGTCCAGTGGCAGCGCCTGCCCGGCGTCGCCCGCGCCCTCGGCGAAACGGGCCCAGGCCGCCAGGATCAGCGTGGCCAGGGTCGGTTCGGCGACCGTGTTCAGCACCGACAGCGCGCGCTGCGGCAGCTTCTGCGTGCCGTCCATCGCCACCTGCAGGCAGCGGTGCCCGAGCCGGGCGTTGGCGAACCGCTCCAGCGCCGCATCACCGTAGTCGACGACCGTCACCCCGTCGGGAGGCGTCATCGACGCCGCGACCTCGGTGGCGACGTAACGGCGCAGCAGGTCGGTCATGCCGGGCAGAGCGATGGCGTCGGCGATGCTCTCGCAACCCGCCAGTGCGCCCAGATAGGCCAGCGCGCTGTGCACGCCGTTGAGGGCGCGCAGTTTGAGGTGCTCCCACGGGGTGACGTCGCCGGTGAGCACCGCGCCCCCCGCCGCCCAGTCGGGGTGCGCCCCGGCGAAGGAGTTCTCGATGACCCACTGACGGAACGGCTCCCCGGCGACCGCGGCCAGGTCGCGGGCCCCGAGGCAGCGTTCCGCGGCGGCCAGGGTGGCGGCGGTGGTGGCGGGCACGATCCGGTCCACCATGCTCGACGGGCAGCGCACCGAGCTGTCGAACCACTCGCGTTGCGCGTCGGGGATCATCCCCGCCAGCAGCTTGCCCAGCACGACGCCGTTCGACGGCAGGTTGTCGCAACTGAGCACGGTGATCGGGCCGCTGTCCGCGCGGGCGCGGGCGACCAGGCCGTCGATCAGCAGGCGCGGCACCGCCGCGTCGGGGGCGTACGCCTTCTCGGTCACGGTCAGCGTCACCACCCGGATCGCCGGGTCGGCCAGCAGCGCCACCACGGCCGCCGGATCGCTCGCGGCGTGCACCGTGTCGTTGAGCGCGCCCAGCACCCGGGTGCGCTCGGCCGACGCGTCGAGCGTCACCACGCTGTAGAGGTGGTCCTGCGCCCGCAGCGCCTCCAGCACGTCCCGCGAGCGCGGCGCGACCGCGACGATGCCCCAGTCGCCGCCGCGCGCGGCCATCGCCGCCTCGATGTAGACGGCCTGGTGGGCCCGGAAGAACGCGCCCAGGCCCAGGTGCAGCACGCCGGCCTTCGCCTCGCCGGGCCGCACGGCCGGGCGGCTCTCCGCGGGCAGCCGCGACAGCGTCGCCCGGCCGAGCCGGGTCGCGGGGACCGTCATCGCCATGTCGGGCCGTCCGGGAACGAGAACTCGGCGATCGACTCCGGCTTGAAGGTGACCGAGTAGCCGGGCTTGCTCGGCAGCCGGTAGCGGCCGTCGACCACGGTGATCGGGTCCTCGAAGTGCTCGTGCAGGTGCGCGACGTACTCCACCATGCGGCCGTCGAGGGAGCGGCCCAGCCGCAGGTAGTCGAAGATCGACAGGTGCTGCACGTACTCGCACAGCCCGACGCCGCCCGCGTGCGGGCACACCGGCACGCCGAACTTCGCGGCCATCAGCAGGATCGACAGCACCTCGTTGACGCCGCCGACCCGGCAGGCGTCGATCTGGCACACCTGGATCGCGTCAGCCTGCATGAGCTGCTTGAAGATGACCCGGTTCGCGGCGACCTCGCCGGTCGCGACCCGGATGGGCCGCACCGAGCGAGCCACGGCCGCGTGCCCGAGCACGTCGTCGGCGTGCGTGGGCTCCTCGATCCAGTACGGGTTCACCTCGGCCAGCACCGCCATGTTGGCGATCGCCTCGTCGACGTCCCACACCTGGTTCGCGTCCATCATCAGCAGCGCGTCGGGGCCGATCTCCGCGCGGATGAGCCGGGCGCGGCGCAGGTCGTCCTCGATCGGCCCACCGACCTTCATCTTCATCGCCCGCCACCCCTGGGCGTACGCCGCCTTCGTCAGCTCGCGCACCTGCTCGTCCGGGTAACCCAGCCAGCCCACCGACGTGGTGTACGACGGGAACCCGTCGCGCTCCAGCACCGCCAGCCGCTCGGCGTAGCCGCCGTCGTCGGCCAGCAGCGCCAGCGCCTCCTCGCGGGTGATCGCGTCGGTGATGTGGTGGAAGTCGACGCTGTTCACCAGCTCCTCGGCCGGCATCTCGGCCAGCAGCCGCCACATCGGCTTGCCCTCGGCCTTGGCCCGCAGGTCCCACACCGCGTTGACCAGCGCGCCGGTCGCCATGTGGATGACGCCCTTCTCCGGGCCCAGCCAGCGCAGCTGCACGTCGGCGCTCAGCGAGCGCCAGAACGCCACCGGGTCGGCGAAGATCTCCTCCAGCGTGCGGCCGACCACATGGTGCGACAGTGCCTCGATCGCCGCGCAGGCGATCTCGTTGCCGCGCCCGTTGGTGAAGGTGAAGCCCGCGCCGAACAGGCCGGGCTCGGTGTGCAGCTCGACGTACGCGGCGCTGTAGTCCCCGCGGTTGATCGCGTCCGAGCCGTCGCCCTTCGCGGCGGTCGGGAAGCGTACGTCGTGCACCTTGGCGTCGATGATTTTCATGACTGTCCTACTCGGAAGATCTTCTTGGGCAGGTGGTATGCCAGGTCGGCGATGGTCTCGGCGGCCTCGTCGAGGCCGAGGCGGTGCTCGGCGACCAGGCGCGCGAGCCAGCCGGCGTCCACGCGCCGGGCCACGTCGTGGCGCACCGGGATGGAGCAGTACGCGCGGGTGTCGTCGACGAACCCGGCGGTGTTGTAGAAGCCCGCGGTCTCGGTGACCGCCTCCCGCCAGCGGCGTAGCGCCTCCGGCGCGTCGAGGAACCACCACGGCGCGCCGACGAACATCGCCGGGTAGCCGCCGGCCAGCGGGGCCAGCTCGCGGGTGAAGGTGTACTCGTCGAGCGTGTAGACGACGACCCGGAACCGCGGGTCGTGCCCGAACTCGTCCAGCAGCGGCCGCAGCGCGTTGGTGTACTCGGTCGCCACCGGGATGTCCCCGCCGACGTCGCGCCCGTGCGTGCGGAACAGCGCCGCGTTGTGGTTGCGCGACGAACCCGGGTGCAGCTGCATGACCAGGCCGTCCTCGACCGACATGCGGGCGAACTCGATCAGCATGTGCGCCCGGAACGCCTCCGCTTCGGCGGGGGTGGCGGGCGGGCCGGGGATCACGGGCGTGCCGTCGGGCGTCTGCGCCAAACCGTCGTGCAGGGCACGTTCGAACAGCAGTTTGGCCTCGTCGGCGGTCAGGCCGCCGGTGGCCGCGGTCGGGTGCCCGTGGTCGGAGCAGGTCGCGCCCGCGGCGATGAAGTCCAGCCGCCGCTGCGCCAGCGCCGCCAGGAAGCCCTCGTAGGTGGTGGTGTCGTGGCCGGTCAGCTCGCCGAGCTTGGCCACCCGCGCGGCCCAGCCGGGCCAGTCCATGTCCACCAGGTCGTCCGGGCGGAACGTGGTGATCACGCGGCCGCCGGGGCCACCCCAGCCGTCCGCGGCCAGCTTGGCGTGGCGGGACAGGTCGTCCAGCGGCGACTCGGTGGTGGCCAGCACCTCCAGGTTGAACTTGCCGAACAGCGCCCGGGGCCGGTATTCCGGCTGCTCCAGGCGCGCGGCCAGTTCGTCGTACACCCGGTCGGCGGTCTGCGGCCCGAACGGGGTCTCGATGTCGAACACGGTCTTGAACGTCTGCTCCAGCCACAGCCGCGACGGCGTGCCCCGGAACAGGTGCCAGTGCTGGGCGAAGGTGCGCCAGATGACCCGCGGGTCGGTCTCGGTCGGGCCGCCGTCGACGCGCGGCACGCCCAGCCGGTCGGGGGTCACCCCCTGGCTGAGCAGCATGCGCGTCACGTAGTGGTCGGGCACGATGATGAGCCGGGCCGGGTCCGGGAACGGCGCGTCCTCGGCCAGGATGCCGGGGTCGACGTGGCCGTGCGGGCTGATCAGCGGCAGGTTCCGCGCATGCGTGTAGAGCTCCCGGGCGATCGCCCGGGTGCGCGCCTCCGCCGGGAACAGCAGGTCGTCCACGTGGTCACTCCCATTCCGAGATGTCGAGCAGTTCCGCCACGTCCACGCTGCGCCCGGAGGCGATCGACGCGTTCGCGGCCAGGCCGGTCAGCAGCGAGCGCGCGCCGTCGAGCGCCGTCGCCGACCGGTGCAGCGGGTCGGCGTCGCCGCCGAAGAGCACGCCGGTCATGCGCACGTCCGCGCCGCCGTGGCCCTGCCGGTCGTACGCCGCCACCGGCACCTCGACCGGCGGCTCCCAGTACCGGCGCAGCCGCAGCGAGACGCTGCCGGACTCGGCGGCCGCCTCGACGCCGTGCAGCGCGGCCGAGTGGCCCTTGACCGCGCCGGCCACCCCGGGTGCGACGTGGTCCGACTCGACGATGTCCAGCTCCAGGCGGCCCCGGCTGCCGTTGAAGGCGATCCGGTAACCCTCCCAGGGCGAGTACGCGGTGAGGTGGTACGACATGGTCGCGCCGCTGGCGTAGCGGACCAGCACCGCCATGTCGTCCTCGATGTCGGTGCCGGGGGCGAACACGTTCACGTCGCGGTGATACCCGTCGTGGGACTCGGCATCGAGGTAGAGCTCGGCCAGATTCGGGTTGTCGGCCAGGTGCAGCGCGAACGGGTCACCCAACGCGGCAGGGTCGCCGTGGGCGCGGGTGTAGTCACGGGCGTAGCCGTGGCGGGCGCCGCTCTCGCCGTACAGGAACAGCCGGCCCTCCGCGGTGACCCGGACCGGCGTGCTGTTCAGCCACCAGTTGACCAAGTCGAAGTGGTGGGTGGCCTTGTGCACCAGCAGGCCGCCGGAGTTGGCCCGGTCGCGATGCCAGCGGCGGAAGTAGTCCGCGCCGTGGCGCACGTCGAGCAGCCACTCGAAGTGCACCGAGCCGATCTCACCGATCGCACCCTCGGCCAGCAGCGTCTTGACCTGCTCGTGCACCGGGTGGAAGCGGTAGTTGAAGGCGACCCCGACCTTGCCGTCATTGCGCCGCACCGCCTCCAGGATGCGCCGGCACTTCGGCACGTCCACGGTCATCGGCTTCTCGGTCACCACCGCGCACCCGGCGTCGAGCGCCGCGACGATGTACTCGTCGTGCGTGGCGTCGACGCTGCACACGACCAGGGTGTCGACGCGCTCCTTGGCCAGCATCGCCGGCACGTCGCCGGCGTCGTAGGCCACGGCGGGCGGAGCGCCCGCCGCCTGCAGGCGGCGCTGCTGGGCGGCGATCCGGGCGGGGTTGACGTCGGCGAGTGCGACGAGTTCGCCGTGCCTGGTGAGGGCCTGGGCGAACATCTGCGCTCGAGCCCCGGTCCCCACGATCGCGTACCGCGTGGTCATCCGGCCTCCTGGGCCTCATGCGACTACAAACGTTTGCAGCAGAACTAACCATCGCGGTCCTATCGCGTCAATGGCTGGCCCAGAATCCGCCTTGATTGTCCCGAATTTTCCGGCTGAGGACACCACCAAGGTCCACTGTCGAAACCAGATCGACATCTTCGACCGTTGACACGGTCGCAACCGTTTGCATTAATGGGTCACCACCGTGATAGCCAACACGCCGATCGCGTGTACACAAAGGAGTGCAGGTGCCGGCCACAATCCGCGATGTCGCCAAGGCCAGTGGCGTGCACGTCTCCACCGTGTCCCGCGCGTTCAGCGCACCGCAGTTGGTGAACGCCGAGACCCGGGCCCACGTGCTCGCCGCGGCAGAAGAGCTGGGCTACCGGCCCAACCGGGCCGCCCGCGCGCTGATCACCGGGCGCACGCACAACATCGGGCTGATCGTGGCGGACATCGCCAACCCGTTCTTCCCGCCGCTGATCAAGGCGGCGGAGAGCCATGCCCGCGGCCGCGACTACCACGTCTTCGTCGCCGACACCAATGAGGACGCCGGTGTCGAGGAGGAGCTGGTGCTCGCCCTGGCCAAGCAGGTTGACGGGGTGCTGCTGTGCAGCCCCCGCATGAGCAACACCCAGATCGAGCAGCTGTCCCGCGAGGTCCCGCTGGTCGTGGTCAACAGGCCGGTCCCCGGCCTGCCCGCGGTCGTGATGGACGTCGCGCAGGGCGCCAAGCTCGCGGTCGAACACCTGGTGAGCCTCGGCCACCGCGAGATCGCCCTGCTGGGCGGCCCGCGCGGGTCCTGGACCAACCGCGAGATCCGCCGCGCGGCCACCCTCGCCGCCCGCACCGCGGGAGCCGAGCTGGTGGTCCTCGGACCCAACGCGCCCACCGAGGAGAGCGGGTCGGCCCAGGCCGAGGCCGTGCTGCGGGCCGGCGTCAGCGCCGTGCTCGCCTACAACGACCTCATGGCCGTCGGCCTGATCGACGCACTCGACCACCGCGGGGTCAAGGTGCCGGATCAGATCAGCGTCGTCGGGATAGACGACACCGCGCTGAGCCGCCGCACCCGCCCCATGTTGACGACGGTGGCCACCCCCACGGCGGCCGCCGGACGGGCAGCCGTCGACATGCTGCTCCAGCATGGCGACGACCGCCGCACCACCGCACTGGTAACGCTCCAGACCGAGTTGGTCATCCGCGACTCGTCAGGCCCGGGCCCGCATCGCACTGCGGGCCCGGGCAGGCGGCAGCAACCGCCCGTTGACGGTGTCGCTTCCGAGAGCAGGGAGTGAAAGCTATGCACCCAGCGACACCTGCGCCGGCCGACGAGCCGACGCAGCACAACGGTAGCCTGCCGGCGGGCGGTTGGAATCGCCGCCATCTGCTGCGCATGCTCGCCGGAACGGCCATCGCCGTTCCCGTCGGCAGCCTGCTGGCCGCCTGCGGCGGCGAGGAGGAGCCGGCGGCGCTCGACCCGAACGCCAAGTACACCGTCTCCTTCTTCTGGTGGGGTGGCGAGGCCCGCGCCAAGCTGACCGAGGAGGCGCTGAAGCTCTACACGAGCAAGCACCCCAACGTCACGATCACGCCCACCTGGCAGGCGTTCACCGGCTACTACGACAAGCTGGCCACGATCTCCGCCGGCGGCAACGCGCCCGACATCTTCCAGATCGACGACAACGGCCTGGCCGAGTACGCCGGCCGCAACGTCACCCTGGACCTGTCCAAGTACACGGCGAACAAGAAGATCGACGTGTCCAAGCACCCCGAGAGCCTCACCAAGTACGGGCAGCTCGGCGGCAAGCAGGTGGCCATCGCCACCGGCGAGAACACCCCGGCGATCATCTACGACAAGACGAAGCTGACCGAGCTGGGCATCGAGGTCCCGCAGATCGGCTGGACGTACGACCAGATCATCACCTGGGGCGCCGGCGTCACCACCAAGGCGGGCGGCAAGTACTGGGGCCTGATGGACCCGAGCTCGGACTACAAGGCGCTGTGGCTGTGGCTGCGCGCCCAGGGCAAGGAGTTCTACGACGGCCCCAAGATCGCCTTCAGCGAGGCGGACCTGGTCGCGTGGTTCCAGCTGTGGGTGGACGCCCGGACCAAGGGCGCGACCCCGCCCGCCGACATCTGCCACGAGGCCGTCACCGGCAGCGTCGCGACGCAGCTCGTGGTCACCAAGAAGGCCGCCGTGTCCTTCATGTGGTCCAACCAGCTCTCCGAGATGCAGAAGGCCACCAAGAACGACCTGGGCATGACGGCGTACCCGGGCGACCCGAAGGGCCAGTGGGCGCGCGCGTCGACGTACTGGGCGGCCTCGCGCACCACCAAGGCGCCCGACGTGGTGGCCGACATCATCAACTTCCTGGTCAACGACGTGGAGGCCGGCAAGATCCTGGGCGTGGACCGGGGCCTGCCGAACAACCTCGACGTGCGCAAGGCGGTCTCCGACGCGCTGACCGACCAGAAGATGAAGGACACCGTCACCTTCGAGAACGAGATCACGCCGAAGTTCGGCCCGGCCCCCGCGCCGCCGCCGAAGGGCCACAGCGGCCTGCGCAACACGCTGCGCGACATCGCCGAGACGGTGTCGTACGGCAAGGCCACGCCCGAGGCCGCGGCCAAGCAGTTCTTCACCGAGGCAGCCGCCGCTCTGGCGTGACCTGACGCTGGTGGGACTCCCCCGGCGGCCCGCGGTACAGGCGGGCCGCCGGATCACCACCAGCGGACACGGGCCCGGCCCGGCCGATCGGCGGCCCGGGGCCGGGCCCGTTCCATTCCGCCGTTTTTCGTTCTCGTTCCTGGAAGGGGACCGCGCGTGGCACTCACCACGGCCTCCCGACCGGCCCTCCCGGTCCCGGCGGCAACGCCGCCGGCGGCGCGCGGCCGGCGCAAGAAGAACTACGCCGCCCGCCGCTCCGAGGGCCTGGCAGGCTACGTCTTCCTCTCTCCGTGGCTGATCGGCCTGATGGCGATCACCGCGTTCCCGATGCTGCTCTCGCTCTACCTCAGCTTCACCAACTACGACGTGCTGTCGAGCTGGGAGTTCGTGGAGTGGGTCGGCCTCGACAACTACAAGAAGATCTTCACCCTCGACCCGACCTTCTGGCAGTCGGTGCGGGTCACCCTCACCTTCGGCCTGATCGCGATCCCACTGAAGCTGATCGCCTCACTGGGCGTGGCCCTGCTGCTCAACCGGGAACGCCGCGGCGTCGGCCTGTTCCGCAGCATGTTCTACCTGCCGTCGCTGCTCGGCGGCTCGGTCGCGCTGGCCCTGGTCTGGGTCGCCATGTTCAACGGCGAGGGCGCGTTCAACGCCGGTCTGAGCATCTTCGGCATCGAGGGTGAGAACTGGATCAACAACCCGGACTGGGCGCTGGCCACCCTCATGGTCCTCACCATCTGGCAGTTCGGCGCGCCGATGGTCATCTTCCTGGCCGGCCTCAAGCAGGTGCCGACCGAACTCTACGAGGCCGCGCAGGTCGACGGGGCCAGCAAGGTCAAGCAGTTCTTCCACATCACGCTGCCGATGCTGTCGCCGGTCATCTTCTTCAACCTGCTACTGGAGACGATCAACGGCTTCCAGGGCTTCACGTCGGCCTTCGTCATCAGCAACGGCACCGGCGGCCCGCTGGGCGCGACCAAGCTCTACACCCTGCACATCTACGACAAGGCCTTCACCGACTTCGAGATGGGTTACGCCTCCGCGCTGGCCTGGATCTTCCTGGCGGCGATCGGCCTCATCACGATCGTCTTCTTCAGCACCGGCAAGTTCTGGGTGCACTACTCGGACGGAGAGAACTGATGGCCCGCGTACGTGGCTGGGTGCGGGTGCTGGCCCTGCTCGGCGTGCTGGCGATCGTGCTCTACCCGCTGATCTGGGTACTGGGCTCGTCGCTGAAGTCGCCCACCGAGGTGACCAGCAACCTCTCCGTCTGGCCCGAGGAACTGACCTGGTCGAACTACTCCGACGGCTGGAGCTACATCCCCGGCGTCAGCTTCGCCCGCTTCTTCGGCAACAGCCTGGTGATCTCGCTGGCCACGGTGCTCGCGAACGCCGCATCCTGCCTGGTCACCGCGTACGCCTTCGCGCGGCTGCGGTTCTGGGGCCGCAAAGGCTACTTCGCGCTCATGATCGCGACGCTGCTGCTGCCCGGCCACGTCCTGATCGTGCCGCAGTACGTGCTGTTCAGCGAGTTCGGCTGGATCGACACCCCGCTGCCGCTGATCCTGCCGAAACTGCTGGCCACGGAGGCGTTCTTCATCTTCCTCATGGTCCAGTTCATGCGGGGCATCCCCCGCGAACTCGACGACGCCGCCAAGATCGACGGTTGCGACCCGTACCGCACGTTCTGGCACGTCATCCTCCCGCTGTCGCGACCTGCCCTGATCACGACGGCGATCTTCTCCTTCATCTGGACCTGGAACGACTTCTTCACCCAGCTGGTCTACCTGCCCAGCGTGCCCAGCTACACCGTGCCGGTGGCGCTGCGGCTGTTCATCGACTCCAGCGGCCAGACCTCCATCGGCCCGATGCTGGCCATGTCGGTACTCTCCCTGCTTCCGGTGTTCCTGTTCTTCCTGGGCTTCCAGCGCTTCCTGGTCCAGGGCATCAACACCAGCGGACTGAAGGGCTGAGACATGACGGCGACGACCACCACGGACTGGCGCGACACCCTGCGTGACGCGGCCGACCTCGCCCTGGTCGGCATCGTGGTGACCGTCGCGGCGGTGCCGGTCGTGACGACCGGCGCCGCCGCCGCCGTCGGTGCGCAAGCCGTCCAGCAGCGCTTCACCGACGGCCACTGGCCCGGCCCGCGCGACCTGCTCCGCTCCTTCGGCCGGCGCCTGCTGCCCGGCGCGCTGGCCACCCTGGTCGTGCTGGCCGCGCTGCTGCTGCTCACCCTCAACATCTTCTGGCTGAACCAGGGCCTGGTCCCCGGCGGCGGGGTGCTGCTGGGCGTCACGGCCGTCGCGGCGGTGGCGGTCCTCGGCCTGGCCGCGCTCGCGATCCCCTTCCTCGGCCGCGGCCACACCTACCGCCGCGCCCTGCGCACCGCGCTCTCCCGCCCGGCCCTGATCGTGACCTGCGCGGGCGTCATCGGCATCGCCTTCCTGCTCGGCTCCATCCTCCCCATCACCGCCCCCCTCCTGGTCGGCTACGTCCTGCTGGCCCTGCACACCATTGCCCGCCGCGTCCCCTGAGCCAGATCACGCCAGACATGACTTGCCCTTCCGTGCGAGAGCCGTGAATTCCGACCGTACCGCCGATGGGTGTGCCATGACATCAATGCGCCATCTTCACCGCGACCTACTCGCGTGGGTGAACGGGCAGCCGATAAGCGGCCAAATTCCCGTAATGGAGCTTGTGCTTCGCACACCCGGCGGATTCGCTCTGTCCCCCGCGGTCCTGCACGAGTTTCCCGTTGACGATGGAGGTCTTCATCGACGTCGAGTTTCGCGGCTACCGCCTTTAAGCGAGGATTTCGATCGGATACTAGTCGGAGCGCCGCTCTGGGTGAGGACTCCCTCGGAAACTGCGCTCACTCTCTACGGAAACCTGGCCCAGCACGAGCGGGCTTCAGTCCGGCCACTTTTCGAGGAAAGGGCGCGAAAGCGACCTCTGTCGTGGCCATGGTCGCGACAGCCAAGGTCATCCGATTGAGCACATGCCTTACAAGATCTGTTTTTGTGGACGCTGGACGCCCCCATAGGGGCACTCAGCGTCCACAAAAGCAGATCTTGCGGGGCTTGGAGGTCTGGATGCGGCTAACCACAAGTCGCGGATGAAAAAACGGCGGGCACCCGAGGGCGCCCGCCGCGTCGCGCTGATGCTGACCGGGGTCAGCCGTTCGGGAACAGCATGGCGAAGTCGGCGAAGGCCATCGCGACGTCGCTCTGCGCCCAGAACCGGTGGTAGTTGAAGCTCGGCGCGGGGCCGCCGTCCAGGTGCGCCTGGACCTTGGCCCAGTCCGGGTCCTGCTTGTACCAGGACCGGATGTCGAGGAACGACTTGCCGGCCGTGATGATGTCGCCGTTGGGCATGTCGCCGGTCCAGCCGGACGGGACGTAGATGCCCTGGCCGGTGGTGGCGTTGTAGACGTCGTCGAACCGCGAGTAGTCGCCGCGGGTCTCGGTCGTCGAGACGCCCTTGCTCTCGGCCTTGGCGTACAGCGCGTCGATGAGGCCCTTGCCGGTGGTCTTCGCCGCGGCGTTGCCGGACTTGGCGGCGTAGAACAGCAGCGCACGGGCCAGCGACGCGGCGACGCCGACGTCCTGGCCGGTGCTGGTCACCGTGACGTGCAGGTTGGTGTTGCTCGCCGGGCTGGACGGGTTCCAGGTCGCGGGCGCGCCGGACCAGCCGAGCTCGGACGGGACGGCGAAGTTCGTGCCGCTGACCGTGGTGTTGGCGACGGCCCACGGCACCCACTTGTCGAGCAGCGCCTTGGCCTTGAGGTTGCCGGTGGCGTAGTACAGCTCGGCGATGCGGCCCATCGACCAGACCTGCATGCCGAACCACTGGTTCGACGGCGGGTCGTGGTAGACCGGCTTCTCGTCGTAGAACATGCCGTAGAAGGTGGGCGTGTTCGCGGGCGGCGTGGCATACGAGCCGGCCCAGCTGTTGGTCGCGCCGCCGGCGATGCCGCCCTCGGCGGACTGCAGCCACTGGTAGAACTCGAGCTGGCGGTTGAAGCTGTTGGTCCAGTCCGCGTTCGCGGTCGGCGACTGCGGCTTCAGCTCGTTGACGTTGGCCAGCGCGTACGCCGCCATCGGGTTCTGGTAGCCGAAGTGGTTGAAGCTGGAGCCGATGCGCCACGACCAGGCCGACGTGAGACCGCCGCCCCAGGCGTAGTACCAGGACATCAGGTAGTGCATCGAGTCACGGCCGGTGCCGGCGGCGCAGGTGGTCGCGCCGACGCAGTTGCCGATCTTCTTGAAGTACTTGTCGAACATGGCGTAGCGCAGGTAGTCGCCCATCTTCGCCGCCTTGGTCAGCGTCGACGCGATCTGCGACTGCTTGCCCTGCTCGGTGGCCCAGGTCAGCGCCCAGTAAGCCGCCTCGATGGCGCGGGCGTCGGCGTCGGGGGCGTTGGTGTACTTCCACTGCGCCGCGGGCGCGCTGGACTCCTTGACGAACAGGTCCAGGTAGCCGTTGGGGCCGCCGTGGTTGAGGTTGTCGCAGCTCGGCTGCGGGATGGTCTCCCACACCGACTCCTGCGGGCCCCGCTGGAAGGTGTTGATGTACGCCGGGCGCGTGGTCCCGTTGCCGCAGCGGCCGAAGCCGTACTTGTTGTCGACGTCGAGCAGCCAGTGCATGCCGTAGATGCTGCCGTTGCCGTAGGTGCTGGTCAGCTCGCTGCGCAGCGGGTCGACCCCGACGGGCACGCTGGGCTGCAGCTGCGACGGGTAGTTGGCCGGGGTCAGGTGCTCGGCCGCGTACTGCGGGGTGCCGGCCACGCCCGCGTTGGGCTGGTCGGTCGCCGACGGGATGATGTACTGCTCCATCACCGTCCAGGCCTGGTTGAACTTGGTCCAGTCCTGGGTGAACCGGCCGTAATAGGCCTCCAGCCACAGCCAGTAGGAGAACGCCTCGCTGGTGGTCTCGTGGCCGTAGTCGGGCGCCTCGACGATCAGCGTCTCGATGGAGTGGTACGGCACGCCCTCGGGCGAGAAGTATCCGTTGGCCGTGTTCTTGATCTTGTTGTACTGCTCGATGAAGCGCTGCGTGTAGACGTTGACCTCGTCGTCGGCCTCGGTCGCGGTGACGACGCCGGGGTCGTACCCGGTGGCGCTGGCGGTGATGGTCGCCGAGCCGGAGGCGTTGTCCGCGTCCTGCGCCGCCGCCAGGGTGACCGTCTGCTCGGTGCCCCAGTTGCTGGTGCTGAACGTCAGCGTCGCGCCGGTGGAGACCGACACGTCGGTGTCACCGGCGGTGCGGGCCACGGCCACGGTCAGGTTCGCCGACGGCGCGGCCGACAGCTTGACCTTGAACGTGTTGGTGCCGCCCTCGGGCACGCTCACCGCCGCCGTGCTCGCCGCGTTGACCAGCACCTTCGGCGCGACGGAGGCGTCGACGACGACCGTGGTGTTCGCCGTGGCGGTCGCGCCGCCGTTGTCGGTCGCCTTGGCCTGGAACACGTACGTGCCGACCGGCAGCGCCGAGACGTCCCAGGTGTACGGCGACGCGGTGTCCGAGCCGAGCAGCAGCCCGTCGCGGTAGAACTCGACCTTCGACACGGTGCCTGGCGAGGTGTCCGCAGCGGTCGCCGCGATGGTGAACGCCGCGGGGGCGGTGTAGTGGGTGTTGTTGGCCGGGGCGGTGATGCTCACCGTCGGCGCCGGGTTGGCCCCGGTGCACGCCGTGCCGTTGATGGTGAACGCTGTCGGCGACGAGTACGTGCCGCTCCAGCGGCCGTTGAAGCCGATGCCGGTGGAAGCGTTCGTCGGCACGTTTCCGTTGTAGCCGAGGTTGGTCGCGGTGACGTTCTGGCCGGACACGGCGTAGTTCGCCGACCAGCCGGGCAGGGTGACGGTCTGCCCGGAGGGCAGCGTGAAGCCGAGCGTCCAGCTCGTCCACGGGTCACCGAGGTTCTTCAGGGTCAGGTTGGCGGTGAAGCCGCCGGAGCCGGGGGCTTCGGTCCACGGGTTGGCGGTGTAGACGACCTCGCAGGCGACTGCGGCCTGGGCCGGGCTCGCCGCCACCACCAGACCGCCGAGGGCGACGACCGCCGCCGTGGCGACGGCGCCTGAGCGCCGCAGGATTCTGTGGCGGGAACGCCGCAGTGTGTGCAACAAGATGAGCTCCTCGCGAAGACGCCGGGAGCAGGTCCCGGCGGGAAACCGTTCGAGCCGTCGGCGATGACGGCGGTGCCGCAGCGGCGCATCCATGCCCTGACGTGCCGTGTCGCGCGAACGTGGCTCCCGATCGCGAATTCCGATCAGTCTTGCATGGGAGCGCTTCCATCGCAAGAGGTCACTACCTTCCTTGCCAAGATCGTCTAACATGCCGGGCAACCGGGCGAAAGCGGGCTCACGATACGCACGTTTGTCCGGCAAGTCGGCGGATCAAGGCGGACCGCGCCGAACGCGGGCCACCGCACTGGAAGAATGATCGGTATGACCGTTCCTGACGTGACCCTCAACAACGGCGTCCTGATGCCCCAGCTCGGCTTCGGTGTGTGGCAGGTCGATGACGACGCGGCCGAGCACGCCGTGACCACGGCACTGCGGGCGGGCTACCGGAGCATCGACACCGCCATGATCTACGGCAACGAGCAGGGCGTCGGCCGTGCGCTGAGCGCCGCCGGAGTGCCCCGCGAGCAGCTGTTCGTCACCACGAAGCTGTGGAACACCGACCACGAGTACGACAAGGCCCTGCGCGCCTTCGACGCGAGCCTGGACCGGCTCGGCCTCGACTACCTCGACCTGTACCTGATGCACTGGCCGGTGCCGTCGCAGGACCGCTACACCGAGGCCTGGCGCGCGATGGAGAAGCTGTACGCCGACAAGCGGGTGCGCGCCATCGGCGTGTCCAACTTCACCGTGCAGACGATGAGCCGCCTGCTCGACGAGTTCGACGTGGTGCCCGCGGTCAACCAGATCGAGCTGCACCCGCACTTCCCGCAGGAGGAGCTGCGCAAGCTGCACGCGGTGCACGACATCGCGACCGAGGCGTGGAGCCCGCTGGGCCAGGGCAAGGGCCTGCTCGACGACCCGGTCCTGGCGCGGATCGCGGCCAAGCACGGCCGGACCCCGGCACAGGTGGTGCTGCGCTGGCACCTGCAGCTGGGCAACGTGGTCATCCCCAAGTCGGTGACCCCGTCGCGCATCGCCGAGAACATCGACGTCTTCGGCTTCGCCCTCGACGACGAGGACATGGCAGCGATCGCCGGCCTGGACAACGGCGGCCGCATCGGCCCCGACCCGGCCGTGTTCGCCTGGATGGGCTGACCGGCATCCACAACGGACGGACGCCTCGCGGCTCGGTTATGCCGCAAGGCGTCCGTCTCGTATGCTCGCCGACGTGTCTGTCACGGGGCGGGGCGGTCTCAGCCGCAGGTTGACCAGAGGACTCGTGGACCAGGCGGCACCCGGGCTGCGCTGGGCCGTGGCGGTGGTGCTGCTGGGGGTGTCCGGGCTGTTCGGCGGCCTCGACACGGTGGCCGATCCGCAGGCGGAAACCGTCGCCGCGGGCACGCCCGTGCCGGGTGGGCCGTGGGAGGTGACCATCCACGAGGCGGGCATCCGCCGGGAGTTGGGCAAGCTGCGGCTGAAGAACGAGGGCGACCGCTGGCTGTACGTGATCGCCACGGTCCGGATCACCGCCGAGGAGAGCACGATGCTGCCCTCCGACCTGCTGGTGCTGGACGGCGTGACCGGGCTTGTCGCGCCGACTCCGGAGGAGTCCGCGCTGGAGCGTGACGGCAGCCGCCTGCGCCTGCTGCAGCCGGACATGCCCGAGCGGATCTGGTTCGTCTGGGAGCAGTCGGGCAGCGCGCCCGTGCCCACGTCGCTGACCATCTCGGTGGAGCAGCGCACCTGGCGCGAGGACTCCCTCGGCGGCGAGTGGCACTGGATGGACGTGGACGCCAAGGGCGACGACAATCCGGCCGGCCGCGTCACCGTGCCCGTCAAGGCCGATACGACTCCTCCGTCGGCCAGTCCGTCGCCCAGCGCCGAGCCTTCGGCGTCCACCCGGCCCCGGCCGTCGGCGAGTCCGAAGCCGTCCACCAGCCGCTCTCCGAGCGCCGGGCCGACGCCGTGAGCCGAGGAGATGACGCGTGAAACTGCTGCGCTGGTTGGGGTCCGCCGTGTTCGTGCTGGCCGCGCTCGCCGCGGCGCAGGCCGTGCAGACCGCCGAACCCACCCTCAACGACGCCCGGCGGCCCTTCCCGGTGGTCGGACAGGTCGGCGAGGACGTGCACGCCCGCACCTTCACCGTCCGGGTGCAGCAGGTGCGCTGCGCGGCCGCCTTGAAGATCGGCGAGCACGTGCTGGACACCCAGGGCGTCTGGATCGTCGCCAAGCTGCGGGTGGGCGCCCGGTCCGAGCCGACCAGCATCGCGTACGCCGCGGCGCGGGACGCCGCCGACCGGGTCTTCCAGACCACTGACCGCGTCTCGCTGGACCTGGTCACGGGCGGGCTCACCATGCAGCCGGGGCTGCCGTACGAGGGAGAGATCGCCATCGAGGTGCCCACTGCGGCAGCGGGGGGCCTCACCCTGCTGCTCGCCGACAACAGCATCGACCAGCGACTGGACTCCATGACCGAGATCCCGCTGCCGATCTCCGACGGGTCGGCGTGCTCGCCCGAGCCCACCACCCTGCTCGCCGCGCGGGCCGTGTCGTGAGGGGCCCGGACTCGCTGGGCCGCGGCTGGTGGCGACGCAACGTGTGGGGCCTGGTCGCCGTGCTCCCGACGATGGCGCTGATGCTCGCCGCGGCGGGCTACTCCGATCTGGAGTTCTGGCAGCGCGGCAAGCCGCAGGTGGTGCGGCCCGCCGCGGACGGCGTCGCCGAGTTCGCGGGGCTGCGGATGCGGGTGGCCGAACTGGCCCCGGCCACGGACTTGAAGCGCGGCGGCGACCGCCCCTTCGTCGTGCCGGACAGCATGACGGCCTGGCGGGTGGTGCTCGACGTCGAGGGCCCCACCGACCTCGGACCGGACGAGGTGATCTACTGCGACATCAGCATCGAGGACACCGCCGGCAACCGCTACGGCGACCAGCCGCGGGAGCTGTCCTCGGCGCGTACGCCGCTGGGCAACTGCAATCCGGAGAACAGCCCCGTGCCCGCCGGGTCAGGCCGATACCAGACCGTCGCCCATTTCGTCACGCCGCGCGGGGTGGAGATCGCCGCGGTGCGGGTCTTCTTCGGCGGCGTCGACCAGACCCGGTACGTGCGGTTCGACCGCTGACTGCACCCGCAGCACGCGGTCTACGGTAGCGGCGACCAGGCACAGCAGCAGCACCATGCTGACCGCGTCGTTCAGCACGCTGAGCGGGCCGGACAGCGGCCGCCAGACCTCGTTGACGTCCTGCGCGCCGATCAGGGCCCGCTCCAGCTCCCACAGCCAGGTCGGCAGCGTCTGCACGGCGACGAACAGCACGCAGAACATCAGCATCGGCACCTTGCCCGCATGCGCGAGCAGCCGGAAGCTCTGGGCCAGCGGCGCGATGGTCTCGCGCACGTTGGCGGTGCTCGCGGCGCTGAGCTTGCGGATCGGCGCGGGCAGCTTCGCCCACCGGCGGGCCGCCCGCACGGCCCGCGCGGCGGCCTTGCGGTTCATCGGCGGCGTGCCCAGGCTCTGCCCGTACACCACCGCGCCGACGATGAGCCAGGCCAGTGGCACGACGAGCACGACGTCGAGGGACAGGAACAGTGCCGAGAACCACGTCCCGACCGCGCGCACCGGCTCCTCCAGCGGGCCGAGCTGCGCGACGGCCTGATGCCAGCCGTCCAGCGCCGCCTGGTAGGCCCGCCGGTGCTCGACGTAGGGCAGCACCTTGTCGCTGACTCCCGACACGAACACCGCGACCAGGGTCAGCGACAGCACCTCCAGGTAGGCCCGCACGAAGCCGATCCAGCTCCACATCCGGTCGGCGCGCAGACCCAGCAGGAAGCGCAGCGCCAACGCGATGACCGACACCACGATCAGCGTCGTGTTCAGCGTGAACGGCAGGCGGTCGGCGAGCGTCAGCGCGGACGGATCGGTGATCGCCTCGGCTTTGCTGTGCTCGTCCTGGAACACCTCCAACAGGTACGTGCTGCGGTCGTCGGCGAAGTAGTCGTAGGACGCGTACACCACGATGAACGGCAGCAGCACACTCGCCACGTGCGCCAGGGTGCGGAAACGCTGCCCCGGCTCACCGTCCGGCGTGCCGGTCGGCAGCGAGCGTGACAGCACCCGCAGCATCAGCACCAGCGCGGTCATCACCGCGACCGGGACCAGGGCGAAGACCAGGAAGCCGAAGACGCCGTCGAGCTTGCTGGCCTGCACGGCCACCAGGGTCACCCCGCGCCGGGCCGCGAACCCGGCGAACACCAGCGCGAACAGCACCGGCCAGTGCCGCAGCAGCAGCACCCCGACGGTGCCGAGCACCGCCGCGAGGTGGCGCAGCGACCAGACGATGCCGTGGCGGGGTGCGGGTGTCTCGACCACGGGCGACACCGGCGCGAGCGGAGAGGGGGTGACCGTCACGGGAGCACGGTACCGTCCACGGCGGATGGTCAGCCGTCCGCCCGCGGCGCGATGAGCAGACCGACCCCGTCGAGGATGCGGTCGAGTCCGAACACGAACTCGTCGTACGGCTCGTCGGCCTGGTCGAACACCCCGGCCGCGATGACCCGCCCCAGCGCCGGGAACCGCGCCGGGTCGACGAGCAGCTTCAGCAGCTTCCCGTAGGCCGAGATCGCCTCGTCCAGTGAGGTGTCGGCGGCCCCGGCCGCACGGGTGCCGGAGCCGGCCGCGGACCAGACAGCACGGGACCGGACGGCCCGCATTTGACAATCAGAGGGAAGGCTAACCTAACCTAAGGTCGTGCTCGGCGGCCGTCGGCCTCCTGCGGGATGCCACGCGCCGGTGGCCGCGCCTGGCATCCTTCCGTCCTCCGGCCCTCTGGAGCTCCCGCGCATGACCGAACCGATGGTCTGGCGGCTGTTCACCGTGCAGGTGCAGTCCGTCGCCGAACTCAGCCCCACCTTCAAGCGGTTCACCTTCGCGGGGCCGGACCTCGCCGACTTCGCCGACTGCGGGTACGACCTGCGCCTGAAGCTGGTGCTGCCCGCGCCCACGGGCGGGTTCGCCGACCTGGACCACGGCCCGGACTGGTACGCCACCTGGCGCGCCACTCCTGACGAGCGGCGCAACCCGCTGCGCACCTACACGGCCCGGTACGTGCGCCCGCAGCGGTGTGAGGTCGACGTGGACGTGGCCCTGCACGGCGACGCCGGGCCCGCCTCGCGCTGGGCCCGGACGGCCCGGCCCGGCGACAAGATCGTCCTGATGGGACCCAACGCCGCGCACCCCGGCCCGCACGGCGGTGTCGAGTTCGTGCCGCCCGCGCCCGGCGTGCCGGTGCTGCTGGCCGGGGACGAGACCGCGGTGCCCGCCATCGCGGCGATCCTGGAGCGGCTGCCCGCGGACACGTTCGGCGCGGCACTGCTGGAGGTGCCGTACGCCGCCGACGTGCTGGCGCTGACCGCTCCCGCCGGGGTCTCCGTACGCTGGCGGGCCCGCGACGGCGCCGCCCACGGCAGCCTGCTCGTGCCCGCGGTGCAGGAGGCCGCGGCGCGCCTGGTGCCGGTGCCCGGCGCGGCCGAGGCCGTCGAGGACGTCGACGTGGACCACGACATCCTGTGGGAGGTCCCCGAGACCGCGGCCAGCGGGCGGTTGTACGCCTGGCTCGCCGGTGAGGCCGCGGTGATCCGCACCCTGCGCCGCCACCTGGTCGGCGAGCGCGGCCTGGACCGCAAGTCGGTCGCGTTCATGGGCTACTGGCGCCAGGGCCGCACCGAGGAGGGCTGACCCGCCCGACTCGCGGTCCGCCGTCCCCGCGGCTCGCGGCTCGCGGTCAAGATCGGCGTTTGCGGGCAGGAGCTGCGGTTCGGCTGCAGGTTCTGACCGCAAACGGCGATCTTCCTTCTGACGTGGCCCGGGAACGGCCGTCCAAGGCGGCCGAGTGGCCGCGGTGCGGGTTACGGGGCGGCGTTCATCAGGTCCAGGGCGCTCTGCTGACGGGCGGCGTCGAGTTTGTCGACGGGACCGGCCCAGCGCAGGCCGTACAGGTCCAGCGGGGTGCGGTCGGCGGCGTACGCGGCGTCGGCCTGGCGGCGCAGGTAGGCCGTGTAGGGGCGGTCGGGCAAGGCGTTGTTCAGGGCGGCGAGGCCGCGCACGTACGCCCCCTTGAACGAAGGCCCGTCCGCGCCGCAGTCCCCACCCTCGCACGGGTCGCGCAGGATGCCGTTGACGTGCAGCAGCCCGGTCGTGGTGGACGCGTCGGCGAGCCGCCGCGCGGTGGTCAGCAGGCTCGCGTCCCCGGTCGCCCGGTGCAGTTCCACCAGCCCGCCCAGGGGCACGCCCTGGTTGTACGACCACACCGGCTGGTTATTGTTCCGGCAGGTGGACAGACTGATCCCGTCGTTGATCAGCGACGAGGCGTTGATCATCCCGGTGCCCTGGAACCAGGTCCACGTCGCCCGCGCGCGGTTCAGGTACACCGTGTCGTCCGCGATCCGGTTGTGCAGGGCCGCGTTGACGTGCAGGTAGAGGCCGTTCGCGATGGCGTTCTTCGCGGTCCGCGCGGTGCTCCACCAGACCCCGCCGCCGCAGACCCCGTCCCAGTACGCCGCCATGTGGTCGGCGGCCACCCGGGCCGTGCTCAGGTAGCGGGCCTCGCCGGTGAGGTCGTACGCGGCGATCCAGGCCAGCGCCCACCAGCCGGTGTCGTCGATGTACTCGTTGCGGAAACTCCCCTGGTACGCCCCCAGGTTGAGGTCGTAGGTGCGCCCGATGGCGTACCGGTAGCTGCCCATGCCGGTGACCCGGACGTTGTCGATGAGCGCGGTCAGCGCGTTGGCCGTGTTCCACCAGCCGGTGGTGTCGAACCGCCCGGTGGCCAGGTTGTAGGAGGTCATCAGCCCGGTGGCGGCGGCGGTGCGCCGGTTGCCGGCGTTCCAGGTGGTGCGTGCCCAGGTGGTGCAGGCGATCTCGGGGCGGTCGCCGGCCTTGCCGCAGGCGCGCAGCGCGCCGACGCCGAGCCCGGCCCAGTCGTCCACGTTGAACATCGCGGTGCGCCAGCCGCGCTGTCCCGCCGGCACGGCCACGTCGCCGAGCAGGCCCGTCCAGGTGCGGCCGCCGTTGAAGGAGCGGTCGAGCCAGACCCGGTCGCCCGCGTTGCCGTTGGCGATGCTCGCCCAGCCCATGGCGTCGGCGTCGTCGAAGTGCAGCACGATCTGCCGACCCCAGACCCCGGCGCTGACCGGGGTCCGGTCGCCCGGGGACAGGGCCGGATCGCGCCCGTCGCAGTAGCGGTTGCAGATCGGGGCCGCCGCGGCGGCGCTCGCCATCGGCCCGGCGATCAGGCCCGCGACGGCGAGCCCGGCGGCCAGGAGACGTACCGGCAGTCGCATGTGAACCTCCTGCTCAGGGATGAACCGGCATGCAGGAGAGCGCTCTCACTGAGCACTCATGTAACAGGAGGTTTACATTTTCGTCAACGTCGATGGAATGCCAACCTCGGTCAGGCCGCGGCCAGCGTCTCCAGCACTCCGTCGCCGTACTTGGCCAGCTTGTTCTCGCCGACCCCGCTGATCCCGCGCAGCTTGCCCAGCGAGTCCGGAGCCTGCGCGGCGATCTCGCGCAGGGTCGCGTCGTGGAAGATGACGTATGCCGGGACGCCCTGCTCCTTGGCGGTCGCCGCGCGCCAGGCCCGCAGCGCCTCGAACCGGGGCACCGCGTCGGCGGGCAGCTCCGCCACGGCTGCCGCGGCCGCGGACTTGCGGGACGAACCCGACGAGCGGGTCGCGCGCTCCGGCTCGCGGCGCATCATCACCTCACGGCGGCGGCCCAGCACGTCGGCACTGGCATCGGTCAGCGCCAGGGTGCCGTGCTCGCCCTGCACCGCCAGCAGCCCCTGGGCCAGCAGCTGGCGCACCACGCCGCGCCACTCGGACTCCTGCAGCTCGGTGCCGATGCCGAACACAGTCAGCTCGTCGTGGCGGTGCTGCGCCACCTTGTCGGTCTTGCGGCCGAGCAGGATGTCGATCGACTGCCCCGCGCCGAAGCGCTGGTTGCGCTCGCGCTGCAGCCGCAGCACCGTCGACAGCAGCTTCTGCGCGGGCACCGTGCCGTCCCACGACTCCGGCGGGACCAGGCACGTGTCGCAGTTGCCGCACGGCTCGGCCTGCTGGCCGAAGTAGGCCAGCAGCTGCGTGCGGCGGCACTGCACCGTCTCGCACAGTGCCAGCATCGCGTCCAGGTGCGCGGCGAGCCCGCGCCGGTAGGCGGCGTCCCCGGCCGAGCTGTCGATCATCTTGCGCTGCTGCACCACGTCCTGCAGGCCGTACGCCAGCCAGGCCGTGGACGGCAGCCCGTCGCGCCCGGCGCGGCCGGTCTCCTGGTAGTAGCCCTCGACCGACTTCGGCAGGTCGAGATGCGCGACGAAGCGCACGTCCGGCTTGTCGATGCCCATGCCGAACGCGATGGTGGCCACCATGACCAGCCCGTCCTCGCGCAGAAAGCGGGACTGGTTCCTCGCACGCGTGCCCGAGTCCAGCCCGGCGTGGTAGGGCAGCGCGTCGATGCCCTGCTGCACGAGGAACTCCGCGGTCTTCTCCACCGACGCGCGGGACAGGCAGTAGACGATGCCCGCGTCCCCGGCGTGCTCGGTGCGCAGCAGCTCCAGCAGCTGCTTCTTCGGGTCGTTCTTCGGCACGATGCGGTACTGGATGTTGGGCCGGTCGAAGCTGGAGACGAACAGGCGCGCCTGCGTCAGCTGCAGCCGCTGCGCGATCTCGGTGCGGGTGGCGGTGGTCGCGGTCGCGGTCAGCGCGATGCGCGGCACGTCCGGCCAGCGCTCGTGCAGCACGGACAGGGCCAGGTAGTCGGGCCGGAAGTCGTGGCCCCACTGCGACACGCAGTGCGCCTCGTCGATCGCGAACAGCGAGATCTTGCCGCGCTCCAGCAGGCGCAGCGCCGAGCCCGAGCTCAGCCCTTCGGGTGCGAGGTAGAGCAGGTCCAACTCACCCGCGACGAACTGCGCCTCGACCACGCGCCGCTCGTCGAGGTCGAGCGTCGAGTTGAGGAAGTCCGCCTTCACGCCCAGCGCGGTGAGCGCGTCGACCTGGTCCTGCATGAGCGCGATCAGCGGCGAGACCACCACGCCGACGCCGGGCCGGACCAGGGCCGGGATCTGGTAGCACAGCGACTTGCCGCCACCGGTCGGCATGAGCACCAGGGCGTCGCCGCCGCCGATCACATGGTCGATGATCTCCTGCTGCTCGCCGCGGAACGAGTCGTAGCCGAAGATCCTGCTCAACACCTGCGAAGCATCCTGCACCCGTCGATCCTATGGACCGGCCCCGACGGCACGCATGCCGGTGCGACGACGGCAACACGACCAGGGGCGCGTCACTCACCCGCCGGACGCGCCCGCTGCGCCACCAGCGCGCTCGTCACACGGGTGATCACGTCGTACGGGATCGGCTCGCGCAGTGGGAAGCGCAGGGTGCCCTTGGCCGCCCGGTACGGCGCGACGACCTCCTCGAACGAGGCGTCCCCGTCCGGCACCGGGTACACCGAGACGTGGTGCTTCCAGCCGGCGAAGTAGACGAGATACCGCCCGTCCAGGGTGATGGTGGGGATCCCGTAGCTGATGCCCTGACCCGCCTGCGCCGGTGCGGCGGCCAGGATGGTCCGCCTGACCTCCCGCAGCACGTCCTGCACCTCCTCGGGGAACGAGTCGATGTAGTCGTCGATCGTGGTGAACCGGGCCGCCATTCATTCATCATCGCGCCTGCGGGCCGAACCCGGCAGCCCGGCGCGGGCGGCGGGGAACAGAACAGCGGCCTGCGGGCAGTCATGAGTATGTTGCACACCATGGCCGAGCCGCGCGCGAGCCGCTCCGACGTGGCGGGCCTCTTCGACGAGCACGGGGCTGAGCTGCTGCGCTACTGCGCGGGCCGAGTCGGTCCGACCGTCGCCGAGGACGTCGTGGCCGACACCTTCCTCATCGCGCACCAGCGCCGGCACCGGCTCGGGGACGGTCCCGCCCGAGCCTGGCTCTACGGCATCGCCACCAACCTGCTGCGGCGGCACCGGCGCAGCGAGACCCGGGGACTGCGGGCGCTGGCCCGCACCGGCCGCGAACCGGACGTGTCCGACATCGCCGAGCGGGCCGCCGCGCGGGCCGACGCGTCGGCGCAGACCCGGCGGCTGGCCGCGGTGCTCGCCGCGCTGCCCGCCCGCCAGCGCGACGTGCTGCTGCTGCACGCCGTGGCGGAGCTCGGCTACGAGGAGATCGCCGCCACGCTCGGCATACCGCTGGGCTCGGTGCAGTCGTCGCTGCACCGGGCACGGGTGAAACTACGCGCCGCCCTCGCCACCGACCCCGACGCCGATCGCACCGCTCCCGGAGGCTCCCGATGACCGACGACGCCGACCTGCGCAGCGTGCGCGAATTCCACCAGCACCGGCCCGCGCTCGCCCCCGGCGCGCTCGACCGGGTGCGCCGGCGTGTCCAGACCGCGACCGCGCCGCACCCGCCGCGGCGCCGCCCCCTCCCCCGCTGGACCGCGCCCGCCGCGGCCGCCGCGGTGCTGGCGGTGGTGGTCATCGGAGTGGCGGCGCTGGGCACGGCAGGCGACGGCACCCCGCAGCCGGGCGGGCCGACGGCCGGACCAGCCGCGCCCACCGCACCGGAGGGCAGAGACACGCCGTGGCTGAAGTACGGCGCGCCCGTGCCGGTCGCCGCGGTCTTCGCCGAGCTGGACCAGGTCGCATCCGCCGGCTCACCGGCCGTGCCGCGCACGGGCCAGTTGCTGTGCTCGACCACCTTCGTGCTCACGCGGTCCGGCCCCTCGCCCGCGCCTGGCAGCGCGCCTTCGTCCGAGCAGGTGCAGGCGCGCTGCTTCGAGCCCGAAGGGCTGATCGAGATCCCTGCGCCGGTTCTCGGCGAGGTCAAGGGGCAGTCCCCCGAGGAGCAGCTCGCCGCCGCGCGGGACGGTTTCGCCGCCGCCGGGCCCGGTTGGGGGTATCCGACCGCGGCCTGGCTGGCCGCCCTGCCCACGGACCCCGATCTGCTGCTCGCCGACTTCCAGGCGGCTTCACGAGGCCCCGCCGACGTCGACGACCTCACCCGCTGGCAGCAGTACGGGCGCTTCCTGACCCGGGTCGATCCCCTGCTGCCGGCCGCCCAGCGCGCCGCCTTCCACCGGATGATGGGCGGGCTCGACGGCCTCACCGCGGCCGAGGCCTTCACCGAGTCGGGCAAGCGCCTCCTGGCGGTGCGCCTGACCAGCGGCACGGTCGGTGACGAGCTGCTGTTCAACCCGGGCACGGGTCGCCTGGCCGGACACGTCGAACTGATCGGAGCGGCCGTGAGCGGCGGACCCGGATCCTCACCGGGCCCGGGCGGCGGCGCGCTGGTTCCGGTCCGGCAGGAAATGCTGGGATACGCGTTCCAGCCTGCGTCGAGCTGGGCCAGCCCGTCCGCAACCGCACGGCGGTAACGGGATGCCGCCTGGCCTGGCGACGCGGCGCAAGGGCACCGACACGCGCGGTTCCGCCCGGTAACGAAAGGGACAACCACTCGCCGGACAAGTGACAGTCATCTATAGTCTGTCTACACTGCGTGGATCTCTCGCCGGTTGCACCTTCCACAGTGGAGCGGCCATGAATCTGGAGATCCGCCACCTTCGCGTGGTCTGCGCGATCGCGGACACCGGCAGCGTGACCAAGGCGGCCTCGCTGCTCGGGCTCGCCCAGCCCGCGGTCACCGCGCAGTTGCAGCGCATCGAGCGGTCGCTGGGCGGCCCGCTGTTCGAGCGCGGCCGCCACGGCGCCACGCCCACCGCGCTGGGCGAGCTGGTGCTGGCCCGAGCCCGGGTGGTGCTGCCCGCGATGAAGGGCCTGCAGGACGACGCGGCGCAGCTCACCGGCGTCCGGGCCCGGCCGAACCAGTGGCGGATCGGCGCGGTCAACGGCCCGATCCTCGGCGGTCTGATGTCCCGGCTGGCCGCCGAGAAGGACGGCACGGAGGTGCTCACCCACCCGTCGCACTGGGCCGATCAGCTGTGCGAGCTGGCCGTCGCCGGCAAGCTCGACTTCTGCATCGTCGGCGTCTGCGGCGACACCGTGCCGGGCAGCCCGGACGACGGGCTGACCTGGCGGGAGATCGCGATCGACGCCGTCTTCGTGATGCTGCCGGAGAACCACCCGCTGGCCCACCGGTGGGAGATCGACCTGGCCGAGCTGGCCGACGCGCAGTGGGCCAGCATGCCGGGCGACGGCTGCTTCGGCGACTGCTTCGCCGCCGCGTGCGCGCGGGCCGGGTTCACCCCGCGCACGATGTACGAGATGGACATCGGCAACGCCGTCGACGCGGTGCTGTCGGGGCATGCGGTGGGGCTGTGCAAGGCGACCTTCCGCCGGGTGGACGGCATCGCCACGGTGCCCATCGCGGGCGGGCCGCTGCGGTGGCGGCACCTGCTGGGCTGGCACCCGCGCAGCCAGGCCGCGGGTTACGCCGACGCGATGCTCGCCCACGCCGCGGCGGCGTACGCGGAGTCGGCCGCGCGCAACCCGCACTACCTGGAATGGGGCAAGGCCAACCCGCAGTTCGGCCCGCGGGTTTCCATCGCATCACGGTAGGACGTAAGCGATATCTACCATCACCTATATATATGCGTCTAGTTTTCGCTGCATGAACCGCAGACTCCTCTTCGCTTCGGCGGCGGCGACCCTCACCCTGGGTATCACCGTCGCACTGACGTATCCGGCCGCGGCGGGACAAAGCCCCGACGCCGCGTCCGACGCCGCCACCGCGGCGGGCATCTCGCCCCAGGTCTTCCAGGCCCTCGCCCGTGACCTCAAGCTCGACCCGGCCGGCGTGCAGGCGCGGCTCGCCAACGAGACCAAGGCCGGCAAGGCCGATCTGTCGCTGCGCAAGTCGCTCGGCGGGGCCTACGGCGGCGGCTGGCTGTCGGCCGACGCGAAGACGTTCACCGTCGGCGTCACCAGCGAGGCCCAGGCCGCGAAGGTACGCGCCGCCGGAGCGACCCCGCAGCTGGTCGCCCGCAGCCTCACCCAGCTCGACGCGGTCAAGGCCCAGCTCGACACCGTCGCGGCCAAGGCCCCCAAGACGGTCCCCGGCTGGTACGTCGACGTGACCACCAACCAGGTCGTGGTGCTCGCCAAGTCGGGCGCCGACGCGGCCGCCTTCGTCAGGCAGAGCGGAGTCGACGCCGCCGCGGTGCGCGTCGAGGCGAGCGCCGAGACCCCGGTGCCCTACATCGACGTCATCGGCGGCAACGCGTACTACATCGGCAGCGGCAGCCGCTGCTCGGTCGGCTTCTCGGTCAACGGCGGCTTCATCACCGCCGGCCACTGCGGCAGCACCGGGTCGACCACGACGCAGCCGAGCGGCACGTTCGCCGGGTCCAGCTTCCCCGGCAACGACTACGCCTGGGTGCGGGTCAACTCCGGCAACACCCCGCGCGGGCTGGTCAACAACTACGCGGGCGGCACCGTGACGGTGTCCGGCTCGACCGAGGCCGCCGTCGGCGCGTCGGTCTGCCGGTCCGGCTCCACCACCGGCTGGCACTGCGGCACCATCCAGGCCCGCAACTCGTCGGTCACCTACCCGCAGGGCACCGTCAACGGCCTGATCCGCACGAACGTCTGCGCCGAGCCGGGCGACTCCGGCGGCTCGCTCATCGCGGGCAGCCAGGCGCAGGGCGTCACCTCCGGCGGCTCCGGCAACTGCTCGTCGGGCGGCACGACCTACTTCCAGCCGGTCAACGAGATCCTGTCGGCGTACAGCCTGACCCTGGTGACCGGCAGCGGCCCGCCGCCGTCGTCCCCGCCGCCCGGCGGCAGCGGCTGCACCGGCTACGAGTTCAGCCGCAGCGGCTCGCTGTCCAGCGGCGGCAGCGCCTACCAGCCGGACAACAGCTACTACCAGTCGACCAGCTCCGGCACCCACCGCGGCTGCGTGGCGGGCCCGTCGGGCACGGACTTCGACCTCTACCTGCAGAAGTGGAACGGGTCGGCGTGGGCGAACGTGGCCTCCGGCACGACCCCGTCGAACGCGGAGACGCTGACCTACTCCGGCACCGCCGGCTACTACCGGTACCGGGTGTACGCGTACAGCGGCTCGGGCTCGTACGCGATGGGCTTCACCAACCCGTGACGGCCTGCTGACCCCCGAAACGCCGGAGCCCGGTTCCTGGCCAGGAACCGGGCTCCGGTCTTGCCCGGCGGGCCGCAGGCGAGCTTTCCGCCCAGCTCACGAGGCGGATTCCGAAAGCCCCGATTGTGTTAGCGTGCATTCCTCATCTTGGGGATGGACGACCGCATGCAACTCATGGCGCACCCGACGCCGGCTGCCCCGACGACGGTGCAGCCGACGCCGACCGACCGAGGGTTCCGGCCCGACATTCAGGGCCTCCGGGCGATAGCGGTCATGGTGGTGGTGCTCTACCACCTCTGGCCGACGCACCTGACCGGCGGTTATGTGGGCGTCGACGTGTTCTTCGTGATCTCCGGCTTCCTCATCACCGGACATCTGTGGCGCGAGATCGAGACGCGCGGCACCATCCGGCTCGGCTCCTTCTACGCCAGGCGCGCGCTGCGACTGCTGCCCGCGGCGGGGCTGGTGCTGGTGGCCACGGCGGTGGCCGGCTACCTGCTGCTGCCCGACGACCGCTGGGCCGACACGTTCAAGCAGCTGGTGGCCAGTGCGGCATATGTCCAGAACTGGGTGCTCGCCGGCAACTCCGTTGACTACCTGCTGCAGAACGCGCCGGACAGCCCGGTGCAGCACTTCTGGTCGCTGTCGGTGGAGGAGCAGTTCTACGCCTTCTGGCCGCTGCTCATCCTCGTCACCATGCGGCTGGTCAGGCGGAAGCAGGCCGTCGTCGCGGTGCTCTCGGCGCTGCTGCTCGTCTCCCTCGCCTACTCGGTCTACCAGACCGGGGCCGACCCGAAGCAGGCCTACTTCATCACCCCGACCCGGGTGTGGGAGTTCGCCGCCGGCGCCCTGTGCGCCCTGGTGACCGTCAAGGCCCGGGCCGTCTGGGGCTGGCTGGGCCTGGCCGCCGTGCTCGCCTCGGCCGTGCTCTACACCAAGGCCACGGCGTTCCCCGGCTACGCCGCGCTGCTGCCGGTGCTCGGCACCGCCGCGCTCATCCTGGCGCGCCCCGAGGGCCGCGGTTCGGTGGGCCGGTGGCTGTCGCTGCGGCCGGCCACCGCGATCGGCGACATCTCGTACGCCGTCTACCTGTGGCACTGGCCCCTGCTCCTGCTGCTGCCGCTCGCGCTGGAGGTGCCGCTCGCGCTGCCCGCCAAGGTCGCGGTGCTGGCGGCCACCCTGCTCCTGGCCTGGCTCAGCACCCACTACTTCGAGACCCCGCTGCGCGCGAGCCGAGCGCTCAAGGTGCGCCGCTGGCCCTCGCTCGCGATCGCCGTGTCCCTGGTCGCCGCCATGTTCGCCGCTTCCGTCCAGGCGAACGCGGAGCTCGACGACCGCGCCGCCGAGGCCGCCGCCAGCTACACCAGCCGGCTCGACGAGGCGGGGGGCGGGTGCATCGGCGCGGCCGTGTTCACCGGCACCGACTGCGCGCCGCCCTTCGGTCCGGGTCCGCGGATGTCGGCGACGCTGGCCGTCAAGGACCAGTCCAATCCGGAGTACACGGCCTGCGACCCGACGCTCGACACCCGCCACGTCCTGGAGTGCTCCTTCGGCCCGAAGGACGCGGCCTACCGGGTGGCCGTGGTCGGCGACTCGCACGCCACCCAGTGGCTGGGCACGCTGCGCAGGCTGGCCGACGAGAACCGGCTCCGGGTGAAGACCTACTTCAAGATGTCGTGCCCGTTCGCCGAGGCGATCCGAGTGCTGCCGCGCGAGGCGAAGGAGCGGCAGGACAACTGCACGGCGTGGCAGGAGGAGGTCACCAGCCGCATCGTCGACGATCCGGAGATCGACTACGTGCTGGTCACCGCGTACTCGGCGGCCTACCGGTTCGAGGCGCTGCCGGGCCGCCCGGCGCTCGCCGATCAGAACGCGGCCTTCATCGGCAAGTGGCAGCGGCTGCTGGCGGCCGGCAAGCGCGTCGTCGTGCTGCGCGACACCCCGAGCATGCTCGGCAAATCCATTCCGTCCTGCGTCGAGAAGGAGCAGGCCAACCTGCGCCGCTGCGCGGTGGCCCGGGACAAGGCCCTGAAGCCCGACCTGATCTCGGCGGCGGCGGCCGCCCTCGGCGACCCCCGGGTCACCGTCATGGATCTCAGTGACGGGCTGTGCGATGCGCAGTGGTGCTACGGCTTCGCGGGCGATGTGGTCGTCTACCGCGACAGCAACCACCTCACCTGGCAGTACGCCCAGACGCTCGCTCCGGCGTTCTGGCAGGCCTTCGTGAAGGCCGCGGGCCCGCTCACGTAGGGGCGCACACAAGACCGAGGGCCCTCGTCCGTTCCCGGATGAGGGCCCTCGATCTTCGTGCTGTTGGTAGCGGGGACAGGATTTGAACCTGCGACCTCTGGGTTATGAGCCCAGCGAGCTACCGAGCTGCTCCACCCCGCGTCGGCTGGTCCAGACTATGTCACCGTTGTCGACCGTGTCCAATCGATTTCCGCCCGACATTCATGGACGCCATCCCTTGGCAGGACGGCCGCCACCGTGTTCGATGACTGGCAACAAACCTTCCAGAAAGGAGCCGGTCGATGCGAACCCTCCGCGCGGTCGCGGTCACGGCAGCCGTCGCCCTGCTGGGTGCGGCGATCCCCTACCTGACCAGCACCGCGGCACACGCCGCCGGACCGGTGCTGCGGGTGACGGTCACCCAGGTCAGCGTATGGGCCACCGGGTACGGCGCCGACGTCACGATCACCAACACCGGCGACGCCCCCGCCACCGGCTGGACCGTCGCATTCGACCTGCCCACGGGTACCACCGTCAGCTCGTCGTGGAGCTCGACCCGCACCCAGAGCGGGCAGCGCTACACCTTCACCAACGTCGGCTGGAACGGCACCGTCAACCCGGGCGCCTCGCAGACCTTCGGCTTCAACGCCGCCGGGATCGGCGCCCCGACCAACTGCACCGTGAACGGCGCGTCCTGCACCGGCGGCCCCAGCCCGTCGCCGTCCGCCCCCGCGTCGCCCAGCGCCTCCCCTAGCGCCTCCCCCACCGCGTCGCCGTCCCCGTCCGCCTCACCGTCCGGCCCACCGCCGTCGTCGCCGCCCCCGCCCGGCGGCCCGGTCGTCGACGTCGCCACCGCCGCGCAGCTGAGCAGTGCCCTGAACAGCGCGATCCCGGGCACCACCATCCGGCTCGCGGCCGGAACCTACCGCGGAGCGTTCGCCACCACCCGGCCGGGCACCGCCGACGCACGGATCACACTGACCGGGCCGCGTACCGCGGTGCTGATCAACGACGGGCCGAGCGGCACCGCGCCGTCCTGCCCGGCGCCCACCGCCGGCTGGGACTCCGGGTACGGCCTGTGGCTGTTCGGCGCGCCGTACTGGAACCTCACCGGGTTCACCGTGGCCGAGTCGAAGAAGGGCATCGTGCTCGACGACTCCCACCACGTGACGGTCAGCGGCGTGCACGTGCACCACACCGAGGACGAGGGCGTGCACTTCCGCCGCTCCTCGGCCGACGGCATCATCCGCGACTCGGTCATCGAATACACCGGCCTGGTCCAGCCCGGCTACGGCGAGGGCGTCTACCTCGGCTCGGCCGCCTCCAACTGGGCCTGCCACGGCAACTCCGGCGGCGTCGACCGCTCCGACCGGGTCCAGGTGCTGAACAACCGCATCGGCCCGTACGTCGCCGCGGAGCACATCGACATCAAGGAGGGCACGTTCGACGGGGTGATCCGCGGCAACACGTTCGACGGGCGCGGCATCTCCGGGCAGAACTCGGCCGACTCCTGGATCGACGTCAAGGGCATCGGCTACGTCATCGAGAACAACACCGGCACGTTCGCCGCGCCGGGCGTGTTCGCCAACGGCTACGAGACGCACAACCCGGTGACCACCCCGTCCTTCCTGAACGGCTGCGGCAACGTGTGGCGCGGCAACAGCTCGGACCTGGGCGGCGTCGGCCAGTACGCGATCCGGATCACCTCGACCTCGAAGTGCGCCGGCAACCTCAACGTGGTGCACGCCTCCAACACGGTCGCCAACGCCACCGCGGGCCTGACGAACATCGCGGTCACACCCTGAAAGGCGGGCTCAGGCCCCGGCCGGTCGCGCCGGGGCCCGGGGCGGCCGGGCGGATTCGCCGTTCCTGACCTGCCGCATGAACATCTTCGCCACGCACCCCGGCAGGGCCGCGCTCCAGGAGTGGTCACCGGCCCGGTAGGCGCTCGGGCTCTCGCCGACGACCTCGGTGAACCGGCTGCTGAACGAGCCCAGCGAGGTGAACCCGACGGCCAGGCAGACCTCGGTGACGCTGAGGTCGCCCCGGCGCAGCAGGGCCTGGGCCCGTTCGATCCGGCGGCTCATCAGGTAGCTGTAGGGCGTCTCGCCGAAGGCGGCCCGGAAGCTTCGTGAGAAGTGCCCCGGCGACATCAGCGCAGTCCGCGCCAGCGCGGCCACGTCCAGCGGCTGCGCGTATTCGCGGTCCATCCGGTCCCGGGCCTGCCGCAGCCGGACCAGGTCTTCCCTCGTCACTCTGGTCACCTTACCCACATGCAGAAGGACCCGGCTCCATCGGAACCGGGTCCTTCGTTCGTAGCGGGGACAGGATTTGAACCTGCGACCTCTGGGTTATGAGCCCAGCGAGCTACCGAGCTGCTCCACCCCGCGTCGGTCTCTAAACCATAGCCGGTTGATCGCATCGCCCGCAAATCGACACGGGGTGAGCGCCGTCTCAGCGCTCACCCCGTGTCGTCTCCGCCTGCCGTCGTCAGCCGGTAGTGGCCGGCGACGGGGAGGGCGCGGGTGCGGAGGGCGAGGCAGCCGGGGGCGGCGTCGTGCCGCTCGCCTGCTCGAACTCCTTCATCGCCGCCTCCAGCGCGGCCAGCGCCTTGCCGTACGCCTCGAAGTTGCCGGACTGCTGGGCGGCCCGCACGTCGTCGATGGCCTTGTTGACCTTCTCGGCGGCGGCTGCCAGGGTCGGCGAACCCGTCGTCGGCGGCGGCTGGTTGCCGGGCGTGGTCACCGGTGGTGTGCCGGTGCCGGTGCCGACCAGCTGTTTGATGCCGTCGGTGAGGGTGTCCGCGAAGGCCACCTTGTCGCCGTAGCTGACCAGCACCTTCTTCATCAGCGGGTACGCCTTCTCCCCGCTGGAGCGCAGGTAGATCGGCTCGACGTAGAGCATGCCGCCGCCGTACGGCAGGGACAGCAGGTTGCCCTTGACGACGTTGGCACCCCAGATGTTGAGGTCGCTGCGCGCCGACTCGAAGTTCTCCATCAGCTGCTGCGCCTGGCCCGGTCCGGGGATCCGGCCGTCCTTGCTCAGCTCCAGCACCTGCAGGGTCGGCTTGCCGTCGACGTACGACCCGGAGATCAGCGCCGCGAGGTTCTGCCGTTCCCGCGGGGTCACCGCGGCGGTGAGCTGGAAGCGCGGCCCGGTCTGCCCCGGCAGCTGGGTCAGCAGGTAGTACGGCGGCTGCTTGGCCGAACCCGCGTTGGCCGGGTCGTTGGGCACGGCCCAGAAGTCGGGCGCGTTGAAGAAGTCGTTGGCGTTGTTGACGTGGAACCGGGTGAGCAGGTCGCGCTGCACCTTGAACATGTCCGCCGGGTAGCGGAAGTGCTCGGCCAGCTCCGCCGGGATCTTCGCCTTCTCCGTGATCAGCTTGCCGCCGAAGGCGTTGTTCCACGCCTTGAGGATCGGGTCCTTGTCGTCGAACTCGTACAGCGTGACGGTGCCGTCGTACGCGTCGACGGTCGCCTTCACCGAGTTGCGGATGTAGTTGATGTCCTGCCGGGCGAGCCGGAACGTGCCGTCGCCGGTCAGCGAGTCACTGGTCGCGTCCTGCAGGTCGATGCGCTGCGCGTAGGGGTAGTTCGCGCTGGTCGTGTAGCCGTCGACGATCCACACGATGCGCCCGCCGACCGCGGCCGGGTACGGGTCGCCGTCCAGCGTCAGGAACGGGGCGACCTTCTGCACCCGGGTGCGCGGGTCACGCTCGTAGAGGATCTTGGAGTTGTCGTTGACCGCGTCGGCCAGCAGGAAGTTCGACTCGGCGTACTTGATCGAGTAGAGCAGCCGCCGCCAGGTGGAACCGAGGTCGACGCCGCCCGTGCCGGTGTAGGTGTAGCGGGCGTCGGTGGCCTCGCCGGTGGGCCGGTCGTACTCGGCGCTGGTGCCGCCGTCGGCCTTGCCGACGATGGCGTACTCGCCCATGCGCTCGCCGTAGTAGATGCGCGGCTGCTCGACCGGCAACTTGTCGGTCGACGACGAGCAGCCCTGGTCCGCGCCCTGCGCCTGGCCGGTGAAGAAGCCGGAGACGAAGTAGGGCTGGCCGGCGCAGACCGTGGTGTTGGCGGGCGCCGCGACCAGGCCGTAGCCGTGGGTGTAGACCGTGTGCTTGTTGATCCAGTTGCTCTGCGCGGTGGTCAGCTTGCTGTACTCGATCTCGCGCACGCCGACCACGTAGTCGGCGGTCTTGCCGTCGATGGTGTAGCGGTCGATGTCGAGCTTGTCGCCGAACTGGTAGAAGCTGCGCACCTGCGACAGCTGCGTGTAGGTCTCGGCGACCACCGCCGGGTCGAGCAGGCGGATGCTCGGCACGATCGTCTTGTCCTGCGCCAGCGCGGCCGGCGGAACGACCGTGTCCGAGGCGTACGGCGTGGTCGTCGCGGTGTCGAGGCCGTACGCGGCGCGCGTGGCCTGGATCGTCCGGTCGATGTACGGCGCTTCCTTGACGTTGCGGCTCGGGTCCACCTGGAACGTCTGCACGCCCCACGGGTAGATGCCGCCGATGGCGACCGCGGAGATGGCCAGCAGGCCCAGCGCGACGCCCGGCCACACCAGGTTGCGCATCACCGCGTTCGAGAAGATCAGGATGGCGATGACGACGATCACCGAGATGTAGGTGAGCATCTCCTTGGCCGGCAGCAGCGCCTGGATGTCGGTGTAACCCGCGCCGGTCAGGTCGGTGCCCGAGATGGTGTCCAGCAGCAGCGCCCGGCGGTCGAGCACGTACGCGATCGCCTTGAGGCTGACGAACAGCGCGACCAGGCCGGTCAGGTGGGCCCGCGCGCCGGTGGTCATCCGGTCGCCCGCGCCGGACAGCCGCACCCCGCCGTAGAGGTAGTGCACGCCGAGCGCGCCGATCAGCGCCAGCACCGTCACGGTGAAGCCGGTGTTCAGCAGGTACTGCCAGAACGGCAGCTTGAACACGTAGAACCCGATGTCGATGTTGAACTGCGGGTCCGTCTGGTGGAACGGCACCGCGTTCTCGAACAGCAGCCACTGCTGCCAGCGCCCCTGCGCGGCCAGCCCGGCGAAGAACGCGACCGCACCCGCGGCCAGCGCGAACCAGCGCATCAGGTGCGGGCCGAGCAGATACCGGTAGCGCTCCAGCGCCTGCTGCTCGACCCCGGTCGGCGGCAGGAACGGGCGCAGCTTGTACGCCAGGTACAGGTTGCCGAAGAGGAAGGCCCAGATGATCAGGCCGAACACCGCGAACAGGCCTATCCGCGTGCCGAGCTGGCCGGTGAAGACCTGGGTCGCGCCCAGTTCGTCGAACCAGAGCCATTCGGTCCAGGCCTCGACCACCCAGCCCAGGACGGCGAAGAAGACAAGAAGGCCGGTCAGCACGATGAGCCAGGCTCGTCCGCGGCGGCTCATGTGCGGCAGTTGACTTGATCGGGTCACCACGGTGGAAGCCTACGTTGCCGTGCAAGAGCGCGGCACTGATGGCAGGCCTTACGGAACCGTGGTGAGTCGTCTGACGTGCTGTTTCACGCGGGCCCGCGCCGGAGCGGGGCCCGCGTTTCTCAGCTTATTAACAGGAAAGTGTCGACGCGGCCGATCAGCAGGTCGGCGGGGTGCCGCCGGAGCGCACCGTCGCCAGGGCGGCCAGCGCGTCGTCCAGGGTGGCCACCTTGGCCAGCGGCAGGCCGGGCAGCGCGTTCGCCTTGGCCTCCTCGCAGTTCGCCGCGGGGGTCAGGAAGATCTTGGCACCGGCCGCCTTCGCCCCGTACAGCTTCTGCGGGATGCCGCCGATCGGCCCGACGTTGCCCTCGTCGTCGATGGTGCCGGTGCCCGCGATGACCTTGCCACCGGTGAGGTCCTCGGGCGTGAGCTTGTCGATGATGCCGAGCGCGAACATCAGCCCGGCGCTCGGGCCGGCGATGTCGTCGAGCTTGATGTTCAGCGTGAACGGGTGCGGCTGGTCGGTCTTGACCTCGATGCCGACCCGCGGCGTGTCGTCCTCGGCCGAGGCGGGCTTGGTGGTCACCTCGACCGTGGTCGGGGCCTTGTCGCGGGTGACGCCGAGCTTGAGGGTGGAGCCCGCGGGCTTGGCCTGGATCAGCTCCAGCAGCTTGCCGTTGGAGGTCACCGCGGCGCCGTCGACCGTGTCGATCACGTCGCCCGGCTTCAGCTTGCCGTCCGACGCGCCGCCCGCGACGACCTTCTCCACCGAGATGCGCACCGGGTAGCCCAGCTCGCGCAGCGCCGCGGTCTCCGCGCTGGACTGCGAGTTCTTGAAGTCTTCCTGGCCCTGCTGGTCGATCTCCTCGCGGGTCGCCTCCGGCGGGTAGAGCAGCTCGTACGGCACGACCGCCTCCTCGTCGGACCACCAGCCCCGGATCACCGAGACCAGGTCGGTGGACGACTGCACGTTGACGGTGACCAGCCGCAGCTGCCCGTCGGACTTCGAGACCGCGGGACCGCCGGTGATCGAGATGACCTCGTGGCAGCCCTCCCCGGCGCCGGCCGCGCCCGGCGTGCACAGCTCGCCCTTGTCGTCGACGGCGGTCAGCGTGTCCACGGTCGGGCCGGCGCTCTCCACCACGTACGGCACCCGCACCTGCCCGATGGCGAACAGCAGCAGCACGGCCAGGACCGCGCCCAGCACCACAGTCAACCCGCGACGTCTCATGGCGGCCAGCCTATCCGGGCGTCCCTCGCGCGCGCCGGACCCTGACTTGTCCCCGATCACGGGGAGGGTATGAGTCACTTCGGCTCAACTTCGCGTACGGTGGAGAGCGTGCCTGACACCCCGTTCGGGTTCGCCCTTCCTGGCGGCCAACCACCAGACCCCAACGACCCGCAGCAGATGCAGCAGTTCCTCGCCGGGCTGCAGCAGCTGATGGCGATGAGTTCCAGCGGCGGCGGCCCCGTCAACTGGGACCTCGCCCGGCAGGTCGCCACCACCTCGCTCAACAGCGAGGGCGACCCGGCCGTGACCGCCGCCGACCGTGCCGCGGTCGACGAGGCGCTGCGCCTGGCCGACCTGTGGCTCGACCCCGCCACCGCGCTACCCAGCGGCGTGCTCACCACCGCCGCGTGGAACCGCAACGAGTGGATCTTCAACACGCTGGACGTCTGGCGCAAGCTGGCCGACCCGGTCGCCGACCGCATGGTCAACGCCATGGGCGATCTGGTCCCGCCGGAGGCCCGCGCCCAGCTCGGCCCGATGGCCGCGATGATCAGCAGCCTGGGCGGTGCGTTGTTCGGCGGTCAGTTCGGCACCGCGCTGGCCAAGCTCGCCGTCGAGGTGCTCTCGGCCGGCGACATCGGCCTGCCGCTCGGCCCCAGCGGCACCGCCGCCCTCGTGCCCGCCAACATCCGGGCGTACGGCGACGGCCTCGACATCGACGCCAGCGAGCTGCGCCTGTTCGTGGCCCTGCGGGAGACCGCCCACCAGCGGCTCTTCGGCCACGTGCCGTGGCTGCGCGGGCACGTGCTCAGCGCCGTGGAGGCGTACGCCAACGGCATCCGGGTCGACCGGGAGGCCATCGAGGAGGCGCTCGGACGGGTCAACCCCGCCGACCCGGAGTCGATGGCCGAGCTGCAGCTCGAAGGCATCTTCACCCCCGACGACAGCCCCCAGCAGCAGGCCGCCCTGCGCCGCCTGGAGAGCGTGCTCGCGCTGGTCGAAGGCTGGGTGACGCACGTGGTCGAGCAGGCCGCGGGCAACCGCCTGCCCAACGTCGTACGCCTCTCCGAGACGTTCCGCCGTCGCCGCGCGGCCGGTGGACCCGCGGAGCAGACGTTCGCCGCGCTCGTCGGCCTGGAGCTGCGGCCCCGTCGGCTGCGCGAGGCGGCGGCGCTGTGGGCGGCGCTCACCGAGCACCGCGGCGTGTCCGGCCGCGACGCTCTGTGGGAGCACCCTGACCTGCTGCCCGACGACGAGGACTTCGCCGACCCGGTCGGTTACGCGGCCGCCGCCGACACCACGGTCCTCGACCTCAGCGGCCTGGACGACCTCCCCAGCCACGACGAGGGCAACCCCGACAACGGCCCCAAGCAGGACTGACCTCTACCCGCCCACACCCGCTTTTTCATCGACGTTGGCCTATTACAGCGAAAATCCGCGCCCCGGAATCGATGTGATGGGCCAACGTCGATTGCCGGATGGATGCCGACGTGACGCCACAGACGGGGCTACGGTGCCGGCGGAACAGCGGCCCGACGGCCGGCGGCGGTCGGCGGAGTCGACGGGGCGGGCCCGGGGAGGCTATTCGGCGCGGGCGTGTTCGGCAGCGGCGATGCCCTCGAGGTAGCCCCGGGCGCGCTCGGTGCGCGGATACCGGCCGACCAGGGCCCAGAACCGGGCGTTGTGGCTGGGCACGATCAGGTGCACCAGCTCGTGGAGCAGCACGTAGTCACCGACCCAGCCCGGCATCTCGCGCACTCGCTCGGACAGCCGGATGGTGCGGTCGGCGGGGGTGCAGGAACCCCAGCGGCCGTTCTGGTTGCCGACCCAGCGCACGGTCGCGGGCACCGCGACGGCCCCGAACTCGGGCAGGTAGCGGCAGGCGAGCTGGCGGGCGCGGACTTCGAGATCGGCGTCGCTGCGCTGACTGCGCTGATCGCGCGCGGCGAGCCGGGCGAGCATCTTGCTCACCCACTCGCTCTCCTCGGCCCGGGAGAACTGGCTGGGAATGAGCACCACGACCCGCTCCCCCTCGCGGTAGGCGGACACCGTCCGCCGCCGGCGCTCACTGCGCCGGACCTCTACCACGGGCTTGCGTGCGGCGGCCATTAGCGACCGGCGCAGACCAGGGGGCACCCGGGGGTAACCAGGGGGGTGTTACTCACGGAAGGGACGCTAGCGGCCGGGTGCCAGGGGGGCGCAAGAGTCAATCTTGTGATCATCGCCAGATTTGCCGGGATAGGTGGCCTTCGCCAAGAAAATTCTTCTGGCCGTGACCCGCGCCACTGGTACGCATAAGGGACATTACTCAATGCACAGGCGTCTTTAAGAAAATGCCTCATTTTCTACAAGCGTGATGACTCCGGCGTGTCCCGCGTAACCTGACTACTCAGATCGATTCGGGCAGGCAGACTTCCACCGTCACAGCGCAAGCCGCCGGGACGAGTCACCGTGGATCATGAGGAGGAATCGTGGCCGAAGAGAAGTACAACGGCTACTGCGTGAAGTGTAAGGAAAAGCGTGATTTCACCGGCAAGGTGGAGATCTCCAAGACTGGCATGCGGATGGCCAAGGGGCCCTGCCCCGTCTGCGGGACGACCGTGAACCGCATTCTCGGCAAGGCCTGAGGGACAACGCGAGACAGGAGCCCGCAGACACTGCGGGCTCCTGTCGCTTTCCCGACAATCTTCCCCAAGATCTGTGGATAACCCAGGTCAGTACTGTGGAAAACCTCTTGATCACCGGGGACAGGCTGTGGATAACCGCAGGCGTACCCCGCCGGGCACTGGCACCCTCTCGGCTGTGAGCCCCTCCCCGATGTCCCGCCCGGCCCTGCTGCCGGGGCTGCGCCCGATGTGGCGCGACCGGCACACCGTCCAGCTCGGCACGGATCCCGAGCACGCCGTCGTGCTGGAGCTACCGCACCGCTCCGCGGCCCGGCTGCTCGACCTCCTGGACGGCTCCCGCACCGAGCGGGCCGTGCTGGCCGAGATGGCACGGCTCGGCATGCGGGCCGACGACGTCCACGAGGTGCTGGCCGCGCTGGCCGCACACGGGCTGGTCCTGCCGGCACACGCGCTGATGCCGGCGGCGCTGCCCGCCGACCACCGGGCCCGGCTGGCCGACGAGGCGGCCGCGCTCGCCCTGCGCCGGACCGAGACCGCCGGGACCCCGGCCCGGGTGCTCCAGCGGCGGGGCCAGGCCCGCGTGATCATCGCGGGGGCAGGCCCCACCGCCCGCCTGGTCGCCACTGCCCTGCTGGACGCCGGAGTGGGCAAGGTGGGCACGGTGGCCTCCCCCGGCGCGGCAGCCACCCTGAACAGCCCGCCAGGGCCGCACGCCGCCACCCTGCGCGCCACTGACGCCACGTTCCGCGTCCAGGTGGGGCACGCGGTCTCCACTCGCGGAACCCGCCGCAGGGTGCCGCACCTGGCGCTGACCGTACGCGACGGGGTGGCCGTGGTCGGACCGCTCGTGCCCGCCTCGGGCGGGCCCTGCCTGCGCTGCCTCGACCTGCACCGCACCGACCGCGACCCGTCCTGGCCCCGGCTGGCGGCCCAGCTCGCCCAGGCCCCGGCCGGGAGCGACCCGTGCCCGGCGGCGACCCGGCTCACCGCCGCCGGTTTCGCCGCCGCCGAGGTGCTGGCCTACCTCGACGGGGCCGCGCCGACCACGATCGGCAGCACGGTGGAGATCAACGGCGTGCTGCCCTGGCGGCGGCGCTCCTGGTCGCCCCACCCGTCCTGCGACTGCACCCGGCCGCGGCGCGGCTGACATCTCCACAGGGTCTTCACCGGCCGGAACAGGCCGAAATCCGCGTGGTCGGCAACAATGGCACGGTGACCGACATCCCGCGCCGTGCCGTTTCCCGGACCGCCAAGCTGGCTTCTCTTCCCCTGGGCTTCGCCGGGCGGACCGTGCTCGGCTTCGGCAAGCGGGTGACCGGCCTCGCCTCCGACGTGATCTCCGCGGAGATCCAGGAGCGGACGGCCGAGCAGCTGTTCAGCGTGCTGGGTCAGCTCAAGGGCGGCGCGATGAAGCTCGGCCAGGCGCTGAGCGTGTTCGAGGCGGCGCTGCCGGACGCCCTGGCGGAGCCCTACCGCGACGCACTCACCAAGCTCCAGGAGGCGGCCCCGCCGCTGCCCGCGGCCACGGTGCACAAGGTGCTGGCGGAGCAGCTGGGCAGCGACTGGCGGGCGCTGTTCCGCGAGTTCGACGACACGCCTGCTGCCGCGGCCAGCATCGGCCAGGTGCACCGGGCCGAGTGGAAGGTGCCGCGCAAGCGCGCCGGCATCCCGGTCGCCGTGAAGATCCAGTACCCGGGCGCCGGCGACGCGCTGATCGCGGATCTGGCCCAGCTCTCCCGGCTGGCCGGGCTGTTCAAGGTGATCCAGCCTGGCCTGGACGTCAAGCCGCTGGTCACCGAGCTGCGCGCGCGGGTGGTCGAGGAGCTGGATTACGAGCTGGAGGCGGCCAGCCAGCGCGCCTTCGCGGCGGCGTACGCGGGGGACAAGCAGATCCTGGTGCCGAAGGTGCTGGCCGCCGCGCCGCGGGTGCTGGTCACCGAGTGGGTCGAAGGCATCCCGCTGTCGAAGATCATCGGCAGTGGCACGGTGGCCCAGCGCGACCGGGCCGGGGCGCTCATGGCCACGCTGCACTTCTCCGCCCCCGAGCGGGCCGGGCTGCTGCACGCCGACCCGCACCCGGGCAACTACCGGCTGCTGCCCGACGACCGGCTCGCCGTCATCGACTTCGGCGCGGTCGCGCGCCTGCCCCAGGGCCTGCCCGAGCCGGTGGGCCGGATCACCCGGCTTGCCCTGGCCGGGCGCGCCGACGAGGTGCTCAAGGGGCTGCAGGGCGAGGGTTTCGTGCGCGCCAACGCCGACATCGACGCGCAGGCGGTGCTGGACTACGTGCGGCCGATGCTGGAGCCGCTGGCCGCCGAGGAGTTCCGGTTCACCCGGGCCTGGCTGCGCGAGGAGGCCGCCCGGCTGGCCAGCCCGCGCAGCCCCGCGTACCAGCTGGGGCGGCAGCTGAACCTGCCGCCGTCGTACCTGATGATCCACCGGGTGACGCTGGGCTCCATCGGCGTGCTGTGCCAGCTGGAGGCCAAGGCGCCGTACCGCGCGATCCTGGAGCGCTGGCTTCCCGGCTTCGCCGAACCGACCAACTGAGCTGCAGAAATGCGGATGCCCGCCGGTGCAGCCGGCGGGCATCCGTCTTTGATTCACTTATCGCTGCGACAGCTCACGTGCACGCCGGCGCGCGGCGATGGTGATCTGACGGGCGGAACGGGAAGCCTCAGAGGGGATGTTCTGAGGCTCAAGCATTCGGGCCCGACTCATGATTTCGTGGATCATATAGATGTCGCTGATTCCGTTTCTCATTGCTTCTCTCCGTTGCGCTGGTAGTGACTTAGCCGGCAGGCGGCTGGATTGGGTGTTGCGGAGTTGCTCAGGCTGCGAGACGGACGGACTCGCGAGCGGTGACCGCGGCGACCCGCGCCTCGGTCTCGGCCACCAGGGCCGCCTCGCGAGCGAGGTCGTCCTTGCGCGGACGGCCACGCGGACGCTTGCGCGCCACGACCGCACCACGCTCGAAGATCTCGCCACCCCAGACGCCCCAGGGCTCCTCGCGCTCCAGTGCCCCGGAGAGGCACTCGGCCTTGAGCGGGCACTCGCCGCACAGCGACTTCGCCAGCTCAAGCTCCGCAGGAGCGTCAGAGAACCACAGGTCCGGGTCGAACTTCCGGCAGGGCAGCTCCGCACCCAGCTCGACGCTGAAGTCGAGGACTGGGGCCAACGCCAGACTCATCTTCCGGTCACCTTCCTTTCATCTCGATCTCGTGGATCGCTTTCCATGGGGGTGGAAATAACTAAGGCCGCGGATCCCGGTGTACGGGTTCCGCGGCCTCGAGGTGAGCCGGTGGTCTGGTTTAGACCTTTGGTTTACCTCGAGGTGGGAGCCCGCTGAATCCATCGAGCTTCATGCCCGAGGACTCCTGGTTCCGGTAGGCCAGGGTGGTGCTGATGGTGCTGGTGATGCTCTTCGGCTTGGCGGCTCCCGCGGGGGCCACCTTGATCGGGTTCGGGTTCCAGGCCAGCTGTCGCAGGACCGGCAGCTGCTCCACCGGCAGACCGGTGGCGGTCGAGCCGCCCAGTGCGCCCAGTGCGCCCTTGACGCCACGCGTGGCGTGGCCGGCGGGTGCGAGTTCCAGGGCGAACGGCGCGACCTTGACCGACTGAGCACAGGCAGCGGCGAGCGCCGCCGGAACGGCCGCGTTCGTGGTCTTGAACGTGATCTCCATGGGACTCGCCTCCTTACTTGCCTCGTCGGTACAGAACGTGATCCGCCATCCAGGAGCAGCACTGATGCGCGCTCTTGGAGGTGTGACCGAAGGCTATGCCTCCCGGGCGGGAAGGCGCAAACGGTTTTACGGCTCTGTTGCCAAATCTTTTTGAAGATCTTCTGAAGTCGGTTGTTCAGGCAGCAAATCCGCCACCGAAGCGCCCTTCAACAGCGCGAGAACTGCCTCGCCGTAGAGCTCCAACTTGCGCGGGCCGATGCCGGCGATCTCCACGAGGCCGGCTCTGTCGGATGGCTGACGCTCGGCCAGCGCGGTGAGGGTGGCGTCGGTGAAGACGACGTACGCCGGGATCTTCGCCGCCGCGGCGACCCGGGCCCGCCAGTCGCCCAGCCGCTCGAACAGCTCCTCGTCCAGCGAGGAGGGACAGCCCGCACACCGGCCCAGCTTGCGCTCGGGCCCGGCGAGCAGCGTCGCCCCGCACACCCGGCAGCTCACGATCACGGTCTTGCGCGGCACCCGCGGCGCACCGGGTCCGGGCCGCTCGGCCCGCGGTGCGGCGGCCTGCCCACCGAACGGCGAGAGCCCCGGCACACCCTGCAGGAACCGGCACGGACGCCGGGCCCGACCGCCCGACGAGCGGGCCTCGCCGTAACTGAGCCACAGCACCCGCCGTGCCCGGGTCACGCCGACGTACAGCAGCCGGCGCTCCTCCTCCAGCGCCTCGGCGCTGCGGGCGTACGCGGTGGGCATGGTGCCCTCGACGAGCCCGACCAGGAACACCGCGTCCCACTCCAGGCCCTTGGCGGAGTGCAGGCTGGCCAGGGTCACCCCGGCGACGGTCGGGGCGTGCTGCGCCTGGGCGCGCCGGCCCAGCTCGGCGGTGAACCCGGCGAGCCCCTCGTCGACGCCCGGCGCGGGGCGGAACTCGGCGGCCAGGCGGACCAGGGCTGCCAGCGCCTCCCAGCGCTCCCGGGCGGCTCCGCCGGACGGCGGCCGCTCGGGTTGCCAGCCGAGGCCGACCAGCACCGCGCTGACCGTGCCGACCAGGTCGTCGCCGCCGTCGGCGCGGGAGGCCGAGCGCAGCGCCACCATCGCCTGGCGGATCTCGGCCCGCTCGAAGAAGCGCTCCCCGCCGCGCAGCACGTACGGCACCCCGGCGTCGGCCAGCGCCTCCTCGTACGTCTCCGACTGGGCGTTGGCGCGGAACAGCACCGCGATCTCCGACGCGGGGGTGCCCGCCGCGATCAGGTCGGCGCAGCGGCGGGCCACCGCGACGGCCTCGGCGTGCTCGTCGGGGAAGACCCGCGCGTCCGGCTCGGGTCCGGCGGGGCGCTGGCCGACCAGGTCCAGCCGCAGCCGGGCCTCGCTGCCCTTGGCCTGCCGGATGACGGCGTTGGCCAGGCCCACCACCTGCGGGGTGGACCGGTAGTCACGGACCAGCCGGACCACGGTCGCGTCGCGGTGCGTACGGGCGAAGTCCACCAGGTACGACGAGGTCGCGCCGGTGAACGAGTAGATGGTCTGCGCCGCGTCGCCGACCACGGTCAGGTCCCTGCGCCCGCCCAGCCACGCCTCCAGCAGCCGCTGCTGCAGCGGGTTCACGTCCTGGTACTCGTCGACGACGAAGTGCCGGTACTGCGCGCGGACCTGCTCGGCGACGTCGGCGTGCTCCTCGATGCCCCAGCACATGGCGCGCAGCAGGTCCTCGAAATCGATCACGCCCTGCTGGCGCTTGACGTGCTCGTACGCCGTGAACACGGCGGCGACCTGGGCCGCTTCCAGCGGGGTCTCCCGGCCGGCCTTGGCGGCGGCGACCACGTACTCGCCGGGTTCCACCAGCGACGACTTCGACCACTCGATCTCGGCGGCGAGGTCGCGCGCACCGGTGCGGTCGGCCCGCACCCCGGCCCGTGCCGCGGCGAGCACGATCAGCCGCGCCTTGCTCTCGACCAGCTCCGGCATCTCCCGGCCGCGCAGCAGCCGAGGCGCGAAGAAACGCAGCTGGCGCAGGGCGGCGGCATGGAACGTCCGGGCCTGCACGCCGTGCGCGTCGAGCCCGGCCAACCGCTCGCGCAGTTGCGCCGCGGCGCGTGCGGTGAAGGTGACGGCGAGCACGTGCTTCGGCTGGACCTGCCCGGTGATCACGCGGTGCGCGATCCGGTGGGTGATCGCCCGGGTCTTGCCGGTGCCCGCGCCCGCCAGGATGCACACCGGACCGGGCGGCGCCGTGACCGCGGCCGCCTGCTCCTCGTCCAGGCCGGCAAGTACCTTTCGGGCCGTGTCGGGGGCAGCGTCTCGGGTCACAACAGGGAATCATCCCAGGTGTCGTTGATGTTGCCACCGCTAGAGTCCCCGGGAGCCCCCGCTCCCCCGACCCGAGGATCGCCATGCTGACCATGTACTCGACCACGTGGTGTGGTTACTGCCACCGGCTGCGCAGCCAGCTCGACCGTGAGGGCATCGCCTACACGGTGATCGACATCGAGCAGGACCCGAACGCGGCGGACTTCGTGATGAGCGTGAACGGCGGCAACCAGACCGTGCCGACCCTGCGCTTCGCCGACGGCAGCGCCCTGACCAACCCCAGCGTCATCCAGGTCAAGGCCCACCTGGCCGCGATCGCCGAAACCGCCGCCGATCCGGCCTGAGGTTTTTCAAGATCGCCGTTTCGGGTCACGGAGTGAGGCCAGACCTCACCTTCCGACCTCAAACGGCGATCTTCGCGTGCGCCGCGGCTGCGGCGCACCGGTCCCCGGGGCGCGGCGGGACGGTCAGCTGGGCCAGCGGGGGGCGTCCAGGCGGACGACTTTGACGCGCTGGCGGCCGGATCGGACGGCGCCGACCGAGGCGAGGGCGCGGGCGAGCTGGAGCGCGGCGTCGAGGCTGTCCGCCTCCGCCACCTGGCGGCGCTGCTCAGGACTGGCTGTCTCGTCGCGCAGCGGCTGCTCATCGAGGAACGACGCGTTCACGTCCTCGGGCGCGAAGGGTCGTACCTCGGTGCGAACGATCAGGTACCGCATGCGCTGCTCCGTCACTGCCTGCCGGGCGGAGGTCGACTGTGGAGTCCATGGGTGGAACTTCCACATTCGGCTGATGTCATGCTTGTGCATTTCCCCAGCTGGAATCAAGCAAGACGCGACGATCGTCGGGCAGCACCGCCCGAACGGGTGACGGAGCGTAGTTTTCCGCCGAGGAGATCAGCTGATCCGGGCGCTTATCCACGCCCGCGACCGCGGCGGGTCCAGCGCGGCTTCGCCGAGCCAGCCGAAGACACGTGCATATCGCTCGACGCTGTTGCGGTCGGTGAGCACCAGCTCACGGGCGAGCGTCTCGACAGCCACCGTCTCCGGATCATCCGGGTCGGGAAAGTGATAGATAGAAAACCCGGAATATGGTATGAAGTGCCGGCCGATCAGGGCCGCGCACGGCAGTACTCTGATGGTCACGTTGGGTAACTGCGCGAGGGTCGCCAGGTGGGCCAGCTGCCCGTCCCGCACCTCGTCCGGCGCACCCCGGCCAAGCAGCGCCTGCTCGTCCAGGATCGCCTCGTAGCGGGGCGCGTCCGAGGTCCTGGTCAGAATCGTCTGGCGGGCCAGCCGCGCCGCCACCTCGGTGTCCGGCTCCTGCGGCGCGGGCAGCTCCGCCACCGGCCCCACCGCCGGATTCGGGCGCTGCGCGGGCACTGCGCCCGCGGGTGACTCCTGCCCGGACAGCGGCCGCGAGGACAGGATGCGGGCCCGCGCGTACTCCGGCGTCTGCAGCAGACCGGGAACGATCGACAGGCCGTACTCCCTGATCCGGGCGCTGCCCGCCTCCAGCTCGGCATAACCGCGCTGCCGCTGGGTCATCACCGGGTACGCCCGCAGCCAGCCCCGGGTGTTGCCGGCGTCGCGCGCGATGGCCACCAGCTGGTCCCGGTCCCGCCCGCGCACCTCGTACAGGTCGAGCAGGTCCAGCACATCGGCGAGATCCGGACGGCTGCGCCCGTTCTCCAAACGCGACAGTTTCGACTTGGCCGCCCAGCCCACCTGGTCGACGACCTGCTCCCCGGTGAGACCGGCGGTCTCACGCAGGCGGCGCAGCTCCACGCCGAGGCGCTGGCGGCGGACGATCGGGCTGGATCCTCGCGACAAGGGGACCTCCGTCGGCGAACCAGCCCTCAGGCTAAGCCGCCCACCCACCCCCACCCCAACACCGACACACCTTTCACCCGGTTGATCACCTTCCTTCCACGTTGATCATGAACTTATGGGCAGGTTCGGCGGCGCGCCCTGTCCACAACTTCATGATCAACGCAGTCGGAGGCGCGGCAGGGGGTTGACGAAAGGGTTCTTTTGAAAGGATGCTTTTGATGTGACGGAGAGATTGCCGATGCGGGAGATCACGGATCCGCGGATGTTGCGGGCGATGGCGCATCCGGTGCGGTTGCGGCTGATCAATGAGTTGGGGTTGCGGGGGCCGGCGACGGCGACGCAGCTGGCCGAGCGGGTCGGTGAGTCGGCGGCGAACTGCTCGTGGCACCTGCGGCAGTTGGCGAAGTTCGGGTTCATCGAGGAGGCGGAAGGCGGGGTCGGGCGTAACCGGCCGTGGCGTTGGGTGCCGATGGGCAACCGGTGGGGTGGTCCGGCGGATCCGCCGGAGATGATCCAGGCCGGTAGCGAGCTGAACGCCACGCTGCTGGCGCAGGAGCTGGCCCAGCGCAACCAGTGGGACGAGCGGCGGCAGGCCGACGACTCGGCGTGGCGGCACGCCGCGTTCTCCGTGCAGAACGTCACCTGGCTCACCGCCGACGAGCTGACGGCGCTGGAGGACGAGCTGGTCGCGGTGCTGACGAAGTACAACCGGCGGATCACCGACGAGGCCGACCGGCCCGAGGATTCCCGCCCCGTTCGCATGGTCGCCTGGGCCCATCCCGACCCCAGCTGACCTTCACCCCCATCACCCCGGAGGCACACCCCTATGCGCGCCGTACTGCGCCGACCCGACTTCCGCCTGCTGTTCGCGGGCCTGTTCTTCAGCATGACCGCCGAGTCGATGCTGGTGCTGGCGCTGGCCATCTGGGCCAAGGACCTCACCGGCTCCGACGGCATGGCGGGGGCGGCGATCCTGTGCGTGGTGGCGCCGGTCGTGTTCGCGCCGCTGCTCGGCGTGGTGGTGGACCGGTTCCGCCGCCGGCCGTTCCTGATCGCGGCCCTGGTCGGTTCGGCAGTCATGCTGACGCCGCTGCTGGCGGTCGACGGCCGGGAAGACCTGTGGATCATCTTCGCCGTCGCGATCTGCTACGGCGTCTCGTACATCCTGGTCAGCGGCTCGCTCAACGGCCTGATCAAGGAAGTCATCCCGCCGGACCTGCTGGCCGAGGCGAACGGTGCACTGCAGACGGTGCGCCAGGGCCTGCGCCTGGTCGGGCCGCTGCTGGGCGCCGCGCTCTACGCCGCCACGAAAGGCTGGGGCCTGGCCACGCTCGGCATGGCGGGCTTCCTCATCGCGGCCGCGGTCATCGCCGTGCTGCGGGTGCGCGAGGACAGGCCCGAGCGCGTCGAGTCGCACTGGCTGACCGAGGTCGGTGCGGGCGTACGCCACCTGACGGGCAGCGTGCCGCTGCGGCGCGCCCTGATCGGCAACGTGATCTCGATCCTCGTCTTCGGGTTCAGCGAGACCGTCTTCTTCGCCTTCGTCGACCAGGGCCTGCACCGGCCGCCGGCGTTCATCGGCGTGCTGATCAGCGTGCAGGGCGTCGGCGGCCTGCTCGGCGGCCTGACCTCGCCCTGGCTGATCCGCCGGGTCGGCGAGCTGTCCGCCAACGCCATCGGCATCGCGCTGTTCCTGCCGCTGCTGCTCACCAGCCTGACCCCGAACCTGGGACTCGCTTTCGCCACCTGCCTGATCTCCGGCTTCGGCCTGCCCTACCTGCTCGTCGGCCTGATGACGCTGATGCAGCGCACCACCCCCGCCGCGCTGATGGGCCGGGTCTCGGCGGCGATGGACGCGCTGATCAGCGCCCCGCAGACGCTCGCGATCGGATTCGGGGCCGTGCTCGTCGAGCTGGTCGACTTCCGGGTGCTGCTGGTCGTCATGAGCGCGGTGATGGCGGTGTCCGCGCTGTACCTGTGGGCCGGGCGCGGGCTGACCCCGCCGTCAGCCGGCGCGCAGCCAGGTGAGGACGAGCTGGTGGGCGATGGAGGAGCGGTTCGGGAGCGTGAAGGAGTCGTCTGAACCGTCCAGCACCCGGGCGACCTGCTCGCGCGTGAACCACTGCGCGTCGATCAGCTCGTCGGGGTCGGTGCGCAGCGGCGCGGCCGCCGGGTCGGCGACCGCGATGAAACCCAACATCAACGAGCGGGGGTACGGGAACGCCTGGCTGCCGTGGTAGCGGATGTCGGAGACCCGGACCCCCGCCTCCTCGTACACCTCGCGGGCGACCGCGTCCTCGGCGGTCTCCCCCGCCTCGACGAATCCGGCGAGCACCGAGTAGCGGCGCTTGGCCGCCCCGGCCCACACCACGTTCGCGCCGAGCAGGATGCGTCCCTGCGGGCCGGCCACCCCGTCGTGCACCGCCATGATCACAGCCGGGTCGGTACGCGGGAAATGCAGGTCGCCGTCGGCGTCCCGGCGCACCCAGCCGCCCTGCTCGACCGTGGTCGGCTTGCCGCTGCGCGGGGCGTACAGGTGGTCGCGGTGCCAGCGCACCAGGGCCAGCGCCTGGGTCAGCAGCGCCGTGTCGCGGGGCGGCAGGTCCGCGCCGACCTCCCACAGGTGCTTCGGCTCGGCGCCGGGCACCTCGGGCAGCGCGCTGTTCACCGCGAAGTAGGCCGTGCCGCCCGCGTCGACGCCGAGGAACAGCGGCTCGGCGGCCGGACCGCCGGTGCCGACCTGCGCCGAGCCCACCAGCACGAGCCGGTCGTCGCGGATCAGCGCGCGGCCGTCGTCTCCGATCAGCACGACCTGGCCGCGGGCCCAGGCGTCGGCCAGCCACTGCGGGTCGGCGCGCCGGAACGCGGCCCGGTCGAGATCCGACCGGGTCGCGGAAGGTGTTTCGTTCATTACCGGCAACTCGCTCCGCTCACCGTCACGCCGCAGGCCTCGACTCGACCTGGATCGGCACGATCGCCGCCACCGCGGCCTGGATCTTCTCGGCGTCGCCGAGGATCACCGGGGCAGCCACGGCCGGCGCGAGGTACGTCGCCGCGACCCGGTGCACGTCCTCCAGGGTGGCCGCGGCCAGCCGGGCCGAGTGCTCGGCCAGGAAGCTCAGCCGCAGCCCGAAACCGGCGTAGGTGCTGGCCAGACCGGCCAGGCCGGACTGCGTCGACATGCCCAGCTGCAGCGTGCCCAGCGCGTACTGCCGCGCCTGCTCCAGCTCCTCCTCGCGCACCGGCAGCGCCGCGATGCGGCCCAGCTCGTACAGCGTCTCGACCAGGGCCGGGGCGGTGACCTCGGTGGCCACCTCGGCGGAGACGGTCAGCGTGGAACCGGCCACCGAGTGCTCGATCACCGAGTGCGGGCCGTACGTGTAGCCCTTGTCCTCGCGGATGTTCTCCACCCAGCGGGAGGAGAAGTAGCCGCCGAAGACCATGTTCGCGAGCTGGAGCGCGGCGTGGTCGGGATGGGTACGCCCCACCGCCGGCAGCGCGAGGCGCAGCGACGACTGCACCGCGCCGGGCCGGTCGACCAGCAGCAGCGGGCCCGGCACCAGCAGCGGGATGGGCGGCAGGTCGGCGCTCTCGCCGCCGCCGTTCCACGCGCCGAGGCGCTTGGCCGCGGTCTGCACCGCCTGCTCCGGGTCGATGTCGCCGACGATGACCAGCGTCGCCCCGGCCGGGTGCAGCCGCCGGGCGTGCAGCGCGCGCAGCGCCTCCGGGCTGACCGCGCGGACCTCCTCCACCGACGGCGTCTGCACCGCGTACGGGTGCCCCGGGTAGATGCGCTTGAGCAGCGCGACGCGGGCCAGGTGCGCGGGCTGGCTCTGGGCGACCTGGATCCGGTCGGCCAGCCGCTCCACCTCGGTGGTGACCTCGCCCTCCGGGTAGACGGCGTCGTCGAGCACCTCGGCCAGCAGCTCCAGCAGCCGGTCCAGCCCGGACACCAGCGAGTTGCCGCTGATCTGCAGGCGGTCCGGGTCGATCCCGGCGCCCAGGCCGCCACCGACGGTCTGCAGCTCGGCGGCGATCTCGACGGTGCTGCGCGTGCTGGTGCCGGAGAACAGCGTCTGCGCCAGCACCGCCGCCTCGGCCAGCTCGGCCTTGGCGAACGGCACGCGCAGCCGCACCTCGGCCAGCGGCACGCTCGGCCGGCGGATGGCCAGCACGGTCAGCCCGTTGGGCAGCGTCTGCTCCGCCTCCAGCGGCAGCGCCAGCGGCCGGTTCTCATCAAGCTCGGGAAGGGCGATACTCACTGGTTTCCTCCGGGCACGACCTCGATCGAAGCCCGGCGGTGCGGGCGCAGGGTGGCGGCGGCCGACCGGACCTGCTCCTCGGTCACCTCCGCGATCTGGTGCGGCAGGTCGTTGAGCAGCCCCGGGTTGCCCCGCTGCAGCTCCAGCACGGCCATGCGCAGCGCGCGGCCGAGCACCGCGTCCGTCTCGCGCAGCAGGTGGGTGGCCATCCGGGCCTGGGTGCGGGCCAGCTCACCCGGGGTCAGCCCGTCGGTGGCCAGCCGGTCCAGCTCCTCGTCGATGGTGACCAGCACCTTGTCCACACTGCCGCCGGGCGGCAGGTGCGACTGCAGCAGCAGCGCCGTGGGGTCGCGCACCTCGAACGGCTCGCCCATGAAGCCCAGGTAGCCGCCGACGCTGGTGACGCTGCGGTCCTTCAGCACCAGGCGCTCCACCAGCCGGGACGCGTCGCCGTCGGTGAGCACCTCGGCCAGCACCACGTACGGCAGGTAGCCGGCGAAGTCGGTGATCGGGTCCGGGACGCGCCACGCCGAGGCGACCGCGGGCAGCGGGGCGAGCTTGTCCACGTACGACTCGCGCCGCTCGGCGGTCAGGTCGGGCTCGGCGAAGTCGGCCCGCGACGGCGCCGGGCGGGCCGGCACATCGCTGAAGTGACGCTCGATCAGCATCCGGGCGTGTCCGGACGCGAAGTCGCCGGAGACGCTGAGCGTCGCGTTGCCGCAGGCGTAGTACTTGTCGAAGAACTCCGCCGCGTCCGGGACGGTGGCCGCTTCCAGGTCGCTGAAGGAGCCGTAGCCGTCGTGCGCGTTGGGGAACGTGTCGAACATGACCGGCGGGAGCTTGAGCCACGGGAAGCCGCCGTACGGGCGGTTCAGCACGTTGACCCGGATCTCCTCCTTGACCACGTCGATCTGGTTCTTGAGGTTCTCCTCGGTGAGCCGGGGCCCGCGCATGCGGTCGGCCTCCAGGAAGAGCATGCGCTCCAGCGCGTTGCTCGGCACCGTCTCGAAGTAGTCGGTGTAGTCCAGGTGGGTGGAGCCGTTGAAGGTGCCGCCCGCCCCCTGCACGTGCCGGAAGTGGGCCAGCTTCTCCAGGTTGGCCGAGCCTTGGAACATCAGGTGTTCGAAGAGGTGGGCGAAGCCGGTGCGGCCCTGCGGCTCGGACCGGATTCCCACGTCGTAGACGACCGCGACACCGATCACCGGTGCGCTGCGGTCCGGGCTGAGCACGACGCGCAAACCGTTGGGGAGCGTGAACCGCTCGACCTCGTACGCCGTGCGCGGGATCTGGATGCTGGTCTCGGTGGACACAAAGCCGACCCTAGCAAGCTGGCGGAGGAGGCGTCCGCAGCAGCGGCGGTGAAATGTACGACCGCCGCCGCTTCGGGCGGGTCAGGACTCCACGCACTCGGCGACCGGCGAGCGGTCCCCCGCGTCGCCCAGCGCGACGGCGAGCGCCCGCGCCTGCGTGCGGATCTCCGGCGCGGCCGTGGTCTCCCAGAGCACGCCGCGGCGGGTCGGGCCGAGCGTCCACAGGGCCGGGTGCGCCGAGCCGTCACGGCGCAGCAGCGCTCCGTGCGGGTCGGTGTCCAGTCCCAGCCGGTAGGGGCCCGGCCGGGCCATGCCCTCGGCGACCAGCGCGCGGACCAGCGGGTCGGACTCGACGATGCGGCCGGGGCCGGTGCAGTTGACCACGGCGGCGAACGTCGGCGCGGCGATCGCTCCGCTGTGGCGTTCGCGCAGCGCGACGCGTACCCCCTGGTCGGCGGCCTCGATGCCGCACAGCTCGGCGGCACGGATGCGCAGCGCGCCGCTGTCGCGCAGCGCGGCGATGCCGTCCGCGACCCCCGGGGCCATCCGGTGGCGGTGCACCTCCCAGTAGCGCGCCAGGTGCCGCAGGAAGCGGTGCTGGCCTGGCTCGGGCAGGCTCTGCCACAGCGCGTCCCAGTGCGGCCGCAGCGCGTCGAACACGGCCCGCCAGTCCCCGGTCTCGGCGGCCAGCCGCCGCAGCGAGCGCAGCAGTTCAGCGACCGACCCTGCGGCCAGCAACTCTGGTAGCGCGGCCTGGACCTGTGCCGCCGCCTGCGTGGGCGACACCGGCGCGGACACCGCGGCTGCCGCGGACGTGGCCACCGCGCCGGCAGCTGCCGCCGGGGCTGGCAGGACGGCTCCCGCGGTGGTCGCGGCGACTTGCGTGGCCCAGGTCGTGACGGTGTCCGGGCCGAGGGCGGCGGGCCGCCGATGGGGCTGCGGCAGCAACCCGTGCCGGGACACCGCGGTGAGGTCGTGCCGGCCCGCGTTCGACAGGGTCAGCGCCACGTCGACGGCGGTCAGCCCGGTGCCGATGAGCAGGATCGGGCCCTCGGGCAGGTCGTCCAGCGCGCCCGGCCGCCACGGGTCGGCCACGTACGCCCCCGAGCGGGCCGCGGCGGCGTCGAGCCGGGCCGGGGCCGACGGGGCGGGGTGGCCGAGGGCCAGCACCACGCGGTCGGCGGGGATCACCACGTCGTCGGCGAGCAGCACGGTGAGCGGGCCCCCGCTGCCGGACGGCTCGAAGATGCGGGCCACCCGGCCGCGCTGCACGGTGAGCCGGCCCTGCGCGGTCTCGTCGGCGGTCCGCAGCACCTCGGTCAGGTAGTCGCCGTACCAGCTGCGCGGCACAAAATCGGTGGGAGCGGTGCGCGGGTCGCGCCGGCGGCACCAGCGCAGGAAGTCGTCGGGCTGGTCGGGATCGGCGCTCATCGCGGCGACGGGCGAGTTCAGCAGGTGCCACGGCGCGGCGGTGCTGTAGGCCAGCCCTCGGCCGGGCCGCGCGCCGGGATCGACCAGCACCACGTGCCAGCCGGCTCGCAGCAGCTCACGGGTGGCGAGCACGCCACTGCAACCGCCGCCGACCACCACCGCGATGCCCATGGCCGTACCTCCTCCGTGTCGCTGATCAAGTTAGCGCCGACCGCCTGCGGAACGCGCGGAGGCCGCCGTAAAGCCCATATAACCTACCGGCACGATAGGATATACAGCGTACACGCGCCAGTGGCGGCCGACCGCAGGGCGCGAGCAGCCGCCTTCGGCAATGATCTGTTAACCCGTCCCGCGCCCGCTCCGGCCGCGGTCCCGATCCCTGGACGGATCAGGCGGCCGGCTGCTGCCGCACCCGGGCCGAGCGGACCGCCCACACGGTGAGGCCGGCCAGGAAGACCAGCAGCGGCAGTGCCACCAGCCAGCGCCGCCAGTCTCGGCTGTCGGCGAGAGCGACCGGCACCGGCGACGGGCTGGGCGAGGCGGCCTGGCTCGACGGCGCCGGGCTGGGCTGCACGCTCGGCGCGGCCTCCTGCGGCACCTTCGCGGCCAGCGCCGCGCTCAGGTTGAGCATGCCCGCCCCGAACCGGCTGTCCGCGCCGGGAGCGCCGGCGTCGGTCGCGGTCGTACGCAGCCGCTGCAGCACCTGCGCGACGGTGGCCTGCGGGTATGCCGACCACACCACCGCCGCCGCGCCCGCCAGCACCGCCGCCGCGCTCGATCCGCCGTCCATCCGGTAGCCGCCGCCGACCCCGGTCGTGATCAGGTCGACGCCGGGCACCGTGATGCCGGTGGTGCGCCCGCTCAGCGGCGCGACGGGCACCTGCCCCGAACGGTCCGCGGGGATCGCGTTGAGCACCCCGGGATACGAGGCCGGCCACGGCGTGAACGGCCGGCCCGCCCGGTCCGCGTCCGCCGCGACGATCAGCACGCCCCGTGCCACGGCCGCCTCGACCGAGGCCTGCAGCTTGCTGCCGGGCACGACGCCTCGCCCGATGCAGATGATCTTCGCGCCACCGAACACGGCCCGGTCGATCGCGGTGGCCAGCGCGTCCGGATCACCGGTCGCGCCGGGCGAGGGCGCGAACGCGATCGGCAGGATCTGCGCGCCGGGGGCCACTCCGAGCACGCCCGCCGTACGCGGGTCGGCCGGGGCCGCGCTCGCGCTCGGCGCTGGCGAGCCGGACGACGTCGGCCGCGGCGCACCGGCCGACACCCCAGGAACATGGCCGTGACCTGCGATGAGTCCGGCGAGCCCGGTGCCCCGACCATCCACATCGGTGTTCGAGACCGGGTCGGGGCCGCCGAGCACCTGGCCGCTCAGGTCGGGGTGGGTTCTGTCCACACCGGAGTCCAGGACCGCGACCAGCACTCCGGCACCGGTGGCCCGCTGGTGCACCGCGGGCAGGTCGAGGTTCGCGAGCTGCCACTGCATGCCACGCACCACGTCCGGCTCGGCCGCGGCCGCGGGCACGCCCAGCAGCAGCACGGCAGCCGAGACAGCAGCCGTGATCAGGGACTTCGGACCAGACATCGCACGTACTCCGGCGGGTATCGAGGCGTTCAGCACGGTCATCGTCAGCCGGCCATGGGCGGGGCCGGCGGATGCACCTCCACGACGATACCGGCCTGCGCCGCGTGCCACGGCGCGAGCACCACGGCACCGGCCACCCCGACACCGATCAGCGCAAGGAGCATCACCAGGAGCAGTTCCCGGACCGATGACTCCACGGCGCGCCTCCCTCGGGATGCGTGTGTCCGCACACACAATGCCCGCTGCGTGCGACATCACGCAGTCGGTTTCCGGACCGGTCTGTCCACCGGTTCGGCTGAGATGCCACCGAAAAGGATGACGGCACGCCCCGGGTCGGACATCCGACTAGTCGGCGTCCTGCGTGGGCAGTGCCGTCAGCAGCGCAGCCAGCCCGGCTTCGTCGAGCAGGTCGGCGGGCCGCACGGTCAGGTTGTCGCGTACGTAGTGGAACGCGGCGCTGACCTTGTCGACCGGCACCCCCGCCAGCGCCGCCCAGGCAAGACGGTAGGCCGCCAGCTGCACCGCGGCCGCGGTCGCCGTCGCGCCGGTCGGCACCCGGCCGGTCTTCCAGTCGACCACCTCATAACCGCCCTCGGGGTCACGGAAGACCGCGTCCATCCGTCCACGCACGACGGTGCCGCCCAGCTCCACCACGAACGGCGTCTCCACCTCGACCGGCACCCGGTCGGCCCAGACGCTCTGCTCGAAACGCTCCTTCAGCACCCCCAGCGCCTCGTCGGGCGCGGCGTCCTCGTCGGCCGCGCCGGGCAGGTCGTCCAGGTCGAGCAGCTGGTCGGCGCCGTAGCGCTGCTCCAGCCAGTGGTGGAAGGCCGTGCCGCGGCGGGCGTACGGGTCCGGGGCGGCCGGCAGCGGCCTGCGCAGTCGCCGGGCCAGCGCGGCCGGGTCCTTGCGCAGTGCCACCAGCTGCGACACCGACAGGTGCGCGGGCAGCACGACGTCCGCCCGGTTCGCCCGGCGGGCCTGCTCCTCGCGTTCGATCAGCAGCAGGTCGGCCTCCTGCCGCCAGCGCCGCGTCACCTCGTCGTGCTCGGCCGTGACCGCCGCGCCGACCGAGCCGGAACCGGCGGCTACCGCCCCGTCGCCGGCTTCGCCGAGCATGGCCAGGACCAGGTCCGCCGCCGCCTGGACGGTGGGCCTGCGCGCCCCCAGCGGATCGCTGGGCCAGGTGGTCGCCACCTCACCGCTGGTGGGATTCGCCGCGTCCGGCTCCGGCTCCGGCGTCCACACGTCGACGTGGCCCTCCCCGGACCGGCACACCTCGACGATCTCCTCCAGCAGCACGGACGGGCCGCGCGGCTTGCGCACCTTGTCACCCCACCAGTAACCGGAGGCGAACAGCCAGCTGCGCGGGCGGGTGACCGCGACGTACGCCAGGCGGCGCTCCTCCCGCGCGTCGTGCTCCTTCCACTGCTGTTCGAAGTCGGCGACGGCGCGGCCCAGCTCCTTCTGGTCCGCGGCGCTCTTCACGGCCAGCGCGGGCAGCCCGTCACGGTCGCCACGCAGCGGGAACGGCAGCACGCCCAGGCCCTTGAGGAAGTGGTCGGTGCCCTTGCTCGGGCCCGGCCAGACGTCCTTGGTCAGCCCCGCCACCGCGACGACGTCCCACTCCAGGCCCTTGGCGGCGTGCGCGGTGAGGATCTGCACCGCGCCCTCGGCCACGTCGATCTCGCCCGGGGCCAGCCCGCGCTCCTCGTCCTCGGCCGCCGACAGGAAGGACAGGAACGCGCCCAGCGGCGCGCCGTCGGTCTCCGCCGCGAACCGGGCCGCGACCTCGCCGAGCGTGTCCAGGTGCGCGCGGGCCAGCCCGGCGTCCCCGGCCCGCACCGCGACCTCCACGTCCAGGCCCGCGGTGCGCTCGATGTCGGCGATCAGGTCGCTCACCGGCTGGTCCAGGCGGGCACGCAAGGCCGCCAGCTCCTTCGCGTACGCCGACAGCCGCGTGTACGCCGCGGGCGAGTACTGGTCCGGCTCGCCGAGATCCTCCAGCGCCTCGGCCAGCGCCGCGTCGTCGAGCCGGTCCGTGACGATCTCGGCGTCGTCGCCGGGCGGGCGGCGCTCCTGCGCCAGCGCCCGGGACCGCCGGTGCAGCGCCACCAGGTCACGCGGCCCGATCCGCCAGCGCGCCCCGGTGAGCAGCCGCAGCAGGCTCGCCCCGTCGGTCGGGTCGTTGAGCACGCGCAGCGTGCACACCACGTCGCGCACCTCGGGCGTGTCCAGCAGGCCGCCCAGGCCGACCACCTCGACGGGCAGGCCACGGGCCCGCAGCGCCGCCTCGATCGGCGCGATCTGCGAGCGCACCCGCACCAGCACCGCCGAGGTGGGTCGCCGGTCCACGGGGATGTGCGCCGGGTTCTGGTCGTCGGCCGTGCCCGCCTCGCTGCGCCACGCGGTGACGATCTGGTCGGCGATCCACTCCGCCTCGTCCAGGTGCGACTCCAGCAGCGCGCACTGCACGATGCCCGGCTCGGGGCTGCCCGAGGTCAGCGAGACCACCCGCGCGCCCCGGTCGCGCAACGGCGCGGAGATCGCATTGGCCACCGACAGGATCTCCGACCGGTTCCGGAAACTGCGCCCGAGCTGCGCTTGCGCGGCCGGCTCGCCGTCGCGGTCGGGGAACTCCCCCGGGAAGCGGTCCAGTGTGCCCGCGCTCGCCCCGCGCCATCCGTAGATGGACTGGCACGGGTCGCCGACCGCGGTCACCGGATGCCCCCGCCCGGACACCCCGCCCTCGACCACCGCCACGTCCCCGGCGAACAGCGCCCGCAGCAACGTGACCTGGGCATGGCTGGTGTCCTGGTACTCGTCGAGCAGCACCACCCGGAACCGGTCGCGCTCGGCCGCGCCGACCTCGGGATGGTCGCGGGCCACCCGCGCCGCGCGCGACATCTGGTCGCCGAAGTCCATCGCCTCCAGCAGTTGCTTGCGGTCGGCGTACTTGCGCACCAGCGGCAGCAGCTGCAGCCGGGCACGCTGGCGGGCCAGCAGGTCGCGCACGTCGGCCATCACCCGGCCCGGCTTCGCGTCGACGCTCGCGTGGAAGCGGCCCGTCCAGGTGGCGAGGCTGTCCGCGGTGACCAGGTGCTCGGCCAGCTCACCGGCGAGCGCCAGCACCGCCGACACCACCGTGCTCGGCGCGGCCTCCACCGCCGACATGTCCCCGGTGTACGAGCGCACCACCTCGTCGGCGAGCTGCCAGCAGGACGCCTCGGTGAGCAGTCGGGTGCTCGGCTCGTACCCGGCGCGCAGCCCGTGCTCGGTGACGATGCGCGCCGCGAACGAGTGGTACGTGGCGATCGACGGCTCGCCGTCGAGCCCCTCGGTGAACCGGGTGCCGACGTGGCGGCGCAACTGGCCGAGGCGCACCCGCACCCGGTGGGCCAGCTCGCCCGCCGCCTTGCGGGTGAAGGTCAGCCCCAGCACGTGCTCCGGGCGTACGTGCTGGTTCGCGACCAGCCACAGCACCCGGGCCGCCATGGTCTCCGTCTTGCCCGAGCCCGCGCCCGCGACGACCAGCAGCGGCGCGACCGGGGCGCTGATCACCGCGGCCTGCTCGGCGGTCGGCGGCTTGAGCCCCAGCGCCGCCGCCAGCTCCTCCGGCGTCCACCGCGGCCCCTCCTCGACGACAGCCTTTTTCACCAGCTCTGTCACGGCTCGACCACCTGACGACCCTTGCCGGAGACCGGGCAGCTGCTCTTCACCGGGCAGACCCGGCACTTGTCGTTGACCTTCGCGACGAAGGTGGAGGCGGCCATGGTGGCCGCGGTGCGGTGCACCATGGCGTGCGCCCACTGCGGGTCGGCGGTCTCGCCGATCGCGTCCTGCACCTGCTCCTTGGCGTCCCGGTGGCCGGTGCCCAGCTGCACCAGCGCCGCCCCGCCCGACTCGTCGCCCTCGGGGAAGCCGCCCGCCTCGACCGCCACCTGGTAAGCCCCCAGCTGCGGGTGCTCGGGCAGCTCCTCGCGGGTCGCGGTGGTGGTCTTGCCGGTCTTGAGGTCGATCACCACGAGCCGGCCCTGGTCGTCGACCTCCAGCCGGTCCACCCGGCCGACCAGGTCGATCGGCGGCTGCGCGTCCAGCCGTACGGTGAACTCGCGCTCGATCGCGACCAGCCGCCGCGGGTTCTCGGCCAGCCAGCGGGTCAGCTTGCCCAGCATCTCCGCCGAGCGGTCCCGCTCCCGTCCGGCCAGCCAGGCCGCGGCCAGCTCGATCGCGTCGAAGCGCGCCGCCACGTAGTCCACCAGCACCGCAGGGTCGCTCATCGCCTCATCGGCCAGCATCGCCGCCGCGTGCACCAGGTTGCCGACGCCCTGCGCGGCCGTCGAGGCCGCCGCGCCGCCGTGCCGTTCCAGCAGCCAGCGCAGCCCGCAGCGCAGCGCGCTCTCCATCGTGGACGGAGTGACCCGCACCGGCTCGTCCGGGCCGTGCAGCGGGCCGTCGTCGGACAGCTCCGGCAGACCCCACCAGTGGTCCGGGTGCGCGCCGGGCACCCCGGCGGCGGCCAGCCGGGCCAGCTCGCGGGCGGCGGCGTGCCGCCGGACCGGGTCGGGACCGGTGACCGCGGAGCGCAGCTCGGCGACGAGCGCGGACAGCGTCAACGCGCGCGGCGGCCGGGCCAGCTGCAGCTCGGCCACCTCGTCCTCGTCCACCTTGACCGGCGGGGCCAGCTCGAACAGGAAACGGCTGGGCCGGTCCTCGCCGTCCGCGCCGCCGACCGCGCCGGAGTCGACCGCGGTCACCACCAGCCGCCGCCGGGCCCGGGTCGCCGCCACGTAGAACAGCCGCCGCTCCTCGGTGAGCAGGGCGGCGGTCTGCGCGACCCGCTGCGCCTTCTCCCCCGGCTGGGCGCGCTGCGCCACCTCGTCCACGAGCTGCTCGGAGCCGAGCAGGCTGCCGCGCAGTCGCAGGTCGGGCCAGACACCCTCCTGCACCCCGGCCACCACCACGACGTCCCACTCCAGGCCCTTGGCCGCGTGCGCGGTGAGCAGGCGCACCGCCTCACCCCGGTCGCCGCTGGCGGCCAGCGAGTCGGCGGGCAGCTGCTGGTCCGCGACGTGTTCGAGGAACGTGTCGATACGCGCGCCCGGCAACCGGTCGGTGAACCGCGCCGCGGCGTCGAACAGCACCATGATCGCGTCCAGGTCGCGGTCCGCGGTCTCGGCACGGCGCTGCTGGTCCAGCCCCATCGCGGGCGCGGTGGCCACGACGGCCCAGCGCTCGGCCAGACCGCTGGCCCGCCAGACCGACCAGAGCACCTCCTCGGCGGTGGCCCTCGGCCGGCCCGCCGTCTCCCGCGCCGTGGCCAGCAGCATCGCGATCCGGGTCGCGGGCGCGGCCCAGCGCCGGTCCAGCGCCGCCAGCTCGGCCGGGTCGCGCAGCGCCTCCACCAGCAGCTCACCGGAGCCGCGGGTGTCACCACCGGCGATCGCGAGCGCCCGCAGCCCCTGGCGCAGCCGCCGCTCGGCCATCGGATCGGCCCCGCCCAGCGGCGAGTGCAGCAGCGCGACCGCCGCCTCCTCGGTGAGCAGCTCCGGCTTCAGCGCGCAGCGCAGCAACGTGAGCAGCGGCTTCACGGCCGGCTGCTGGTGCAGCGGCAGGTCCTCGGCCAGCACCTTGGTCGGCACACCCGCCTGGCGCAGGGCCCGTTCATAGGCCGGGAGCTGCGAATTCGTGGAGCGCATGATGACCGCCATGCGCGAGAACGGCACCCCGTCGACCAGGTGCGCCCGCCGCAGCCGGTGCGCCACGAACGCGGCCTCACTGACCCGGCTGCGCAGCGCGACGACTTCGACGCCGACATCAGGGTCGTCGGCCGGCGCGGCACCGGCGGGGGCGGTCGTCTGCCCCGCCGGGTCGCCTCCGACGGTGCCCGGCGGCCGGGTGCCCGGATCCGCCGCCTGCGCGGATCCGTCACCGGGCAGCGCGATCTGCTCCTGGCGTGGCGCGGGCACGATCGGCAGGTGGCCGGGCAGTCGCCGGGCGATGCGAGCCGTGGCGGTGCGCACCACGGGTGCGGCCCGGTGCGTGGTCGCGAGCACCACCTGGTCGGTACCCGGGAACAGCTCGCCGAAGGTGCGCACGATCCGGGGGTCGGCGCCGCGGAAGGCGTAGGTGGAGGAGTCGGGGTCGGCGAACGCGGTCAGCGGCAGTCCCGTCCCGATCAGCTGGAGCAGCTCGACCTGCGCCGGGTCGGTGTCGGCGAGTTCGTCGACGAAGATGGCGGACAGGCGGGAGCGTTCGGCGGCCAGCAGCTCGGGGTCGCGGCGCAGCATGGCGGTGGCAGCCCGGACCAGCTCCGCGTGATCGTAGCCGGCCGAGCCGCGGGTGGAGGCGTCGCGCAGCGCCATGGTCTGCTCGTACTCGTGCAGGAAACGGGCGGCGGCCTGCCAGTCGTCGCGCCGCTGCCAGAGCGGGTCCTCCGGGCCGATGCCGCGCTCGGCTGCCCGGAGCAGCAGGTCACGCAGCTGCTCGGCGAACGCGCGGGTGCCCAGCGCCGGGAGCAGCCGGTCCGGCCAGGCGGCGTCCTCGCCGGGCAGCAGCTCGCGGATGACGAGGTCTTGTTCGGGGCCGGAGAGCAGGCGCGGGGACGGGTCGCCCTGCAGCGCCGCCGAGCGGCGCAGGAGGCCGAAGGCGTACGCCGGAAAGGTCCTGACCAGCGGTTCGTGCCCGACGCCCTGGGCGATGCGGGCCTCGATGCGCCGCCGCAGCGACTGCGATCCCCGCCGGCCGAACGTCAGCACGAGGATGCGCTGCGGGTCCACGCCCTCGGCCACGCGCCGGGCGACCGCCTCGACCAGGGTCGTCGTCTTGCCGGTGCCCGGTCCACCGCGCACCAGCAGCGGGCCCGACCCGTGCTCGATCACCCGCTGCTGAGCGGCGTCGGCACGCAACGACGGCCGGTCGGGACCACTGCCCCGGACCAGCCGCCAGTCCCGCTGAACGCCGCTGCTCACGCCGAACATTCCAGCATGAGCGGGCGACACCGCGGCAGCAGCCGAGCCGGTTGTGGTGCCGCCTGCATCCCGACGCCGGGCACAGATGTTGCGAAAGCCCTGAAAACGGCCGAGCCGGCCACCCCGGTGCGGGGGTGGCCGGCTCAGCCGTGATCAGGGTGTAGCGGGTCAGGCCGGCTGCAGGATCAGCGTCCACGTGGTGGTCGTGGTGCTGGCCGCGGCACCGGTGGCGGTCAGGCCGCCGTAGGAGCCGGCCGGCAGCGAGGCGCCGGTGTCGGCGAGCAGACCGGTGACCCGGCCGCCGCCCGTCTGGGACGAGTTGCTGCGCACCTCCACGCCGGCCGGGGCCGTGAGCGAGGTGGACGCGGCGTCGCCGTGCACCCAGTACGACACGCCCCAGCTCTGCGCGGCCGTCACGGTCGCGAAGGGCGTGACGCGCGCCGCCGAGCTGGTCGTCTCGGTGCCGTTGGCGAAGACGAGGGGCGACACGGTGTCGACGCCGCGGTAGGCGGCGAGCACGAAGTTGCCCTTCGACTGCTGTCCCAGCGTCACCTGAACATTGGTGCCCGCCATGCCGGCGGTGGCCGTCTTGCGCCACACCGTGGTGGTGGCGTATCCGCCGTCGAGCCGGTCGAGCTGGGTCCACCCGCCGCCGGTCGGCGTGCCGGTGGTGCCGTGCGTGTTCTGGCTCAGGAACAGCAGCAGCTGGTCGCCCGCCTGGACGCCGGACGGCACCGTCACCGTGTGGGTGAGGGCGTTGGCGTTCGAGGTGGCCTGGCCGACGAACGAGATCAGCTCCGCGACGGGCGCGACGGTGACCTGCCGCGTGTCCGTGTCGGTGCTGCCGGAGTCGTCGGTGACGGTCAGCGTGACGTTGTAGGTGCCCGCCGCCGCGTAGGTGTGCGAGGCGGTCCCCACGCTGTCGGTGTCGGCGGAGGTGCCGTCACCGAAGTTCCAGGCGTAGTTCTGGATCGCGCCGCCGGTGTCGGTGGAGCCCGTGCCGTCGAACGAGCAGACCAGGCCCGTGCAGGACGGGTCCAGGTCGGCCGTCGGAGGCGTGTTGCCGCCGCCCGATCCCTTCAGGATCTTGATGTAGTCGATGTCACCGATGAAGTAGTCACAGGTGATCTCGACGCCGTCACACGTGCCCTTGCCGCCGATCGACATCTGCCACGTGTTCGCGATGTTGCCCGTCGCACCGTTGGCCCGGCTGGTGCGCACCCCGTCGACGTACATCTCGACGTAGGCGGAGGTGCGGTTGCAGGTGACGGTATGCCACTGCCCGTCGGCGATCGACGCGGTCGCGTAGCCGGTCCGCGAGGCGCCGTTGCCGCCCCGGAACAGGCAGCGCGGGATGCCGCCTGGCGCTTCGAACTTCCAGTAGCCGCCGGCCGTCGCGCCCTGGCCCTTCTGCATGATGTTGCCGAAGGAGTAGGTGCTGCGGTAGCGGATGGTGAGCGAGAAGTCGCCGGAGTCGGGGTTCAGGTCGCTGTGCGCCGGAACCCGGTTGATGTGGCCAGGCTTGTAGGCCATCTCGCCCGGCAGCACGACCGGGAAGCGATGGCCGGTGGCCCCGCCGTAGACGACACCGGTGGTCAGGTCCGACCCGATGGTGCCGTTGCGGCCGTTGCCGCTGCTGTCCACGAGCACGGTCGAGCCGTTCGGCTCGTCCATGCTCCAGAAGGCGACCGTCTTGGTGGCGACCGCGTGTGCCGGTGCGGCACCCACGGCGACACCGGCGGCCACCAGCACGGTGGCCACGCCCAGTCTGCCGACTGAGCGGAGCAACCGCGTCTTGCTGATCTGCATAGGATGATCCCCCTCATCGTGGCCGGGTTACACCCTCGCACGCAGGCATGGAACGCTCCATAACCCAATGAGCCGATAAGCGGGGTCATCCGGACGCATCCGTATCCGCTCGGAAAGGTGCGACCTCGCTGAACGCACGATCCGGGCTGGACGGCCGACGGTCCCCGATTGAGCGTCGGAAAGCCGTCACGGTGGGCATACGAAAAGGCCGCGGGCGGGATGCGAGCCGCTTTCGCTCGCATCCCGCCCGCGGCGGGTACCGGATTTCCGGTCGGGCGCCCGGTGTCCGTGCACTCGAACGCCCGCCCGTGCCTCATCCGGTCTGGCAGTAACGCGTCGTCACCAGGGGGACGGCGCCGGGGGCACGACGACCGGCGGGCGGTCGTCGCAGGTGATGGTGTTCGGCAGTTCCCAGGAGGCCATCCAGGGGCCGGTGGTGCCGCCGCCGTCGTTGCCGCCCAGGTCGGTCACCACGAACTCGGAACCGGCCGGGGTGAAGTGGAACGAGCCGCAGTTGTTGATGCCGACCGCGCCGACGTTGCGGGCGTCCACGTTCTCGAACGACGCGCCGCCCTCGACCCGGCCGCTGACCACGGAGGTGCCGGTGCCGTCGATCCGCAGGTCCTTGAACTTGACGCCGCGGATCTGGTACAGGTCCTTCACCGACCACTCGCTGACCATCATGATCGCGTTGTAGGTGCTGTCGAGGTAGTGGTCCCCGGTCACCTGGATGTCCGCGTCGATGGTCTTGTCCAGCGCGTAGATCCAGATCGCGCCGAGGCCGATGTTCCAGTTCAGCTCGTACGTGCCGGCCCGGACCACGCTGTTGTTCGTGAACTTCAGGTAGCCGTCGAACGCGGTCGCGCCGAACCGGGACCCGGCGTGCAGGCCGGAGCCCTCCCGGATCGGGTCGGCGACCAGGTTGTTCGACACGGTGTTGTTCGTGCCGCCGTAGATCGCGATGCCGTTGGCCAGCGTCGGGGTCTGCACGGTGTTGTGGTCGTACACGTTGTTCGCGTCGGCGACGCCGTCGGACCACATGGCCAGGCCGTCGTCACCGGTGTTGCGCACGAAGTTGTTCTGCACCAGCGAGTTCGTGACCCCCTTGCGGAAGTTCAGCGCGTCGGCGATCTGGTCCACGATGATGTTGTTCTTGATCTTGATGTTGTCCATCGGACCGTCGAACCACATGCCGACCTTGGTGTGCCGGATGTACAGGCCCTCGATCGTCGAATCGCTCAGCGCGCCGCCGATGCCGTTGACCTGGTCGGTGTCGATGCGCTCGCGCACGTCGCCCTGGATGGTGAAGCCGGACAGGTGCACGTTGCTGCTGCCGCCGTCCTCGGCGTACTTGCCGTAGAAGCCGACGCCGGTGTGCACCGAGCCGTCCTCGGCCGGCTCGGTGAGCGCGACCTCCTTGCCCTTGATGATCGTGTACCAGCTGCCCGCGCCCTCGATCGTCACGTCGTCGACGACGATGTGCCGGTTGACTTGATACACGCCCGCCGGGACGTACACCTTCAGGTTCCACTTCTTGGCGAACGCGATGGCCCGGTCGAACGCGCCGGCCGACTCGCGGCGGCCCGTCGGGTCCGCGCCGAACGCCAGCACGTTGGACGCCACCAGGCGCACGTGCGGCTTGCCGACCAGCTCGGAGTCGAGCAGGTCGATGACGGTCCAGGCCGCGTTGCTGCCGGCCGGCACGGTCAGCCGCACCTTGTCGCCCGCCTTGTACGTCTTGCCGAGCAGCAGGCGCTGCTCGTCGTAGAAGTGCATGGGGCGGAACGGCGTGCTGATGACCGGCTTCGGGTCGGTGAACGCCGGCACGCACGCGCACTCGGTGATCCACCAGTCCTCGTGCAGCAGGCCCGCGTTGGGGTCGTTGCTGAACGGGTACTGGTTGTACAGCCAGGCGAACTCGGAGGTCAGGGTCATGACCTGCTTGTTCTTGCCGTTGACGGTGACGTTCAGCGGGGCTTGGATGCCGCCGCCGTTCGGCGCGTCCGGGATGCTGTAGCGAACGGTGATCGCGTTCGCAGCGGCCGGCAGCGTGAACTCCACGTGCTGGCCGGGGGTCAGCTTGACCGCCTTGCGGCCGGAGGCCTCCGCGGGCAGCGTGTACGCCGCGCGGTCGGGCCCGATGACGGTGCCGTTGGTCGCCGCGTTCTCGGCTTCCTGCTCGAGGAAGTTCACGCTGGCGCCGCGGCCCGCGACGAGAGCCGGGTCGAGCGCGGCGCGCGTGACCACGGGCGCCGCGCCGGTGGTGGCGGCATTGGCCGTGCCGGCGCTGCCGACGAGGCTGAGACCGACGGCGGCGACGGTGGCGGAGGCGACCGCCATCGGGGCCCACCGCCGAGGCCGGCGGGACCCCGCCGCAGCTCCTGTGATGCTCCGTGACATCGAAGACTCGTTTCTGGAGGGAACGGAGGAACGATGGAACGCCTGAGACGCTCGAGGCGGAGCGGACGCCAGGAGGTGTAGGTGACTTTAGATTCCCTGTGTCACCCACCACAAGGTTCTGCGTAATCTTTTCGTAACGCTGGCACGGCAAATACAAGTAGCCATTAGGTTGTTGCGCTCCCAACGCAATTCCTTGCGAAGACAGCAGTCGATCGGAAGCGGCGCGATGGTGCACTTAGGGGCCTACCCCGGCAACCACCGGACAGACAGTGGGCGTGTGTTGACAGGAAGATGGACCGCAACCCAGCGACAGGGAGCTAGGCGTGTACCCCTCGGAACCCTCAGCGCAACCGGAAGCCGATCCACCGGGCCGCCACGCCCTGCCGTCCGATCCGGATGACACCGTGCCGCTGCGCCCCTCCGCTTCCGCACCCGAACCGGCAGCGGGGCAGCAGCCAGCGCCGGGCCCGAAGGAGCCGCCCACCGCGCCGGCCAAGCCTGGCACGCCGCGGCGGCGGCTGCCCCGGCCGCAGCTCGGGCGGCGGTTGCGCGTGCTGGCCGGCGTCGACGAGAAGTTGCTCGACCGGGTGCCGCAGGAACGCGCCTGGTACACCTCGCTCGGCGGCGTGGTGCTGGGCACCGCGACCATCGCCGCCATCTCCATGTACTTCGCGATCACCCAGGCGATGGGCGCGTCGAGCTGGCTCGCCGTGTTCCCGGTGCTGGTCTGGTTCCTGTTCATCCTGAACGTGGACCGCTGGCTGGTCTCCAGCCGGCTCGGCGAGGGCTGGTTCCGCCGGGTGCCGGTGCTGGCCATGCGCGTGCTGATGGCGTTCTTCTTCGGAGTGATCATCGCCGAGCCGCTGGTGCTGCGCATCTTCGAGACCGCCGTCATCCAGCACGTCGCCGACCAGCGCACCGAGGCGCTCGCACAACTCGCCGGGCGGCTCAAGACCTGCAACCCGGTGCCCGGCTCGACCGAACCGGCCGCGCCCGCCGACTGCAAGGCCACCGAGACCTTCAACTTCGACCAGTCCCCGGTGGCGACGCTGCGCGAGCTGGCCACCCGCCGCGCCGACGCGGACGCGCTGGCCAAGACCGTCGACGCTGACTCGGTCCAGCTGCGGGCCATCAACGACATGGCCCGGCGGGAGTGCGTCGGCGACTCCGGGGCCGGCCTGACCGGTCAGCGCGGCGTCGGCCCCAACTGCCGCCGGCTGCGCGCCGAGGCGGACGCGTTCAAACGCACCCGCCAGATCGACGCCAACGGCGTGAAGCTGGTCAACCTGCGTACCCAGATCTCGGAACTGGAATCCGCGGCCCGCACCTCGCACGCCGCGTTCGAGGCCGAGCGGGAAACGAAGATCAAGGAGCGGGTCGCCGAGGAGCGCAGCCACCAGGGCCGGATCGGCCTGCTGGAACGCCTGGGCGCGCTGCACGACCTGGCCGACTCCAGCGGCGTGCTGGCCGTGGGCATCTGGGCGGTGCGCATCTTCTTCATCCTGGTCGACTGCATGCCGATCCTGGTCAAGTTCGTCGGCGGCTCCACGACCTACGACAAGCTGGTCAGCGCCCAGCTCGCGGTCGCCGAGCGCGACCTCAACCACGACATCGAAGCCGAGTACGCCGAGCGCGAGGCGATCCTCCGCAAACGCCGCGCCGAGATCGACCTGGAGATCCTGGAACACAAAGCCGAACTCAACTCGCGCCTGCACCGCGCCGCCGACCGCCTCAGCGAACGCGTCTAACCAAAGGAAGGGCACCTTCACATCGCTATGCGATGTGAAGGTGCCCTTGCTTCGTCAGTCGGCGAGGCCGCCGGAGGAGCGGATGGCCTGCTGTTCGGCGGCGAGGGTCTTGTCGGCGTGCACGATGTGCTCGACGGCCTCGTCGACGTCGTCGGTGCAGATGATGAGGTCCAGGTCCGCTGCGCTGATCTTGCCGTCGGCCAGCATGGTCTCGCGCATCCAGGCCAGCAGGCCGCTCCAGTAGGCCGTGCCCATCATCACCACCGGGAACCGGGTGACCTTCTCCGTCTGCACCAGGGTGAGCGCCTCGAACAGCTCGTCCATGGTGCCCATGCCGCCGGGCAGCACCACGAAGGCCTGGGCGTACTTCACGAACATGGTCTTGCGGACGAAGAAGTAGCGGAAGTCGATGCCGACGTCGACCCACTCGTTCATGCCCTGCTCGAACGGCAGCTCGATGCCCAGCCCGACGGAGAGCCCGCTGGCCTCCGTGCACCCGCGGTTGGCCGCCTCCATCACCCCCGGCCCGCCACCGGTGATCACCGCGTATCCCGCGCGGGCCAGCGCCGCGCCCAGCCGTTGCGCCATCTCGCACTCGGGCGAGTCGGCGGCGCTGCGAGCGCTGCCGAACACGCTCACCGCTGGAGGGAGGTCACTCAACGTGTCGAAGCCTTCGACGAACTCACTCAGAATGCGCAGCGTCCGCCACGAGTCACGAACCTTCCAATCCGGACGCCCGGCTGAGTCCAGCAGGGCCTGGTCGGCGGTGGCCGCGGACACCGCGTCGCGGCGCAGGGTCACCGGGCCGCGGTGCCGCTCGCGTCGATGGTTGCTTTGCGTCATCAGATTCCTTCCGTGGATACTCGGCCTTCAGGCCGGGGGGAAACGGAACGCCTGCGGCGCAGGGCAGGCACAGCCGATCCGGCGTGAAGGCGGACCAGCGCTCATTCGCACGCCAGTTCGAGTCAGGACGTCAATCCTGTTAGGATTCCGGTTGTGTCCAGGGCGGTGAAGCGCGCGTTCAAATACCGCTTCCACCCGACCAACGCGCAGGCAGCTGAGCTGTCGCGCACGTTCGGGTGCGTCCGGCTGGTCTACAACATGGCCCTGCAAGCCCGCGCCGAGGCGTGGGCCGAGCGGCGGGAGCGGATCAACTACAACGCCACCTCCGCCCTGCTCACCGCTTGGAAGAAGACCGCCGACCTCGCATTTCTCAACGAGGTCTCCTGCGTTCCGTTGCAGCAGGCGCTGCGGCACCTGCAGACCGCGTACACCAACTTTTGGGCCAGACGCGCCAAGCACCCGACTTACAAGTCCAAAAGGCGTTCGCGCCGCTCGGCGGAGTACACAGCCAGCGCGTTCCGGTGGCGCAACGGCACGCTGACCCTGGCGAAGATGACCGAACCCCTCCACATCGTGTGGTCGCGGCCGCTGCCCGACGGGGCGTCGCCGTCGACGGTGACCGTGTCGTGCGACGCGGCCGGGCGCTGGTTCGTGTCCCTGCTCTGCGACGATGTCACCACCCAGGACCCGGCCACGGGAATTGTCGGGATCGATGCCGGGCTGGACAGCCTGCTGACCCTGTCCACCGGCGAGAAGATCACCAACCCCCGGCATGAACGTGCCGACCGGCAGCGACTGGCCCGCGCCCAGCGTGACCTGGCCCGCAAGCAGAAAGGCTCGGCCAACCGCGCCAAGGCCCGGGTCAAGGTCGCCCGGATCCATGCCCGGATCGCCGACCGGCGGCGTGACCACCTGCACAAGTTGACGACTCGGCTCGTTCGTGAGACCCAAGCGATCGTGATCGAGGACCTCGCCGTTCGTAACATGGTCAAGAACCACAGGCTGGCCCGCGCGATCAGTGACGCGGCGTGGCGGCAGCTGCGGACCATGCTGGAGTACAAGGCCGCCTGGCACGGCCGGGACCTGATCGTCGTGGACCGCTGGTTCCCCTCGACCAGGCTCTGTTCGGCCTGCGGCGCACTCGCGCAGAAGATGCCGCTGAACGTGCGGGAGTGGATTTGCCCGTGCGGGGCCGTGCACGACCGTGACGTGAACGCGGCACGTAACATCCTGGCCGCCGGACTGGCGGTGACAGCCTGCGGAGACGATGTAAGACCTCAACGAGGAACCTCTCGGACGGGGCAGTCGTCGACGAAACAGGAAGACCCGAGGGCGGCCAAGGGAATCCCGTTCTTCAGGGCGGGGAGGATGTCAAGGCATCACCGTAGTCCGGCTCGCTCGTTTACGTGACGACGTGGCACGCACATCCCCAGCAAATTCCCAGCGGATTACGCAACTTTTCGCCATGCTGTGGCGTCAAGGTTGTCATACAGCGTTGCTTGAATAAGGCCGACGACGAGGGAGGCGATGAATGTGATGACCCGCAGCGAGGTGCTCCGCCAGAAGCAGGCCATGCGCCAGCGCATCCGCGCCACCGTGCACGCCCGCCGCATCGCCATGGTGGTCGACGCCAAGGAATTCGAGCCGGTCGAGGAGACCGCCGCAGCACGCTGAGCAGGCTCAAGCCGCCAGCCAGCGGCGGAGCAGGTCCGCGCCGGTCTCGATCTTGTCGATCTCCACGTGCTCGTCGGGCTTGTGCGCCAGGTTGGGATCGCCCGGCCCGAAGTTGAGCGCCGGGATGCCCAGTGCCGCGAACCGCGCCACGTCCGTCCAGCCCAGCTTCGCCGCGGGCGTCGCCCCGGTCAGCGCCAGGAACTCCGCCGCGGGCGGCGCCGACAGGCCGGGCAGCGCGCCCGGCGCCGAGTCCGTGATCTCGATCTCGTATCCGCCGAACACCTCGCGCAGGTGCGCCTCGGCCTGCTCCTCCGAGCGGTCCGGGGCGAAGCGGAAGTTCACCTCGATCTCGCAGGCGTCAGGGATGACGTTGCCGGCCACCCCGCCCCTGATCGACACCGCGTTCAGGCCTTCCCGGTACCGGCAGCCGTCGATCTCGACCTCGCGGGCCCGGTAGTCCGACAGCCGCCGGAGCACCTCGCCCGCCTTGTGGATCGCGTTGTCGCCCAGCCACGAGCGGGCCGCGTGCGCCCGCACGCCACCGGTGCGCACCCGTGCCCGCATGGTGCCCTGACAGCCCGCCTCGACGATGCCGTACGTCGGCTCCAGCAGCACCGCGAAGTCGGCCTCCAGCAGCTCCGGCCGCAGGTCGCCGACGATCTTCAGGCCGTTGCGGACCGCCTCGACCTCCTCGCACTCGTAGAAGAAGTACGTGACGTCGTAGCGCGGGTCCGGGCAGGTCGCCGCCAGGTGCAGCGCGATGGCCGTGCCGCTTTTCATGTCCGAGGTGCCGCAGCCCCACATGATCTTGCCGTCCACGGTGGACGGGAAGTTGTCCGCGATCGGCACCGTGTCCAGGTGTCCGGCCAGGACCACCCGCTGCTCGCGGCCCAGCTCGGTGCGCGCGATCACGGTGTGCCCGAGGCGCTCCACCCGCAGGTGGGCGCAGCTTTCGAGCGCCTCCTGCACCGCGTCGGCGATCTCCTTCTCGTTGCCCGAGACGGACTCGATGTCGACCAGCGCACGGGTCAGGGCGATGGGATCGGCGAGCACCTGCGGCGTCAGCGGGTTGGGCATACCGGTAGCGTAGACACCGTGAGCAGCACACGTTCCGACCGGCCCGCCTGGGGCTTCGGTCTTGCCACCGTCAGCGGCGACCAGACCCTCGAAGTGTGGTACCCGACCGGCCAGCTCGGCCTCGACATCTGCGGCGTCTCCGCGCTGGACCTCAAGGGCGCCGAGCCCGCCCTGCCCGGCCTGCGGGTCGCGCGAGTGCACACGGTCATCCCCACGCTGGCCGAGCCGCCGCGCGACACCGCCGACGCGTACCTGCGGTTGCACCTGCTCTCGAACCGGCTCATCCGGCCGCACCAGGCCAACCTCGACGGCATCTTCGGGCTGCTGCCGAACAACGCCTGGACCTCGGCCGGCGTGTGCCCGCCGGACCGGGTCGACGAGCTGCGCCTGATCGAGCGCGCCGCCGGCCGCCACCTCGCCGTGTACGGCGTGGACAAGTTCCCGCGGATGACCGACTACGTCGTGCCGGCGGGCGTGCGCATCGCCGACGCCGACCGGGTGCGGCTGGGCGCGCACCTGTCCTCGGGCACCACGGTCATGCAGAAGGGCTTCGTCAACTTCAACGCCGGCACGCTGGGCACCTCCATGGTCGAGGGCAGCATCTCCGCCGGTGTCGTCGTCGGCGGGGGCTCCGACATCGGCGCGGGCGCGTCCATCATGGGCACCCTGTCCGGCGGCGGCAAGGAGACCATCAGCGTCGGGCAGCGCAGCCTCGTCGGCGCGAACGCCGGCATCGGCATCTCGCTCGGCGACGACTGCGTGGTCGAGGCCGGCTGCTACGTCACCGCGGGCACCAAGGTCACGCTCACGGCCACCGGCGAGGTCGTCAAGGCGGCCACCCTGTCCGGCGCGTCCAACGTGCTGTTCCTGCGCAACTCGGTGACCGGCGCGGTCGAGGCCCGGCCGCGCACCGGCACCGGCATCGTGCTCAACGCCGCCCTGCACGCCAACGACTGACCTCACCACGGAGGCGCCTGGTGGACCCGCGACGGATAGCCGGGCTGCTCGACGCGCCCGGCTGCCGTCGCCGGCAGGTCCTGGACGCCGCGCAGGTCGACCTCGGTCTGCTGGCCGAGGCCATCGGCGCACCGCCGGGCGGGCAGAGCCCGTACGCCCGGGAGCGGGACGGGACGTTCACGCACCTGGCCACGGCCCGGCTGCCCGAACTGGTCGGGCGGCATCTCGGCATCGACTGCGCGGCCGCCGTCGAGACGTCGGAGCTGCCGGTCGGCGCGGGCCTGTGGGTGTGGCGCTCGCCGAAGCTGCGCCTCGGCGGGCTGCCGGTCACCCCGGAGCAGATCGTGCTGGCCGGTGACGGCAAGCTGCTGCACCCGGTGGAGATCAGGTCGTACGCCTGCCTGGACGGTCACGCCGACCCGGCCAAGGTCGCCGGCACCGCCCGCGAGCTGGCAGTCGTCGTGGCGGCGCTCCGGCAGGCCGCGCCGGTGCCGGAGCGCGTCAGCAGCCGCTGCCTGCTGGTGCTGCCGCGCAACTTCGGCCTCGCCCCGGTCGGCACCCTGCTCGACGTCGCGCCCCAGGTGCGGCGGCTGAGCTGGTCGCTGGCCCAGCTCGACGCCGTCGACCTGCCGTCCGCGCTGCGGCTGCCCCAGCTCGCCGGAGACACCCTGGTCAACGCCTTGACCGAAGTCGAGGCGCGGTTCGGCGACGGCTGCCCGAGCTGTCCGATGTACACCCACTGCCGCCAGGACGCGGAACGCTCCGGCACGGTCGCCCGTGCGGGCGGTGCGGCGGCGAACCTGTGCGGGCCGGTCAGCACGGCCGTGCACGCGCTGGCCCTGGCCCACGGCGAGCGGACCCCGTCCGGCGAGGCGGAGCAGGCGATCTCGGACGAGCTGGCCCGCGCTGCCGCCGCGTACGGCTGGGCGGTCGGCGGATCCGCTGCCGCCGGTAGACGGGATGCCTCATGAGCCTCGACGTGTACCAGCGGCTGCTGGCGCTGTCGCAGGGCCGGGCGGTGCCCGCGGCGTCCCGCGCGCACCGGCACCTGTCCCCGCGGCCCTGGCTGCTGACCGGATACCACCTGGCCGGTGAGCCGTCCGCCCCGGTCGCCATCCGCTACGGCTCCTTCCGCGACTCCCCCAAGCTGCTCACCGTCGCCGAGCCGCGCGACCGCGCGCTGCGCTTCGCCGCGCTCGGCGGGCTCGCCCGCGACCTGGCCACCTACCTGAGCCGCTACACCGTCACCGAGCCGGTCGTCAGGGCCACCGGCAACGGCCGCGAGCTGGACGTGGACCAGTGCTGCGTGGACGCCCCGCAGCTGGTGGTGCCCAACGAGGCCACCGCCCACTGGGTCGGCCTGCTCGGGCAGTACCTGCGCACCCTCGACGACCCGGTGCTCGCCGCCGCCGGGGCGCACCTGGGCTGGATCGCCTCGCGCCGCCACCTGCCCGGGTCGAGCGTGCTGCTGACCGCGACCGACCTGCTCACCACGCACTGGCGCACCGGCCAGCTGCCCACCGAGGACGGCCACCTGGGCCGTCTGCTGGCCTGGATCGAGCCACCCGCCGGGTCCGACGCCTGGCAGGCCGCCCGCGACGCCGAGGCGATGCCGCCGGCCGGGCCCGCCAGCGACCCGTCCTGGGACCAGGTCGTGCTGCGCCCCGCCCTGGAGCGGGCCAAGGAGCAGGGCGACGTGCGCCGGCTCAAGCTGGCCGCCGCCGAGGTGCTCGACGGGGCCTGGCGGGACACCTGGGCGGCGATCGACCTGGTGCGGATGCTGCCGCCGGGCGAGCACGTGGCCAAGCGCTGGGAGTCGGACCGCTGGTCGTGGACCCGGCACCGGGAGCGGGTGCTCGCGGGCACGGTGTCGTTCAGCGCGCGGCTGTCCGACGTGCCGGCGTACCGCTTCCTGCACGAGCTGGAGACCCGCACGGCCGCCCTGGAGCGGCAGATGGCCCTGGACGATCCGCTGGTGATGGCCCGTTACCTGGCCACCGGCGAGGCCGTCGCCGGGGTCGTCATCAAACGCGACCCCGAGCACACGGTCGTCAACTCCGGCGGCCGGTCGGTGCTGCGGCCGCTGCTGTGGGTGCGCACTCCGGCCGCGTTCGACCGGCCCGCGGGCACGGAGCTGTGGTGGGGCAAGGTCGGCATGGTGGTGCGCGGCTCCACCGACGACACCGTCGAGCTGATGGTGACCAGCGGCGCGGTGACCCGGCCCAAGCTGGGCCTGCTGCCCGACGCCGACGCCGAGGTGGTGCTCGCCCCGTTCGGGCCGTTGCAGCACTTCCCCGACAACCTGCCCGACGAGCTGCCCTGGCCGGCCCGCTCGTCGCGCCCGCGGGCCGCGCCCGAGCCGGAGATCGACGACGACGTGGACACCGACCTCGCGACCGCCCCGGAGACCGACCCGCGAGGTGCGCGGTGAGCAGCGCCGGAGCGCGGCACGAGGCCGCGATCGAGGAGGTCTGGAACCGGGTGCGCGGCGGCGACCGGGCGGTCGTCGTCGACTCCCCGCCCGGCGCGGGCAAGTCCACGCTGGTCCGTGAACTCGCGAAACGCCTGGTGGCGGTCGGCGAGCACGTGCCGATCGTGGTGCAGACCAACGACCAGGCCGACGACCTGGTGATCGCGCTCGCCGGAGCCGGGCTGTCCACGGGGCGCCTGCACGGCCAGGAGTGGACGCCGCCCGCGGGCTGGCCCCGGCAAAAGGTACGCACCGGCACCAAGCTCGGCGAACTGGGCGGCTGCGACGTCATCGTGGGCACGGCCGCGAAGTGGGCGTACGTCAAGGCCGACGAGCGCACCTGGCCGCTGGGCGTCATCGACGAGGCGTACCAGATGTCGGCGGCGGCGCTGGTCCGCGTCGGGCACCTGTTCGACCGGTTGCTGCTGGTCGGCGACCCGGGACAGCTCGCCCCGTTCACGGTCGCCGACGAGCACTCGGTCCGCTCGCTGGCCACCTGGCCGCTGGACACCGCGGCCGGCACGCTGCTGCGCCACCACCCGGACACGCCCGTCATCCCGCTGCCGGTGAGCTGGCGGCTCGCCCCGCACACCGCACCGGTCATCTCCGACGCGTTCTACACCCGCGCGTTCACCGCCGGAGCCGCCCCGACCGACCGGCGGCTGGAACTGGCCAGCCTGGCCCACCCGGCGCTGGCGCACGCCGCCGAGCACGGCTGGGCGCTGCTGGAACTGCCCGCCGCGCACGTGCCGCGGACCGACCCGGCCCTGGTCGCGACGCTGGCCGACCTGGTGCACCAGCTCGTCACCGCCGAGGTGTCCACCGTGGACCCGTCGGGGCCCCGCCCACTGAGCCGGGCCGACGTCGCCGTCGGCGTGGTGCACCGGGACCAGAAGGCGCACGTCGAAGCCGCGCTGCAGCGCCGGGGCGTCACCGGGGTCACCGTCGACACCGCCAACCGGCTGCAGGGCAGACAGTACGAGGTGGTGCTGGCCTGGCATCCGCTCAGCGGGCGGCGTGACGCCAGCGCGTTCCACCTGGAGGCGGGACGGCTGTGCGTGCTCGCGTCCCGGCACCGGCAGGCGTGTGTCGTGGTCAGCCGGGCGGGCGTCGAGGAGCAGCTGCACGCGTACCCCGCAGCGGAGCCGGTCTGGCTCGGCACGGATCCGCCGCAGGTCGACGGCTGGGAGGCCAACCGGGCTTTCCTGGAACGGCTGAACCCGCACCGCATCACCACCCGCTGACCGGGCAGCCCCGGTGGCGGCCGGCCGCTACAGTCCTGCGCACCTGACGGGCTGGTCGCGCTGGTCTTCCACGGCCCGCAGGAGCAGATTTACTGGGCGGTCCAGGTGCCGGTCAAAGCGTCCTGACGGCTCAGGACAGCCGCTCGACCGCGGCCCGGACGCGCTCGTCGGTGGCGGTCAGCGCCACCCGGACGTGCTTCGCGCCGCCGGGCCCGTAGATCGCCCCGGGAGCGACCAGCACCCCCAGCTCGGCCAGCGCGTCCACCGTCGTCCAGCAGTCCTCGCCGCGGGTCGCCCACAGGTAGAGCCCGGCCTCGGAGTGCTCGATGGCGAACCCCGCACCGAGCAGGGCGTCCCGCAGCAGCTCGCGGCGGGCGGCGTAGCGGGCCCGCTGCTCGTCCACGTGGGACTCATCGGCCAGCGCCGCGATCATCGCGGCCTGCACCGGCGCGGGCATGATCATGCCGGCGTGCTTGCGCACCGCCAGCAGCTCCCCCACCAGCTCCGCGTCACCGGCCACGAACCCGGCACGGTATCCGGCCAGGTTGGACCGCTTGGACAGCGAGTGCACCGCCAGCACGCCGGTGTAGTCCCCGTCGCACAGCGACAGCACCGAGACCGGCTGCGCCGTCCACGGCAGAGTGAGATAGCACTCATCGCTCACCAGCACCGCGCCGGTCGCGCGGGCGTACGCGATCCACGCGCGCAGTTCCGCCTCCGACGCCACCCGTCCGTGCGGGTTGCCGGGCGAGTTGATCCAGATCAGGGCGGGCCGCTCGCCCTCGGGAGGCACGTCGGCCCGCAGCACCCGCGCCCCGGCCAGCTGCACACCGACCTCGTACGTCGGGTAGCACACCTCGGGGATGACGACGGTGTCACCGGCGCCGACGCCGAGCAGCGTGGGCAGCCAGGCGACCAGCTCCTTGGAGCCGATCGTGGGCAGCACGCCGAACCCGGGAGCAGCCCCGCAGGACCGAGCGGTCCAGGCGGTGATCTCCTGCCGGAGCTCGACGGTCCCGGCGGTCAGCGGGTAACCGGGCGCGTCGGACGCCTCGGCCAGCGCCTTGCGCACGACCGCGGGCACCGGGTCGACCGGCGTGCCGATCGACAGGTCCACGATGCCGTCAGGGTGCGCCGCGGCGCGGCGCTTCGACGGCTCCAGCAGGTCCCAGGGGAAGTCCGGCAGGCCGGCGGAGATCCTCCGCCGGCCTGGACCGGAAACCGGCGTGCTCAGTGGTCGCCTTCCTTGGCGGGCTGGGCCGCGACGAACGGCGCGTCCGCGCTGATCTTTCCGATCTTCGAGGCGCCACCGGGCGAGCCGAGCTCGTTGAAGAACTCGTAGTTCGCGGTGGTGTAGTCGCGCCACTGCTCCGGCACGTCGTCCTCGTAGAAGATCGCCTCCACCGGGCAGACCGGCTCACACGCACCGCAGTCGACGCACTCGTCCGGGTGGATGTAGAGCATGCGGTTGCCCTCGTAGATGCAGTCGACAGGGCACTCCTCGATGCAGGCCTTGTCGAGCACATCGACGCACGGCTCGGCGATGATGTAGGTCACGGGTCGTCCCTCCACGCACTCTCATACGGAACATGACAGTGCACGTTCCGCCGCTCCACGCGGCCAAGTCAAAGCCTAGTATCCGGGTGAGGGAGGTAGGTAGTCAGTGTTGGCTAAGCATGATCTCGGGTCCCGCGTGGTGGTACGCAGATTCGTCGGAATCCGGGAGGATCGCCCGCAGTTCACCGATGTGCTGGGCGATCTCACCGAGCTCGGCGACACGTCCCTGACCGTCGCGACGTCCCACGGAGTGGTCGTCGTACCGCTGGCCGAGGTGCACCGCGCGAAGGTCGTGCCGGCCCGGCGCGGCCCGACCGCCCGCGAGATCGCGGCCCTGGAACTGGCCGCCACCGAGGCCTGGCCGCCGCCGGTGGTCGAGGAACTGGGCGCCTGGCGGCTGCGGGCGGCCGGCGGCTACACCGGCCGGGCCAACTCCGCGCTGCCCGTCGGCGACCCCGGCCTGCCGCTGCCCGAGGCGCTGGACGCCGTCGTCGCCTTCTACCGCCGACAGGGCCTGCCCCCGCAGGTCGACGTGCCGCTCCCGCTGGCCGCGAGCGTCGAGCGGGAGCTGCGCAAGGCCGGCTGGCACGCCGAGTGCACGGTCGAGGTGCAGGTCTGCCCGATCGACGAGCTGATCGCGGTGACCCCGCCCGGCGACGGGTTCGAGCTGACCGCGACCATGTCGCCGGGCTACCTGGCGATGGTCGCCGACGACCGGGGCCCGCTGCCGGACGCCGCGCTGCACGTGCTGACCGCGGTGCCCGAGCTGGTGTTCGCCCAGCGGTACGACGACGACGGCACCCTGCTGGCCCGCGCCCGCGGCACCGTCACCGGCAAGGGCCGCTGGCTGGGCGTCTTCGGCGTCGAAACGGCCCCCGCCGCCCGCCGCCGCGGCCTGGCCCAGCAGTCCATGGGCGCCCTGGCCCGCTGGGCCGCCCAGCGCGGCGCGACCGACGCCTTCCTCCAGGTCGAATCCCGCAACACCGCCGCCCTGGCCATGTACGCCAAACTCGCCTTCACCCGCCATCACCACTACACCCGCTACCAACTCCGCTGAACGCAAAGGAAGGGCACCTTCCCATCGCCATGCGTAGAGGAAGGTGCCCTTGTTAACGCGAGCCCCAGCGCGACCTGGGGGTTTGGATGCTGAACCTGACGGCCTTTGAACCCGCAGCTCAACCGCATTGAGACGTTTAGAAGGGCACCTTCTATAACGCGGAGCGATCTGCGCTGCGGCTCGGCTCGCTGACGCGAGCCGACGAAGGTGCCCTTCCTTTGGGCTAGACGCGGCGGGGGTGGGCCTTGGCGCGGTCGGAGTAGGCCTTGAGCTGCTTGGCCCGGTAGTCGGCGGCGAACGCCATCAGGGCCGCCATGCCCAGGCCGGTGCCGGCGGCGAAGACCGCGCCGTAGAACCAGACCTGCTGGAAGAACGCGCCCGCGCCGTGCACGAAGGGGCTCTCACCGGCGGCCAGGGGGCCGAGGAAGATGCTCAGCAGGCAGCCGGCCAGGGCCGCGAAGCCGAGGTCGGCGGCCACCCGCGACCACGGCCGGGTACGGCCCCAGTACAGCGCCATCGCGAAGAACACGAGCCCGACCACACCCAGTGCGATGAACCCCGCCGTGGCCTCCGTGTCCGGATCATCGATGCCCTTGGCCACCCAGCGGGCGATCACGTTGATCACGAACAGCACGCCGGCGATCACGCCTACCGGCAGCCACCGCTCCTTCATCGAAGCCTCCTCAGGGCTTGGCAGTCAGTGGCGGCTTCTTCGCCTCGCACACGAACTGCGGCTCAGCGTCATACCGCCAGGTGAACTTCTCCCGCTTGATCTCTTTACCGTCCTTGCGGAAGATACGCCAGGCATCCTGAGTGAAACCTTCGCTACCCGCAGTAGCGATGCAGGTCGGGCCGTCCTCCAGCACCACCTTTTCCGGCTGCGCGATGTCGCGCTTCGGGTCGTACTGCGTGGTGATGCTGTCGTAGACCTTGGTCGACCACATGCTGACCGTCACCGAGTCCTCGGTGTGCGAGGTGTCGATGAGCACGCCGTACGGCGTGGTGTTGGTGAACCTGAGGTCCAGCGTCGGGTACATGATGGTCGACTCGATGACCGCCGGGTACCGGGTGAAGTAGTACGAGTGCGGCTTGTGCTCGACGTCCTTCATGCCCGCGTAGTAGGAGGCGTTGAAGATCGTCGTGGTGAACTGCGACGCGCCGCCGCCGACGCCGGGGACCAGCTTGCCGTCCATGATCACGGGCGCGTCGTGGTAGCCCTCGGCGTAACCGCGCGGACCGGTGTGCCCGTTCAGCGAGAAGGTCTCGCCCGGCCGCACGATCGCGCCGTCGACCTCCTTCGCGATCTGCACGATGTTCTTGCTGCGCGGGCTGGACAGCCCGCCGGTGAAGTACGTCGTGAAGCTGGAGACCTGCTCCTTGATGCCCAGCTGGGCGAGGTCGCCGGTGGTCGTCGCGGGCTTGACCTCCTTGAAGCCGGCCGGCACGGTGCGGTCCGTGGTGCGCTTGAGCACCGGCATCAGGTCCGTGGCGAGCTTCGCGGTGTCGACCAGCGTGCCGCCGCTGGCCGCCACGACCTGCGGCACGCCGCCGGAGCCGTCGATGGTCGCGTTCTTGGGCTGCACCTCGACCTTGGCCAGGTCCTTGCCCAGCGCCTTGCGCAGCCGCTTCTCGTCGACCCGGCTGTAGAGCTTGCCGTCGGCGTCTGCACCGATCACGAGGCTCGCCGCGATCGCCTTCGGCGACACGGTGACGGTGCCCTTGGCCGTGGTGACCGCGACCGGCGCGGACACGGCAGGCTGGGCCACCTCGGCGATCATCTTGTCGACGTCGGCGTTCGAGCTGGCCGGGTCCCGGTCGCCGAGCGGCACCTCGACCTCGGCGTGCCGCAGCCAGCCGTCGCGGACCGCGTCCGCCGCGTCGGCGGAGTCGAGGCCGCGACCCGCCTTCGGGTACACCGGCTTCGGCGTGGTGCCGTCGAAGCTCACCCCCGGCAGGGTCATCGCCGTGCCGGACTTCTGCGCCGCCGGGGCCAGCGCCGACGCCAGCCGCGCCTCGTCGACGGTGACCACGGGGGCCACCTCGTCGCCGCCGAACAGGGTGGCGAACGGGTTGTGACCGCGCTTCACAGCCGCCGCGACGGTGGCGTCCACGTCGACCGCCAGGCCGACGTCCTGCGGCTGCACGGTCGCGGTCTGCTCCCCGACGCGTACGGTCAGCGGCGCGGCGAGCTGGTCGGCCTTGCCCGCGAGCCCGGTACGCAGCGCGTCGGCCGCCTCGGTCGTGGTCCCGCCGATGTCGATGCCGAGCACCTTCGCGCCGCGGGGCACGTCGGCGCTGAAGGCGTGGCCGGCGAACGCGCCGGACACGGTGAGCGCGAGCACGGAGGCCAGACCTGCGATCAGCCAGCGTCGGTGCGGAACGGGGGCGACGGACAAGACGGCACCTCATCATCATTGGTGGGAGACGTTGACCGGCAAGGCTAGCGCATTACACGAAAGTCGCCCACATTCGAGAAAATGGTGGCTAATGGCCGGATATGTCCGAGATGGTGACGGTGGGACGGCCGCCTACTACGAGCACGAGGTGGCCCCGCACGTACGCCGGCTGCGCTCCCGGGCGCTGCGCGACCGCCTGGCGGAGAGCCTGCTGTTCCTGCCGATGATGATGCTGGCCGGAGCCGTAGTGCTCGGCGGGGTCCTCGCCGAGATCGACGAGCGATACATGATCAACCCCAATGAGATGATCACGTTCACCCCGGACGTCGCCGTCACCCTGCTCGGCATCATCGCCGGCGCCACGATCACCACCGCCGGTGTCGTCTTCTCGCTGCTGGTGGTCTCGCTGCAGCTGGCCAGCGGGCAGTTCTCGCCGCGGGTGCTGCGCGGGTTCTGGCGCGACCGCCACGGCCAGGTCCTCGTCGGCCTCCTGCTCAGCACGTTCGCGTTCTGCGTGCTGGCACTCGCGCGCATCGACACCGCCGCCGTGCACGCTCCCCCGCTCACCGTGGGCTTCGCGCTGCTGCTCACGCTGCTCTCTGTCATCGCGATCGTCGTCTACCTGGACCGGATCAGCCGCAACCAGTACGTCGGCCGGATCGTGCAGCGCGTCGCCCGGGAGACCCAGGGCCTGATCAGCGAGCTGCCGTACGGCGCCCACATCGGGGCCAAGGTCGGCGACCCCGTCGACCCGCCCGACGTCGGCACGCTCGGCCCACCGATGATCGTCACCGCGGCCGCCGACGGCTGGGTACAGCAGCTCAGCCGACGTGCCGTCGTCGCCGCCGTGCCGGCCGGCACGGTCCTGCGCCTGGAGACCAGGGTCGGCGCGTTCCTCACCGCGGGCACCCCGCTCGCCACCATCTGGCCGCCGCCCGCCGACACCGCCATCGCGGCACGCCTCATCGCCGAAGCCGTCATCGTCGGTCCCGCCCGCACCATGCAGCAGGACATCGACTTCGGCCTGCGCCAGCTGTCCGACGTCGCCCTGCGCGCCCTGTCCCCCGCGGTCAACGACCCGACCACCGCGGTCGAGGTCGTGCTGCGCATCGGCTCGGTCATGCGGCCCCTGCTGCTCGCCGACTGCCCGACCCAGGCGGTACGCGACGCCGAGGGCCGCATCCTGCTCACCCCGTGCGACCTGGACCACACCGAGTTCGTCGAGCACGCGTTCAACCAGCTGCGGCGCTACGCCGCGCCCCATCCCAGCGTCGTCGTGCCGCTGCTGCGGACCATGGGCATGCTGCGCGACTGCTGCCTGTCCGGCTACCGCGGCGAGATGACCCCCGATCGGGTACGCACCATCGCCGCGCTGGACCGCCAGATCGAGCTGACCCTGCAGGGCGCTCGCGCCACCGACATGCTGCCCGCCGACCTCGCCATCGTGGAAGCCGCCGCCACCCGTGCGACCGGCACGCCGCCCGGCCCACCACCGACCTGACCCTTGATCATTCGACTTGCCCGGCAACCGGGCGAAAGCGCGGTCAAGATACGCACAGCTGCCAGGCAAGACCGATGATCTTCGCGTACGCGGCCGCGGGTCAGCGGCGTCGCCTCCGCGCGGCGAGCAGCAGGCGGCTGCCCGACAGGCCGAGGATGAAGATCACGACCGTGTTCCGGCCTGTCTCGGTGACGCTCCGGACATGACGCACCTGCTCCTGCACCAACACGACGGGTCGCCGCGCCGGGCTCGGCGGCGGAGGGGGCGACGGCTCCGGGGACGGACTGGGCTCCGGAGACGGAGACGGCGGCACAGGCGGCACCGGCAGCGGCACGACCGGAGCCACCCCCACGGGCGGCGGCACGGCGCTGGGCGACGGGCTCGGCGACGGTGACGGGCTCGGGGATGGGGGTGGCGACGGGGACGGGCTCGGAGACGGTGACGGGGACGGACTTGGCGACGGTGACGGGGACGGACTCGGAGACGGTGACGGGCTCGGGCTCGGGCTCGGGCTCGGGCTCGGGCTCGGGCTCGGGCTCGGGCTCGGCGACAGGCTAGGGCTGGGAGACGCGGACGGGCTCGGGCTAGGGCTTGGTGACGGGCTCGGACTTGGCGACGGTGACGGGCTTGGGCTCGGTGATGGGCTCGGGCTCGGAGATGGCGATGGCGATGGACTCGGGGACGGTGGGCTCGGGGTGGCGGGCAGCCAGGCCGCGTCCGTGAGGTACACCGGCTGCGAGCCGGACAGCAGCGTCGCGACCCCGGTGGACAGCGCGATGCGGTACTGCCGCAGCGGCCGGCCAAGCCCGTTGGCGGTGACGTGCAGCGTGTCGCCGATCAGCGCCACGGAACCGTAAGACCCGCCCGACCGCAGGTCACCGGTGAGATCGCTGCGGCTGACCTGCCCACTGACCGGATCCACCGCGACCAGCCGAGGCGACGGCCCCGACCCGTCCACTCCCACCAGGACCTGCCGGGACGGGTCGTAGTCCCAGTCATCCACGCGCACCGGTCCGGACAGCGCCACATTCCTCGTGACCTGCCCGAACGTCGCCGAACCGGCCCGCACGTCGATGCCTTTCAACCGCCCGCCGACCGGAAGCAGCAACTCCCCACCGACGACGGCCCCCGCATTCGCACTGCTCAGGGAACCATGGACCGACCCGTGATCGACGACCGTCCCATCCGGACGGATCGCGACGAGATGTCCGCCACCACCGAGCGGGACCAGCCGGAACCGCGCCGCGATGCCGAAGAGCAGTCCTTGCGCCGGGTCGTACCCGATGGCGTTGACGGTGTGCTGCAGCCATCTTCGGCGTATCACCGCACCGGTGTCGGGATTCAGACTGACCAGCTCGGACGGTGCGTTGGGCACCGCGGACCGCACCTGTAGCAGTTCACCCGGCGGTGCGACGGCGTGTCCCAGCGCGGCGCGCGGAGACAGCAGCGCGACGGCTGACGGGAGGCCGATCGCCGTGGCCAGGAACAGCCCCACGACGAGGGGTCGAAATCTGGACGTCGCACGCATAGCATCTTGTATAGCCCTAAACGCCCTGTTTGGGCGAATAGTGTTTTTGGAGGAAACTCATGCGGACGTACGCGAGCGGTCTCCTGTGGTTCCTCGGCATCTGCGGCATCGCGGCGCTCGCCGTGGTGCTCATCCGCCGCTCGTGGCCGCCGGACCGCCGCGCCGACACCCACGACGTGCTCAGCGTGGTGTTCTCGATGACCGGCACGTTGTACGCCGTGGTCGCCGCGTTCGTGTTCATCGACGTGTGGCAGATCGGCAACGACGCGCGAGACGCGACGTACCGCGAGGCGCAGGCGGTGCAGTCGGTGGCGTGGGCCGCCGAGACCGGCCCGCCGGAGGTGCGCGCCTCGATCCGGCTGCTGACGCGCGCCTACCTGCGCGAGATCCTCGACCAGGAACTGCCCCGGCTGCGGGCCGGAAAACCGGTCGGCGAGCAGGGCTGGACGCTGCTCAACGACCTGCGCGAGGCCACGGCCCGAGTGCCGGTCCCACCGGAGAGCGAGTCGCCGGAGACCACGGTGCACGCGGTGATGCAGGCCCGCGAGGACCGGCTCGCTCTGGCTGACAAGCGGATCGGCGACGTGACCTGGTTCGCGCTGCTGTTCGGCGCGCTGCTGGCCGGAATGCCGATCCTGTTCTTCCGATTCGACCACATCGGCACGCAGCTCGCGATGACCACCGCCGTGGTCGGCATGATCACGTTGCTGCTGTTCACGATCCACCAGATCGAGCGCCCGTTCACCAGCACCGAACGCGTCCCCGCCACGGCCTACCAGAACGTCATAACCCGCCTCGACAACCCCACCACCTGACCAAGGAAGGAAGGGCACCTTCTTAACGCATATGGTGCGCAGGGTGCCCTTCCTTACCTGCCAGCGGTTCTGAGCTGGGGGGATGCGGTCAGGGTGCGGATGGGCCCGGCTGTGGAGCGGCGAGTTGCGGTGCGGTGGTTCGCGAGGGTGGCGCGGTGGTGCGCTTGCCGGCGCGGTAGGCCGCGGGGCCGACGAAGCCGATGCCGCCCGTGGCGAGCACCAGCAGGCCGAGCCAGCTGGCGGCGATCTGGTCGCCCTCCTGCGTGCCGCCCACCGCGAAGATCATGACGAGGAACCACGGTACCGCGGCGAGCCACCAGCCCCAGGCCAGACCCGTCGCCGCACGGGCGAACCAGCTCAGGAACAGGCTGACCACCAGCGCCGTCGGCACCAGCCACACCGCCGGCCACCCGGCGATGCGGTACGGCGTGAAGACCGCCTCCAGCACCGCCGACGCAGTGCCCAGGACGATCGCGAGCAGCGCCCCGATCGCGCGTAGCGCGGAGTCGAGCAGCAGCCTCACCGCGCGAGCGGCGAACCGTCGGGCAGGCCGCTGAACAGGTCGGTCTCCCACCCGTACGGCCCGTCGCCGCGCCCGCGCACCCCGTGCGCCAGCGTGTAGTGCTCGACGCCCATGAACTCCTGGCCGAAGTTGCCGGCGATGGAGTAGAGCCAGGACGTCTCCGGGATCTGGGTGGCGTGCGCCTTCAGCGCGGCGACCTTGGCGTCGTGGTGGTCGGAGCCGTCGATGCAGGCCGCGACCTCCTCGTCGGGCGTGCCGAACGGGAAGTCGGCCACGTCGGTGATCCCCGCGAACGGGTTGTCCGTCGAGTCGGCCAGTGCCTCGACACCGGCCTTGAGCACGCTCAGCGGCATCGCCGTCCAGTAGATCTTGGACGGGCCGAAGCCGCGCTCGGCGGCGATCTCGGAGGCGCGCATGGCGACCCGGTGGGCCTGGATGTGGTCGGGGTGGCCGTAGAAGCCGTTCGCGTCGTACGTGACGACGACCTGGGGCCGGACCTCGTCCATGATCTCGACGAGGTGCGCGGACGCCTCTTCGAGGTCGGCGCCCCAGAAGCTGCGCGGGTGCTCGTTGGCGGGCGTGCCCATCATGCCGGAGTCACGGTAGCGCCCCGCCCCGCCGAGCATGCGGTGGTCGATCTCGCCCAGCGCGCCCAGTGCCGTCTTCAACTCGGACAGCCGGTATCCGCCCAGCTGGTCGCCCTGTGCGGCCTCCAGCTGCGCGAGCTCGGGGACGTGGATCTCGCCCTCCTCACCGAGCGTGCAGGTCACCAGGGTGACGTGTGCGCCCTGTGCCGCGTAGTGAGCCATGGTCGCGCCGGTGCCGATCGACTCGTCGTCGGGATGCGCGTGCACGAAGAGGATGCTGCGAGCCACCCGGTCACTCTAGCCCGCATCAGGCAAACCGCCACGCGCCCGCCTCCCGCGTCGATAGCATCGCGGCCATGGAGGCGCAGCAGCCTGACGGTCCAGGTCCTGGCCACCGCATAGCCGTCAGTGCTGACGGGCTTCGGGTGGGCCACCTGCATGATCATGTGCTGGACGTGTGTGAACCGGCCTCGGGCCGGAGCCATACCGTGGCCGACGCGGTGGACGACTTCGCGTTCGACCGCACCGGGGCCGTGGTCGTCTGGACCTCGGGCGGCCGGCTCCATCGCCGCGACGCCGACGGCACGGCCGTCCTGCCGACCCCGGGCCCGGTCCTGGCGGCCCGGCCCGACCCGACCGGCCGCCGCATCGCGTACCTGCACGACGGCGCGCTGCGGGTGGCCACCGGCGGCGAGGACGAGCTGCTGGCCGGCGAGCCGGACGGGGTCCGCTGGGGCGAGGCCGATCCGTACGCGGGCTGGTTCGGACGGCATACCGGCTGGTGGTGGTCGCCTGACGGGGAGAGCATCCTGGCCACCCGCCGCAGCGGCGACCAGGTCTCGCTGCACCTGCTGGACCTCGACGGCGGCTGGGTCGACGTGCACTGGGACCGCGAGATCTACCCGTACCTGGGCATGGTGCGCTGGGCCGACGGCGGTCCGCTGATCACGGCCCTGCGCCGGTCACAGGGGCACGGCCTGGTGCTGGCGGTGGACCGCCGCACCGGGGAGACCCAGGTGCACGCCGAGCTGGCCGACCCGCGCTGGGTCAACCCCATCGCCGGCACGCCCCGCCACCTCGCCGACGGGCGGGTGCTGGTCGGCGGTGAGATCTCCCATGACGGGTACGACGCGCGCTGCCTGTTCGCCGACGGCACCCTGCTCACCCCGCCGAACCTGTACGTCCGGCGCGTCGTCGGACGGCTCGGCCCCGGCTCGGCCGGCGGCGAGCTGGGCGACCTGCTCATCGAGGCCAGCGAGGGCGAGCCCGCCGAGCAGCACCTGTTCCGGGTGCGCAGCAGCACCAGCGGCGGCATGGTGGTGCACCGGCTGACCAGCCAGCCCGGCTGGCACAGCGCCGCCTGCGGCGGGGACACCGTGGTGACCGGCCTGCGCAGCCTCGACGACGAGGACGTGCAGCTCACCGTATGGTTCGGCGGCAATCAGGTGGCCGAACTGACCCCGCGCCGCCCGGTGCCCGCGACGACGAACCGCCCCGCCCTGGACCGGGTGACCGACCGGCGGCTGCCCACCGCCGTGCTGTACCCGCCGGGCCACGTCTTCGGCCGCCGCCTGCCCGTGCTGCTGTGCCTCCCGGACACCCCGACCCAGCAGCAGGTACGCAACGACCACGACGCGTTCACCGCCGCCCGGCACTGGGCCGAGGCCGGGTTCGCCGTGGTCATGGTCGACGGCCGGGGCACCGTCGGGGTGTCGCCGAGCTTCGAGAAGGTGACCCACCGCCGGGTGGCCGACCTGGCCGTCGCCGATCACGCCGAAGCGCTGCGCATCATCGCCGACAAGCACTCCGACCTGGATCTGACCCGGGTCACCGCGTACGGCCGCGGCTTCGGCGGGTGGCTGGCGGCACTGTTGGCGGCCCGGCGGCCGGAGACGGTCCGGGCGGCGGTGGCGGTCGAGCCGTGGGACTGGGCGCTGCTGCCCCTCCCGCTCGCCGAGCGCTACCTCGGCCCGCAGGAGCTGGACAGCGAGATCTACGCCCGGCACGCCCTGGACGACCTCCCACCCACCGTGATCATCCAGGAGACCGAGCCGGCCGAGATCCGCACCTGACCCGCCGACCCACTCCTTCACCGACCGCCGCCCGTCGCGTGCACCCGCACCGGCGAGACAACTCCGCCCACCGCAGCCAGATGCGTGGGCGGACGGTTCGTGGGGGTGTCAGCTGCCCATGGCCGAACGGGAACACCAGGACAGGAAAGGGCGGCGCCCCGAAGGGTGCCGCCCCGGTGGTGCGAGGTTCCCGTTACTGCTTGACGAAGGCGCGGGTGAAGGCGGGGTAGCCGAAGATGCTGTCGATGTAGACGCCACCGACCTTCGAGCCGTGCATCACGAACATGACGTCCGCGTACAGCGGCACGGCCGGGGCCAGCTCCCTCATGATCCGCTCGTCCAGCTTGGCCCACTCGGGCGCCTGGGCGGCCGGGTCGAGGGCCAGCACGCGGTCGAACTCGGCGTTGATCGCGTCGCTGTTGACGTAGGACGTGTTGCTGTTGCCCTCGTCCTTGATGGTGCGGCCGTCGAAGAGCACCGGCAGCAGCGCGGCGCCGCTCGGCCAGTCCGCCGCCCAGGTGTCCAGGTACAGGTCCCAGGGGTTGTTCTTCTTCTTGGTCTCGTCCAGCTTGCTGTCCGCCGGGATGACCTTGATCGTGATCTTGAAGCCGGCCTTCTCCAGGTTGTTCTTCACCTGGGTGCCCAGCTCCTGCGCGCCCGAGTCGTCGCCGATGACCATAACCAGCTCGGGGGTCTTGCCGGCCAGCGTCGACTTCGCCTTCTCGATGTCGGCCGGGTAGGCGTCGTACTTCTTGAAGCCGAGCGTCGACGGCGGCATCAGGGTGGTCAGCGGGGCCACCTTCAGGTCGCCGCCGGCGGCCTTGACCATGCCGGGACGGTCGATGGCGTAGTTGAGCGCCTGGCGGACCGACAGGTCCGGCACCCGCTGGGTGTTGATGGACAGACGCCACGCGCTCGGGGTGGGCTCGCGCAGGGTGCGGTCCATCAGGGCCTTGTCCCCGGCGACCTTGGCGACCAGCGAGGAGTCCACGCCGTTCCAGCCGAGGGTGGCCTTGTCGGCGTCACCGTCGGCGATGAGGCGGTTGGTCTGCGCCTCGGCGTTCGGGCCGAACTGGTAGACGAACTTGTCCGGGTACGCGTTGCGCACCGGGTCGGTGTTGGCGTCCCAGTGCTCGTTGCGCTCGAACACCATCTCCACGCCGACCGTGTTCTTGACCAGCTTGTACGGGCCGGACGAGAACGGCTTGTTGTCCAGGTCGACACCGAGGTCCTTGGCCGGCGGCAGCGGCGCGGTGGCCGGCAGCGACGCGGCGAAGGGCAGGTCGCAGTGCGGCTTGGCGAACTCGAAGCGCAGCGTCTTGGCGTCGGGCGTGGTCAGGCCCGGGGGCAGCGACGTCTTGTTGGCCTTGAAGTCCCACTTCTTGTCGAAGGCGGCGTCGTCGGCCAGCCACTCCTGGATGTAGGTCGGGCCGCCGGCCAGGTCCGGGTCGAACGAGCGGGCGATGCCGTACGCGATCTCCTTGGAGGTGATCGCACTGCCGTCCTCGAACTTCACCCCGTCCTTGATCTTGAATTCCCAGACCTTGCAGTCCTTGTTGACGTTGACGCCGGGGGTCTCCGCGAGGTCGCCTACCAGCACGACCTTGCCCTTGCCGTCGTCCTTCCAGGTGGTGAGGAAGCGCGCGTAGAGCGGGGCGGTGTTGAGGCCCACGAACGAGTAGACCCGCTGCGGGTCCATGTGCGAGATCTTGGTCTGCCGGATGACGGTGAACGTGCCGCCCTTGCTGGCGCCCGAGACCGCGGCCGCGGGGCCCATCGAGTCCTTCGGGTCCGTCGCGATCACGCCGCTGGACTGGCGGTCGGTGTCGACGCCGCTATCGGTGTTCGTGTTCTCGCTGCACGCGCCCAGGGCCACGGACAGCGCGAGCACGCTGCCCAGGGCCAATACCGCTCTCGATCTCATATTCACTCCCGTGCCGGTGGTGTGAAGGAAACTTACGAACTGTGTAGCAGTGATTGACGAATTTCGCCATACCTCTTCGTACGGCGGGCGGGGTGCGCTAGCCGAGCCGCACCCGCGGGTCGATGACCGCGTAGAGCAGGTCGACCACGATGTTGGCGACGACGATGAAGACCGCCGAGATGAGCACGGTCGCCATGATCGTCGGAAGGTCGCCGAGGCGGACCGCCTCGACGGCGGTGCGGCCCAGGCCCTGGATGCCGAAGGTGGTCTCGGTGATCACGGTGCCGCCTAGCGCGCCGCCGATGTCCAGCCCGGCGATGGTCACGATCGGGGTGATCGCCGCGCGCAGCGCATGCCGGCCGTACGCCCGCGATCTGCTCAGGCCCTTGGCCCGCGCGGTGCGCACGAAGTCCTCGGCCAGGGTCTCCAGCATCTGCGCCCGCGACAGCCGCGCGTAGACCGCGGAGAACAGGAAGGCCAGCGCCACCCAGGCGAGCACCAGCCCGCCCGCCCAGTCCAGCGGGTCCTCCCACAGCGAGGTGTAGTGCGGCACCGGCAGGATCTTCAGCGTGTACACGAAGATGATCATCAGCATGCCGCCCACGAAGTAGAGCTGCATGGACGCGCCGGTCAGCGAGAAGCCGATGGCCAGCCGGTCGAAGACGGTGCCGCGCTTGAGCGCCGACAGCATGCCCAGGCCGATGCCCAGTCCCAGCCACAGCACGGCCGCCGGGAGCACGATGCTCAGCGTCACCGGCAGCACCCGGGCGAAGATGTCGGACACCTCTTCACTGCTGGTGTACGAGTAGCCCAGGCACGGCGCGTCGCAGTAGCCGCCCTGCGCGCTGCCCAGGTCCCGGCCCACGAAGATGCCTTTCATGTAGCCGGTGTACTGGTCGATCAGCGGGTCCTTGAGACCCAGCTCGACGCGCACCCGCTCCAGCCGCTCGGGGTTGCAGTTCTTCACGCACATGGTGGCCACCGCGTCGCGCGGCAGCATGAAGAACATGCCGAAGGCGACCAGGCTGACGGCGAACATCGTCAGCGCACCGAGCAGCAGGCGCTTGATCAGGAATCGCAGCATCTCGTGCCTCCTACCGGGACGACTTGGGGTCGAGCGCGTCGCGCAGGCCGTCGCCGAACAGGTTGAACGCCAGCACCAGCAGGAAGATCACCACGCCCGGGAAGATGAGGTACGCCGGATCGGTCTGCGCGTAGCTCAGGCTCTTGTTGATCATCACGCCGAAGTCCGGGGTCGGGTCGACCACGCCGATGCCCAGGAAGGACAGCGCCGCCTCACCGGTGATGTAGCCCGGCACCGCCAGCGAGAACGACACCAGGATCGGCGCCCACAGGTTCGGCAGCAGCTGGCGGAACAGGATGTGGAACAACCCCGCGCCGCTGGCCCGTGCCGCCTCGATGAACTCCCGCTCGCGCAGCGAGATCACCTGCCCGCGGACCAGGCGGGCCGTGCCGGTCCAGCCGAACAGCGCGAACAGGAAGATCATGACGCCGATCCGGAACGGCACCGGGATCTCGTCGCGCGGCCCGTAGAAGCGTGCGGTCACCGTCGGCATGATGGCCAGCGCGAAGATGAGGAACGGCAGCGCCAGCGCGAAGTCGATGACCCAGCTGATCACCGCGTCGATCCAGCCGCCCAGGTAGCCCGCGACGATGCCGAGCACGATGCCCAGCCCTGTGGTCAACAGCGCCGCCGAGACCGCGATGAACAGCGACGTGCGCAGTCCGTACACGAGCCGGATGAAGATGTCGCGGCCCAGCTGCGGCTCCAGGCCGAACCAGTGCTCGCCCGAGACGCCGCCGAAGTAGCCCAGCGGCAGGCTGTTGTTGGCGATCTTGTCCTGGAACTGCTCGAACGGGCTGATCCCGTACACCAGCTCGACCAGGGGCGCGGCCAGTCCGAGCACGACGAAGAACACCATGATCCAGCCGCTGACCATCGCGGTGCGGTTGGCCCGCAGCCGGGCCCAGGCCAGCCGGCCGGGTGAGCGGCCCACCATGCCGGGCTGCGCGACCGGTGTCACGGCCGCGTCGACGCCGACGGCGTCCGTCTCGATCTGCGACAGGCTCATGCCGCCACCTCGTGTCCGTTCTCCTGGCCTGCTCCGGAATGCGCCTGGCTGGGCGCCGTCGTTCGGTCGCCAGGCTCCGGGCTCTGCTTGCCGCTTCCCTCCGCAGGCTCCGGACTGTGCTTGCCGCTTCCCTCCGCAGGCTCCGGGAAGTGACAAGCGACCTCCTGCCCACTCCCTTCACGGACCAGCAGCGGCGGCTCTTCCGTCGCGCACACGTCCTGGGCCTTCCAGCAGCGGGTGCGGAAGCGGCAGCCGGACGGGGGGTTCAGCGGGGTCGGCACGTCGCCGGTCAGGCGGATGCGCTGCCGGGGCTCGCCGAACGCGGCGACGTCCGGCACCGCCGACAGCAGTGCCTTGGTGTACGGGTGCCGCGGGCGCTCGTAGATGTCGGCCCGGTCGCCGATCTCGACGACCTTGCCCAGGTACATCACGGCGACCCGGCGGCTGAAGTGGCGCACGATGGCCAGGTCGTGCGCGATGAAGACGAAGGCCAGGTCCAGCTCCCGCTGCAGCTCGCGCAGCAGGTTCACCACCTGGGCCTGGATCGACACGTCCAGGGCCGACACCGGCTCGTCGGCGACGATCAGCTTCGGGCGCAGTGCGAGCGCCCGCGCGATGCCGATGCGCTGGCGCTGCCCGCCGGAGAACTCGTGCGGGAAGCGGTTGTAGTGCTCCGGGTTGAGCCCGACCAGCTCCAGCAGCTCCTGCACCCGGGCCTTGACCCCGCCGGGCGGGTTGATGCCGTTGACCTCCAGCGGCATCGCCACGATCTTGCCGACGGTGTGCCGGGGGTTCAGCGACGAGTACGGGTCCTGGAAGATGATCTGCAGGTCCTGCCGCAGCGGGCGCATCGCGCGGCGGCCCAACTTGGTGATGTCGCGACCCTCGAACTCGATGCTGCCCGCGGTCGGCTCCAGCAGGCGCACCAGCATTCGGCCGGTGGTGGTCTTGCCGCAGCCCGACTCCCCGACCAGCCCGAGCGTCTCGCCGGCGTGCACGTCGAAGTCGAGCCCGTCGACCGCGCGCACCGCCGCCTTCGCCCCGGTCGCCCCCTGGCGCACGGCGAAATGCTTGGTCAGCCCCCGCACCCTGAGCAACGGTTGCGTCACTGGGCCACCCCCACGTGTGCGATCTCGTCGGTATAGGTGCTGATGCGCTGCGGCTCAGGCAGGTGGCAGGCCACCCGGTGCGGGATCCCGTCGGAGCGGCCGCTCGGTGTCGTCTGTAGCGGAGCGGAGGACGACGACCGATTAAGGCCGCGTAGCGGGATCCCGGTGTCACGGCCGTCGGCCTGCACGGCGAGCAGCTGTGGCACCTGCGCGGCGCACGGCTCGGGCTTCATCGCGTACGCGCAGCGCGGGTGGAACGCGCAGCCGGTCGGCACGTTGATGAGGCTCGGCGGGTTGCCCTTGATCGGCTTGAGCTCGACCTCGGGGTCGCCGTGCAGGCTCGGGATGCTGGCCAGCAGGCCCCACGTGTACGGGTGCTGCGGCCCGCGCATCACCTGCGCGACGGTGCCGTGCTCGACGGCCCGGCCGCCGTACATGACCAGCACCTCGTCGGCGACCTGGCTCACCACGCCCAGGTCGTGGGTGATCAGGATGATCGCGCTGTGGAACTCGCGCTGCAGGTCGGCGAGCAGGTCGAGGATCTGCGCCTGCACGGTCACGTCGAGCGCGGTGGTCGGCTCGTCGGCGATGAGCAGCGCCGGATCGTTCATCAGCGACATCGCGATCATCACGCGCTGGCGCATGCCGCCGGAGAACTCGTGCGGGTACTGGTGCAGGCGCCGGTCCGGCTGCGGGATGCCCACCCGGTCGAGCATGTCCAGTGCGCGCTGCCTGGCCTGCGCCTTCGACGCGTCCGGATGGTGCGTGCGGTAGGCCTCCACCAACTGCCGGCCGACCGTGTAGAACGGGTGCAGCGCCGACAGCGGGTCCTGGAAGATCATGGCGACGTCACGGCCGCGCAGCTTGCGCATGTCGCCGTCGGACAGCCCGACGAGCTGCCGCCCGCCCAGCGTGATGCCGCCGGTGATCCGGGTGCGGGCCGGATCGTGCAGGCCCATCACCGCTAGACTCGTGACGCTCTTGCCCGAGCCGGACTCGCCGACGATGCCGAGCGTTCGCCCTCTGTGGAGGCCGAAGCTCACCCCGTCCACCGCACGGACCTCGCCGTCCGCGGTGTTGAAGCGCACCCGCAGGTCGTCGACCTGCAGATACGGGGGGCTTGCAGCGTCGTGCGTCATTGCCGCTCCCGTCCCTGCCGATGAAGAAAACTTTCATACTCGTGCGCCAAAAGGTAACGGACCCCGGCGTGTCGTCACCAGACGCGCTAAGTAACAAGTGGCTAACGCCATCGGATTGATCACTCGAATTGCCTGGCAAACGGGCGAAAGAGCGCCCATGATTCCCCCGATTGCCAGGCAAGTCCGACGATCACGGCGCAGGGGCGTCGGATCGGTCAGTCGCGGACTAGGGTGGCGATCATGAGCTTTTTCGACGTCGCGGAGGCGGCGGTGGCGGCGGCGCTGGACGCGGGTGCGCGCTACGCCGACGCGCGGGTGATGCACAAGCGCTACGAGTCCATGGAGGCCCGCAACGGCGAGGTCGAGGAACTGAACTCGGACGAGTCCGCCGGCCTCGGCGTACGCGCGCTCGTCGGCTCCAGCTGGGGCTTCTATGCCGTACCGGACCTGTCCGACAGCGCGGCCCGGCTCGCCGGCGCCCGTGCCACGGCCATCGCCAAGGCCAGCGCCCGCGTCGCCGGGCCGGGCGTGGACCTGGTGCCGACCACCGTCGGCAGCGCGACCTGGGCCAGCGAGTGCCTGATCGACCCGCTCGCCGTGCCGCTGTCCGACAAGGGCGACCTGCTCACCCACGCCACCAAGACGATGGTCGAGCACGGCGCGGACCAGGCCACCGGCGTCTACCAGATCTGGGACACCCGCAAGTGGTTCGTCTCCAGCGAAGGCCACCGCATCGACCAGCACGTACGCGAGTGCGGCGCGGGCATCCAGGCCACCGCGATCGGCGAGGGCGAGACCCAGGTGCGCTCCTACCCGGCGGCCCGCGGCCAGTACGGCACCCGCGGCTGGGAGCTCGTCCAGGGCCTGGACCTGCTCGCCCACGCGCCGCGCCTGGCCGACGAGTCGCGCGCGCTGCTGACCGCGCCGCTGTGCCCGAGCGGCGAGACCGCGCTGATCCTCGGCGGCGAGCAGCTGTTCCTGCAGATCCACGAGTCCGTCGGGCACGCCATCGAGCTGGACCGCATCCTCGGCTGGGAGGCCGCCTTCGCCGGCACGTCCTGGCTGGACCTGGCCCAGCTCGGCTCGCTGCGCTACGGCTCGGAGTTGATGAACATCACCATCGACCCGACCCTGCCCGGCGCGCTGGGCAGCTTCGGCTTCGACGACGAGGGCACCCCGGCGGCCAAGCGGTACGCCGTCAAGGACGGGATCTGGGTCGGTGTGCTGGCCGGGCGGGACTCGGCGACACTGGCCGGACTCGACTACGGCGGCAGCGTGCGGGCCGACGGCTGGGCCCGGCTGCCCATGGTGCGGATGACCAACGTCGGCCTCGAACCCGGCCCGCACACCCTGGAGCAGATCATCGCCGAGACCGACGACGGGGTGTTCATGGAGAACAACCGCTCCTGGTCCATCGACGACAAGCGGCTCAACTTCCAGTTCGGCTGCGAGATCGCGTACGAGGTGAAGAACGGGAAGAAGGGCCGGATGCTGCGCAATCCCACGTACACCGGGATCGGGCCGAAGTTCTGGCAGTCCATGGACATGCTGTCCAGCGAGATCGAGTACTGGGGCACGCCGAACTGCGGCAAGGGCCAGCCGACCCAGGTCGGCCACACCGGCCACCCGTCCGCGCCGGCCCGCTTCCAGAACGTGCGCGTGGGGGTGCGGGCATGAGCGAGCACAGCGAGCGAATCATGAGCACGACACATGCCGGTGACGAGCGAAGCGAGGAGCGGGCATGAACGTTTCCAACGCTGCCGAGCAGGTGCTGGAGCTGGCCCAGCGGGCGCTGCCCGGGGCCGAGATCGACGTGACCGCCGACGCGGTGCACCGGGCGCTGACCCGGTTCGCCAACTCGCGCATCCACCAGAACGTCGCCGAGGACACCGTCGCCGTGCGGCTGCGCGCCCACCTCGACGGCCGTACCGTCAGCACGACCACCACGCTGACCGGCCCCGAAGGGCTGACCTCGCTGGTCGCGCGCACGGCCGCCGCGGTGCGCTCGGCTCCCCGCGACCCCGGCTGGCCCGGCCTGGCCGGCCCGGCCCCGCTCGTGCTGCCCGGCACGGTGGACGAGGCGACCCGCGACGCCTCCCCCGACGACCGGGCGGCCAGGGTGCGGGCCTTCGTCGACGCGGCGGGCGGCCTGGAGACGGCCGGCTACTGCCAGACCGGCCACTGGTCCGGCGTCTACCGCAACTCCGCGGGTCAGGCGCTGTCCGCACAGGCCACGACCGCGGAGCTGGACGGCATCGCGCGGGAGAACGGCGCGGACGGGGTGGCCCGCCGCTCCAGCGTGCGGCTGTCCGACCTCGACGGGGCGGCTCAGGGCGCTCGCGCCGCGGCCAAGGCCCGCTCCCAGGCGGACCCGGTCGAACTGCCGCCCGGCCACTACGAAGTGGTCCTCGAACCGGAGGCCGTGGCCGACCTGCTCACCAACTTCTCGTTGTTCGGCTTCAACGCCAAGGCGGTCCAGGAGCGGCGCTCGTTCGCCGAGCTGGGCGCGGCACAGTTCGACGAGGCGATCAGCCTGTACGACGACCCGCGCGAGCCGTTCGACGGTGAGGGCACCCCGCGCACCCGGCTCGCCCTGGTGGAGAAGGGCGTCACGACGGCGCTGGCGCACGACCGGCGCACCGCCGCGGCGGCCGGGACCGCGTCGACCGGCCACGGGGGCAGCCCGGCCTGGGGTCCGATGCCGAACAACCTCGGCTTCGCCCCGGGCAGTAGCGGCGTCGAGGAGATGATCTCGCGGGTGCGGCGCGGCCTGCTGATCACCGATCTCTGGTACACCCGGGTCCTCGACCCGCGCACCCTGGCGCTCACCGGTCTGACCCGCAACGGCGTCTGGCTGATCGAGGGGGGCGAGGTGACCCGCCCGGTGCGCAACATGCGCTTCACCCAGCTCTACCCGCAGGCCCTCGGGCCGGGCGCGGTGCTCGGCGTCGGCGCGGAAGCGGTGCCCCAGCCGTCGCGCGTCTTCCTCGGCGCATGGACCTCCCCGGCCCTGCACCTGGCCTCCTGGAACATCACCGGCAACGCCAGCGGCTGACGTCCCGCCCGGCCCTTGATCGCTCGACTTGCCCGGCACCTGTGCGTATCTTGCGCTCGCATTCGCACACCTGCCTGGCAAGTCGAGCGATCTTGGCCGCATTACCGCTGGTGGCGGCAGTCGACAAGGCTGCGATGCGACACATCACAGTGTCCCGAGTCACATGATCGACATCTTTCGGCGTAACGTGTCCGTGATTGATCCACGCACGTGTTCCCACGACTGCGTATCTCAGGGAGCGACGAAGATGACGACGACGGCAACGAGGCCGGCCGGCGCGAAACCGCGCGCCGCGATCGAGGCCAAGACGTTGCGCACCGACCGCTGGTGGCTCGCACCGGTGCTGACGGTCATTGGCCTCACCGCCTGGGTCGCGTACGCGACCTTCCGGGTGTTCATGCAGAAGCTGTACTGGGTCGACGCGTACCACTACCTGACCCCGTTCTACTCCCCCTGCGTCTCGCTGGGCTGCGACCCGGCCGCCGCCGAGTTCGGACGGTTCATCCCGGACAGCCCGCTGATCCCGTTCGCGGCGCTGTCCCTGCCGTTCCTGCTGCTCTTCCGGCTGACCTGCTACTACTACCGCAAGGCGTACTACCGGTCGTTCTGGCTGTCGCCGCCAGCCTGCGCGGTGCCCGACGGGCACACGAAGTACTCCGGCGAGACCCGGTTCCCGCTCATCTTCCAGAACGCGCACCGGTACGCCTTCTACGCCGCCGTGCTGATCTCGCTCCTGAACACCTGGGACGCCGTCATCGCGATGCACTCCCCGAGCGGCTTCGGGTTCGGGCTGGGCAACGTGATCCTGTGGATCAACGTGATCATGCTGTGGGCGTACACCGCCTCCTGCCACTCCTGCCGGCACATCATCGGCGGCCGCCTCAAGCACTTCTCCAAGCACCCGGTGCGCTACCGGCTCTGGGGTTGGGTGTCCAAGCTGAACGCCCGGCACATGGGGCTCGCCTGGATCACGCTGGCGACGCTGGCCCTCACCGACTTCTACATCATGGGTCTCGCCGCCGGCTGGTGGAGCGACCTGCGGTTCATCGGCTGAGCCGGGATAGGTGGCACAAATGATCAACATTGAGAAGCACTGGTACGACGTCGTCGTGATCGGCGCCGGCGGCGCGGGTCTGCGCGCCGCGATCGAGGCCCGGCTGGCCGGCAAGAAGGTCGCCATCATCTCGAAGTCGCTGTTCGGCAAGGCCCACACGGTCATGGCCGAGGGCGGCGCGGCCGCCGCGATGGGCAACGTCAACCCGAACGACAACTGGATGGTCCACTTCCGCGACACCATGCGCGGCGGCAAGTTCCTGAACAACTACCGGATGGCCGAGCTGCACGCCAAGGAGGCGCCGGAGCGGATCTGGGAGCTGGAGACGTACGGCGCGCTCTTCGACCGGACCAAGGACGGCAAGATCTCGCAGCGCAACTTCGGCGGCCACGAGTACCCGCGCCTGGCCCACGTCGGCGACCGCACCGGCCTGGAACTGATCCGCACCCTGCAGCAGAAGATCGTCTCGCTGCAGCAGGAGGACAAGGCCCAGCACGGCGCGTACGACGCCCGGCTGCGCGTGTTCGCCGAGTGCACCATCACCGAGCTGCTGCTCGACGAGACCGGCGGTCAGAAGCGGATCGCGGGCGCGTTCGGCTACCACCGCGAGTCCGGCGAGTTCGTGCTGTTCGAGGCCCCCGCCGTGGTGCTGGCCACCGGCGGCGTCGGCCGCTCCTACAAGGTCACCTCGAACTCCTGGGAGTACACCGGTGACGGCCACGCGCTGGCGCTGCGCGCCGGGGCGAAGCTGATCAACATGGAGTTCCTGCAGTTCCACCCGACCGGCATGGTGTGGCCGCCGTCGGTGCGGGGCATCCTGGTCACCGAGTCGGTCCGCGGCGACGGCGGCATCCTCAAGAACTCCGACGGCAAGCGCTTCATGTTCGAGTACGTCCCGGACGTGTTCCGCAAGCAGTACGCGGAGACGCCCGAGGAGGCCGACCGCTGGTACACCGACCCGGACAACAACCGGCGTCCCCCCGAGCTGCTGCCCCGCGACGAGGTGGCCCGTGCCATCAACTCCGAGGTCAAGGCCGGTCGCGGCACCAAGGCGGGCGGCGTCTACCTCGACATCGCCTCGCGCCGCCCGGCCGCGGAGATCCTCAAGAAGCTGCCGTCGATGTACCACCAGTTCAAGGAACTGGCCGACGTCGACATCACCTCGCAGCCGATGGAGGTCGGCCCGACCTGCCACTACGTGATGGGCGGCGTCGAGGTCGACCCGGACACCGCGTCCGCGGGCGTGCTGGGCCTCTACGCGGCCGGCGAGGTGTCCGGCGGCATGCACGGCTCCAACCGCCTCGGCGGCAACTCCCTGTCCGACCTGCTGGTCTTCGGCAAGCGCGCGGGCGAGTACGCGGCGAGCTACACCGACACCCTGGCCAAGCGGCCCAAGGTGAACGACAAGCAGGTCGCCGCGGCGGTCGAGGAGGCGCTCACCCCGCTGGCCCGCGACGGCGGCGAGAACCCGTACACCCTGCAGAGTGACCTTCAGGACGTGATGGGCGACCTGGTCGGCATCATCCGCCGCAAGGGCGAGCTGCAGGAGTCGCTGTCGCGCCTGTCGGAGCTGAAGGAGCGCATCCGCAAGGTCGGCGCGACCGGCGGCCGCCGGTACAACCCGGGCTGGCACCTCGCCCTCGACCTGCGCAACATGCTGGTCGTGTCGGAGTGCACCGCGAAGGCCGCGCTGGAGCGCGAGGAGTCGCGCGGCGGCCACACCCGCGAGGACTTCCCGAAGATGGACCCGAAGTGGCGGCAGGTCAACCTGGTCTGCGCGCTCACCCCCACCGGCGACGTGGACCTCACCCACCAGCCGATCCCCATGATGACCCCCGACCTGCTCGCCCTGTTCGACAAGTCCGAGCTGGCCAAGTACATGACCGACAAGGAGCTGTCATGACCGTGCGGCAATTCAAGGTGTGGCGCGGGGACGCGGCCGGCGGCCAGCTCAACGACTACAAGGTCGAGGTCAACGAGGGTGAGGTCGTGCTCGACGTCATCCACCGGCTGCAGGCCACCCAGGAACCCGACCTGGCCTGCCGCTGGAACTGCAAGGCCGGCAAGTGCGGCTCCTGCTCGATGGAGATCAACGGCATGCCCCGCCTCGGCTGCATGACCCGGATGTCCACCTTCGAGGAGGACGAGACCATCACGGTCACCCCGCTGCGGACCTTCCCGGTCATCCGCGACCTGGTCACCGACGTGTCCTTCAACTACCAGAAGGCACAGGAGATGCCCGCGTTCGCGCCGCCCGCCGACGTGGCCCCCGGCGAGTACCGGATGCAGCAGATCGACGTGGAGCGCTCGCAGGAGTTCCGCAAGTGCATCGAGTGCTTCCTGTGCCAGAACACCTGCCACGTCGTACGCGACCACGACGAGAACAAGCCGGCCTTCTCCGGCCCGCGCCTGTTCATCCGCGCCGCCGAGCTGGACATGCACCCCCTCGACGCCCGCCACGACCGCAAGGAGATCGCGCAGCAGTCCCAGGGCCTGGGCTACTGCAACATCACCAAGTGCTGCACCGAGGTCTGCCCCGAACACATCAAGATCACCGACAACGCCATCATCCCCATGAAGGAACGGGTCGTGGATCGCCGCTATGATCCGCTGGTGGTATTCGGACGCAAAATTCTCCGCCGTGACCAGCTGGCCGCCACCGTGCCCGCCGGCCCCACCGTGCACGCCGGCCCCGTGACGGTCACCGACGGCCAGGCCCCGGTCGACTTCGGCCGCGAACTAACGCCGCCCCAGCCGTCAGAGGTCAACCCCTCCGGCCACGTGAACCTGAACGAAATGCTCTCCGACCGGGCGGCTGCCGCCTCCCCCTTCGGCGACGACATCACGTTCCCCATCAACCCGGCCACGCTGAACTACTACCACCCCGAGCGCTGAAGACACGATCGCGGCGATCACCCTGTGGCCCACGGGCCACGGTGATCGCCGCGATCGTCGTTACCGGGGCTACTTCAGGTGGCTCGTGAGGTCGTCGAGGATCTTGTTGGCGGCGGTGACGCCGATGCCGGTCATCCAGGTTTCGTCGGCGACGATCCGGGTCTTGCCGGCCTTCACCGCGCCGAGGGTCGCCCAGAGGGGGCCGGCGGTGATTTTGGCCTGCTCGGTGGCGGACTTCTCGCCGTAGGCGGCGATGAAGATGAAGTCGCCGTCGACCTCGGTGAGGCGCTCGGCGCTGACCTTGTCGAAGCGCTTGTCGTCCTTGGCGGACAGGAGCTGGCGCTCGGGGCGGCCGAGGCCGGTGTCGCCGAGGACGATGCCGGAGAAGGACTCGGGGCCGTAGACGCGGATGTGGTCGGGCATGAAGCGGACCAGGGAGATCTTCAGGTTGGCGGCGTTGGGGATGGCCGCGCCGACCTCCTTGGCGCGCTTCTCGTACGCCGCGAGGAGGTCCTTGGCCTGCTGCTCCTTGCCGAGGGCCAAGCCGTCGAGCAGGAAGTTGGCCTTCCAGGTCTTGCCCACGTTCTCGGTGAACACCGTGGGGGCGATCTTCGACAGCTCGGCGTAGAACTTCTCCTGGCGGAACTTGGAGCCGAGGATCAGGTCGGGCTTGAGCGCGGCGATGCCTTCGAGGTCGGGCTCGTCGAGCACGCCGACCTCGGTGATGCCGTCGGTCGCGCCGGCGCCGAAGTACGTCGGCCAGCCGGTCAGCTCGCCGGCGCGGGCCGCGCCGACCGGCTTGACGCCCAGCGTCAGCGCGGTGTCGACCTTGTCGGTGTCCAGCACGACGACACGCTTGGGCGCGGCCGGGACCTTCGTCGTGCCCATCGCGTGGGTGACCTCGACGGTGGCCGCGCCATCGCCGGCGTCCTCCTTCGCCGTGCCGCAGCCCGCCAGCGCGAGCGAGGCGGCAACCGCCGCCACGAGAACAAGACGCCTCTTCACAGCGCCACTTCCTTCCTGGATCTCTGTACGCTCCGCCGCTCGTTCCGCGGCGAAGTCCTCCCGGCTCATGCCGAGATCGCGGCGATCTTGCGCGGACTGTCGGCGAGATGTCCGCTTGGCGCGTGTCGTGCCCACAGTTCACGCAAGATCGCCAGGGGTGGTCAGGGGTTGGGGATCACCAGCGGGGTGGCGGTGACCGGGCAGGGGACGACGGTGCAGTCGAGGGAGAAGACGTCGGTGATCAGGGCCGTCGTGATGACTTCGGCGGGCGGCCCGGAAGCGACGATGCGGCCTGCCTTCATGGCGATCACATGGTCGGCGTAGCGGGCGGCCTGGTTCAGCTCGTGCAGGACCGCCACCACGGTGCGGCCGCCCTGCTGGAGGCGGCGCATCAGGCGCAGCACCTCGACCTGGTGGGCGACGTCGAGGAACGTGGTCGGCTCGTCGAGCAGCAGCGCCTCGGTCTGCTGGGCCAGTGCCATGGCGATCCAGACGCGCTGGCGCTGGCCGCCCGACAGCGCCTCGACGGGGCGGTCGGCCAGGTCGGCGATGTCGGCGTCGGCCAGGGCCGCCCTGACAGCCTCCTGGTCGGCCGGGGACCACTGCTGCCACCAGCGCTGATGCGGCTGGCGGCCGCGGGCCACCAGGTCCGCGACGGTGACGCCCTCGGGCACCAGCGGCGACTGCGGCAGCACGCCGAGGCGCTGGGCGACCCGGCGGGGCGGGAGTTCGTGCAGCAGCTCGCCGTCGAGCAGCACGCTGCCGCCCTTCGGCTTGAGCAGGCGGCCGAGGGTCCTCAGCAGCGTCGACTTGCCGCACGCGTTCGGCCCGATGATGACGGTGAGCCGGCCGCTCGGGATGTCGACGGAGAGCCCGTCGATGACGGTCCGTTCGTCGTAGCCGACGACGAGATCCTGTCCGGCGAGCCTCAGCGGAGCCTCCCCGTGGACGGGCCCGGCGACGTCGGCCGAGGGCGGGGCGGACTTCATCGGCGCCTCCTGATGAGCAGGTAGACCAGGTAGGGGCCGCCGATGCCGGCGGTGAGCACGCCGACGGGCAGCTGGGTCGGGGCGAGCAGCATCCGGGCGGCGAGGTCGGCCGCGACCACCAGCGTCGCACCGGCCAGCGCGGACGCGGCCAGGGGTGGGCGTTCGGCCCGGGACAGCCGCCGGGCGACCTGCGGCGCGACCAGTGCGACGAAGTCCACCGCGCCGACCTGCGCGGTCGCCGCCGCGGCGAGCACCACGCCCAGCGCCCCGACCGCGACCCGGCGGGCGGCCGGACGGGTCCCGAGGGCGCGGGCGGTGTCGTCGTCCAGGGCGCTGGTCCGCAGTGCCCTGGCAGCCCACAGCAGCAGCGGCAGGGCGATCAGCAGCACCAGGCCGATCGCGCCGGCCTCCTCGTAGCCGCGGCCGTTGAGCGAGCCGATGAGCCAGATCTGGGCGCGCAGCGCGTCGATGGTCTCCGCCGACGACATCACCACCTCGATGCCGGCCCGCAGCGCGAACGCGACCGCGACCCCGGCCAGCACGAACCGGTTGGCCGCGAACCCGGTGCGCGCGCCGAAGGCGAACACCACGACCGCGGCGAGCAGGCCGCCCGCCATCGCGGTGGGGGCGATCAGCTCGTACGCCATGCCGGAGGTCAGCGCGATGGTCGCCGCCAGCCCCGCGCCCTGGGTCACGCCGATGACGTCCGGGCTGGACAGGGGGTTGCGGGCCACGGACTGGATCAGCGCGCCGCCCAGCCCGAACGCGGCCCCGCAGGCCGCCCCGAGCACGACGCGCGGCCAGCGCAGCTCGCGTACGACGAGGTCGTAGTCGGTGCCGCCGGTGAGCAGGGAGCGGACCACGTCCGCCGGTGGCACGGTCATCGTGCCGAGGCTGACCGCGGCGATCATCGCGGCCACCAGCGCCACGCCGAGCCCCAGCGTGACCAGCAGGGTGCGGCGCGGCAGCACGAAGCTCGCGAAACCGGCCCGGACGATCACGCGGTCACCACCTTGGCGCGGCGAACCAGCCAGAGCAGCACGGGCGCGCCAACGAGTGCGGTGACCACACCTGCGGGGACCTCGCCGGGCGGCGTGATGATCCGGCCCAGCACGTCTGCGAACAGCACCAGGGCCGCGCCGAGCAGGGCCGACAGCGGCAGGACCCAGCGGTGCGCGGTGCCGACCAGGGCGCGGGCCAGGTGCGGCACGGCGAGGCCGACGAACGCGATCGGGCCGGCCAGGGCGACGGCCGCGCCGGTGAGCACGATCGCGGCGACGGCGGCGGCGAGGCGTACCCGCTGAATGCGGTGGCCCAGGCCGCGGGCGACGTCGTCGCCCAGCGCCAGCGCGTCCAGGCCGCGCGCCGCGACCGCCGCGAGCAGCAGCCCGGCCAGCAGGAACGGCGCGACCTGCGCGGCCATGGCGGGGGTACGCCCGGCGATGGAGCCGACGACCCAGAAGCGGTACTGCTCGAAGGTGGCCGCGTCGATGCTGAGGACGCCGTAGATGAGCGCGCCGAGCCCGGCGTCGATGGCCGCGCCGGACAGCGCGAGGCTCACCGGGCCGGAGCCATCCCGGGTGCGGGCGGCGACGATGAACACCAGCGCCCCGGCGGCCGCGGCCCCGGCCAGCCCGAACCAGATCCAGGAGGCGAGGCTCGCCGCACCGGCAAACGCGATCGCGCAGACGACACCGGTCGCCGCGCCCGCGGAGATGCCCAGGACCCGGGCCTCGGCGAGCGGGTTGCGGGTCAGCGCCTGCATGATCACGCCGGCCAGCGCCAGCGCCGCGCCTACCTCGAGCCCGACTAGGGTACGCGGCACACGCAGCTCACGGACGATCAGCGCGGCCTCGGTCGGCGCCGGACGCAGCAGCGCGTCGAGCGCCTCGGCCAGGGGAACGTGCCGACTGCCGACGGTCAGGCTCGCCGCGACCGCGGCCAGCAGCACGAGCACGCCGAGCACGGCGACACCGCCGCGCCTCACCGCACCGTGCACCACGAGCCTCCCCGGCCGCCCGCTTCGTAGGGGTTCAGCCAACGGAAACGGAGCTTAGGTAAGGCAGGCCTTAATTGTCGAGGTAGCGTGAGCTACGCCCCATCTCCCATGAACTTCGGCAGGGCCGCGACGATCGGCGCGTCGGCGGGCAGCCACGGCACGGTGTGCAGCTCGTGCGCGGCCAGCCAGCGGAACTCGGCGTGCTCGATCAGCTGCGGCACGCCCGTGACCAGCCGCGCCGTGTACACCTTGAGCACCGCGCGGCCGTGGCCGAGCATCACGTCCTGGCCGACCCGCTCGCCGACCTCGACGGTCACGCCCAGCTCCTCCTCGCACTCGCGGACGAGCGCGTCGTGCTCCGTTTCACCGGGCTCCACCTTTCCGCCAGGAAACTCCCACCGTCCGGCCACCTCGGCCGGTTCGGAACGCTCACAGGCCAGCACGCGCCCGTCGGCGATGATGGCTGCACCGACGATGATTCGGATCTCGGAGGAGAAGTTAGGCACGGCGGACAGCGTGCCAGACAAACCGGCTTCGTGGTGGACGCGGTGTCACCAAGCGAGTCCGCGCTGCACACACCGTCCCGTGAAGTGCAGGAAGTCGGTTTTGTTCGCGTGGACACGCGCCGCGATAGAGGGCAGGATAGGTCTCACCGAAGTGTCGGTGCGGACAAGATTCGGCCACAAGCCGATATCGCCGCGTGGGAGGTATCGGAGGTGCGGATGGGTGCGGTCTGGAAACGGGGCCGACGACGCGACTACATCAGCGACGCACTCTCCCAACTCACCGGCTGGGTCCACGAAGGCGACTGCCTCAAGCGCACCCTTCCCCTCGACGACACCGAACATGCCGTGCTGACCGAGCACATCTCGGTCGCCGCAGACACCTTCGGGGTACGCCCCCACATCCGCCGCCTCGACGGCCGCACCCAGATCCAGCTCTGCGCCGGTGACAACGGTGCGCTCACCTCCGCCGAGATCGGCATGGCAGCCCGCGTCGAGGCCGCCTACCAGTCCCTGAACCAGTAGTCCCCCCGCGCCCCCTCGAAGGGGGCTAGGCTCCCGGCCCATGCCCTCCGGCGCGGATCTCTTCGAACTGATCTTCATGGGACCAGGCCTGGTCTGCATCGCCTTCCTGGTGTTCTGCCTCCTCCTCGTCCTGCTGAGGCGTCACCTTCCACGCCGCCGGCAGGCGTGGCGCATCGCCCGCGCCGAAAAGCTCATCATGCGCGGGCACACCGAGGACGGGCTGGCGCTGCTCCTGCGCCAAGGCACCTGGCTGCGCCGACGCCGCCGGCCGGCCCCGGATGCGGCGCTAGCCGACCTGCTCGGATACCACTCCGGCCAGGCGCTCGCCGCAGGACGCCTCGATGCCGCCCTCACCGCCGCGACCGCGTCCGCCGACCTCATCGCCCGGCTCCGGCCGAACAGCCTGCGACATGCAACCTCCCTGTACGCGCTGGGGCGTCTGCTGGCCAGGCTCGGCCGCGACGAGACCGCACTCGCGCACCTGGAACAGTCCGTCGCCATCGGCGACGCCGCCGACCCCGACGGCGAAGCCCTCGTCAGCCGCGCCCTGTTCGCCGCCGGCACCAGCCTGGCGTTGCACCGGGGCGACCGGATCCCGGAGGCGCTCACGATGGCCACGCACGCGGCCCAGCTGGCTTCGAGCGCCCCGCCGAAGCCGGCAGATCTGCGGGAGACGGCCCAGGGCTGGGCCAACGTGGCACTCGCCCTGGCCCAGACCGACAGCGGCCTCGACGGCTGCCCCGCCGCTGCCGCCGCGCTGGAGGAGTTCCGGCGACTGGACCGGACCAAGGCCGTCAAGGGCGGCGAAGGGCTCGCGCTGGCCTGCTACGCCGCGGCGTACGCCGGGCACCGGGCGGGCGACGACCAGGCGCTGACCGCGGCTCGGGAGGCCCTGCAGCGGTTCTCCGAACTCGACCGGCCGGGAGACGCCCTGGCAGCCCGTCGGCTGGCCGACGCCAGGCGGCTGCTCGTCCAGATCACGTCCTCGCCGGCCGACGCCCACTCGGAGGAGATGCGATGAACCTGGTCATCCGGCCCGCCACGCCCGCCGACGAGAGCCGCTGGCGGGAGCTCTGGGACGCGTACACCCGCTTCTACGAGCGTGAGCCCGACGAGGCCGTCACCCGGCACCTGTGGGCACGCGTCTTGGACGACGGCGTGCCCGTGTACGCCGTCGTCGCGGAGGCCGACGGGGCAGTCATCGGGATCGCGAACTACCTGCTGCACGAGAACACGTCCGCACTCACCCCGTCCTGCTACCTGCAAGACCTGTTCGTCGACCCGGCAGCCCGCGCCCAGGGTTGCGGCGCGGCGCTGATCGACTGGCTGTGGGCCGAGACGAGGGCACGCGGCTGGGCAACGCTGTACTGGCAGACCAGGGAGAACAACTACCGGGCGCGGGCGCTCTACGACCGGTACACCCCGCACAGCGGCTTCCTGCGCTACGTCCTACGCAACGAACAGCACTGAGGCGAGCAGAGCATGAGCGAGGCTGCCACCGCGCTTCGGTGAGGACTTCACCCATAGCCGCGGAAGCGGAACTCGGCCGGCTCATCCGTGGTGTGCGCGCTGCTTCCCTCGCTGAGTCAGCAGCACTCCCAGCAGTACCAGGACCGTGCCGCCCACCATCGCGACGGTCAGCGTCTCACTGAGGAAGACGGAGCCGAGGACGATCGCCACCACCGGTAGCAGGTAGGTGACCACCGACGCGGCCGTGGGGCCCTCGTCGGCGATGAGCCGATAGTTGAGCACGTACGCCATGCCGGTGCCCAGTGCGCCCAGGATCGCGACGCTGACCACGGCGTCGGCTCGCCACGTGATCGTCTGGCTCCCGAAGAACGGCAGCGCCAGCGACAGTAGGACGGTGGCGGCGCCCAGTTGTCCGGCCGACAGCATCAGGGGTGCGATGCCCCGGCCGGCCAGGAATCGGCCCATGTACACGTAGCTCACCCCGTAACAGGCCGCCGCGCCGAGGCAGGCGAGGCCCCCTGGGCTCGCGATCTCACCGGCGGTCTCCCAGGGCGAGAAGATCAGAACCGTGCCGAGGAACCCGAGCGCGATGCCTGCGGCCCGCATGGCCGTCACCGCTCGATCCGTGCCCGCGAGATAGGCGACGACGACGGTCCACAGTGGGGTGGTCGCGTTGAGCACCCCCGCCACGTTCGAGTCGACGGTCTGCTCCCCGATGCCGAACAGCACGTACGGCACCGCGTTCGCGATCAGTGCGGCGACGAACAGATGGCCCCAGATAGCGAGCCCACGGGGCATGGGAAGCCGCCGGAGGAGCACGATCGGCGCGAGCACGGCGAACCCGAGCAGCAACCGCAGGAAGACCAGTTGGACCGGGCTGAAGCCCCGGAGCGCCAACTTGATCCAGAGGAAGCTCGACCCCCACAGCAGGGCCAGCAGCGCAAGCCGACCGACATTTGCCCTGCTCAACGATCAGTCCTCAACCGGTATGCGGTAGTCCAGACCAGTGAGATCCGCCCGCATGACGAACCTCGTGACCTCGAACGCCTTCAGGTTCTGATCGAAGCTGGTGTGCAGCACGACCAGCACCGGCACACCGGGCGGCATCAGCAGCCCTGACGCCTCCTCTGGCGTGGGCATCCGCGAGCTGATCTCTTCCCGGCTGCGGGTGACGGCATGCCCGAGTTCCTCGAACCGGGCATAGATGCTGCCGCGGCCGAGGGTCTTCTCCGTGGCGAGCGCCGAGTCTCGCGCCACAGCCACCGGGATGTAGGTGACGCCGACCTGCACCGGTTCCCCGTCCGCGAAGTACCAGTTCTCGCGACGGACGACCGTGTCCCGCGCCGGGTCCAGGTCCAGGCGCTCGGCGACATCGGCCGGCGGGGCGACCTGTGTGACCGACCGGCATTCGGTGCCGGGCACACGGCCCTGCTTCATGACCTCGATCCGGAACGGCGACAGACCGCTCTCGTCGCGTGCCCGCTTGGAGTAGCGATCGGAGCCCAGCCTCATCAACGGCTTGCGGTCGCGAACGAAGACGCCTTTGCCGTGCTGTGCCATGGCGAGGCCCTCGGTTTGCAGGATCGACAGCGCCTCCCGCGCCGTGTTGCGCGCGGTCTGGTAGGTGGCGGCCAGTTCCCGTTCCGAGGGCAGTCGGTCGCCGGCGGCGAACTCGCCGCCCTCGATCTTCTCGCGCAGCGTGTCCGCGATACGCCTGCTTGGCGGTCTTCGGTCCGCGTTCTGCTCTGCCATGTCATCCGCCCAGTCGTCGTTCACTCACGCACGCTACCGCAACTGGCTTGAGCCACCTATTGACGATACGACAGCCCGGCACCAACACTGGCTCAAGCCACTACTGGCTTAAGCCAGTGTCGCAGAGCTATCGCCAATCTTGGAAGCACAGGTGGACGCCGTGAAACTCCCGAAGTGGCTACAGGTGCACCGCCGCCCAGCGCCGAGCACGCCTACGACCGCCCCCGCTGCACCGCCGCCACACGGCCTCGCCTGCCAGTGTTGGGTGTGTGGCTACACGATCCTGCTGCCGACGTACTCGTTGATAAGGCCATACATCCGGCACCCGATCGTCTGACCAGACTCCTGGCCCCATCTCCCATGGACACGGCCAGGCCGAAGGGGCCGGGCACGGCGGGTTCCGCGCCATCTCGCGCAGTGCTCGGTCTCTTCATCTCGTCAGGACATCCAGACGAGGACTGCTTCGCGATCAGCGGCGGCCGCACGGAAGAGCGCCGCCACGTCGGCGTAGGCGTCCTCCAGGTACATTCCAGGTGCTGCGGCTGCGCTCGCGGGAAGGTCTGCTGAGCCGCGAGTCAGCCGAGATCGCCTGCTTCGGCGACGGCACCATGGACAGCCCTGAGGTGTTGCTCGAACGGCTCGTTTTCACCGGGCCCGCCCAGGTCAGCCTGTGGGCTGACGACGGCGCCGTCGGCGTGGTCGACTTCGACCCCGAGACGTTGCAGCCGGCACACCCGTACGACCGTTGCACGGTGGACATGTCGGATGCTCCGGATCCCAGCTCGCAAGGCTAGACCGACGGCTGACCGGTCCAGCCGGGGTGCCCGGCCTGACCCGCACCCCGGCACGCTTGAGTGACCCTGGCGGGTCAGACGTTGAAGCGGAACTCCACCACGTCGCCGTCGGACATGACGTACTCCTTGCCCTCCATGCGGACCTTGCCGGCCGCCTTCGCCGCCGCCATCGAGCCGGCCGCCATCAGGTCGTCGTACGCCACGATCTCGGCCTTGATGAAGCCGCGCTGGAAGTCGGTGTGGATGACCCCGGCGGCCTCGGGGGCGGTCGCGCCGACCGGGATGGTCCAGGCGCGCGCCTCCTTCGGGCCCGCCGTGAGGTAGGTCTGCAGGCCGAGCGTGCCAAACCCGACCCGGATCAGCTGGTTGAGACCCGGCTCGGACTGCCCGATGGACTCCAGCATCTCGGCCGCGTCCTCCGGCGACAGGTCGATCAGCTCGGACTCGATCTTCGCGTCCATGAACACGGCCTCGGCCGGGGCGACCAGGGCGCGCAGCTCGTCGAGGAACTCGTTGTTGTGCAGCTCGGCCTCGTCGACGTTGAAGACATACAGGAACGGCTTCGCGGTCATCAGGTGCAGCTCGCGCAGCTCGGCGAGGTCGATGCCGGCCTTGGCCGCACCGGCGAACAGCGTCGTGCCGCCGTCCAGCACGGCGTGGGCGGCCTTCGCGGCGGCGACGATGCCGGCCCGGTCCTTGCGGACCCGGAGCTCCTTCTCCAGCCGCGGCAGCGCCTTCTCGATCGTCTGCAGGTCGGCGAGCATCAGCTCGGTGTTGATGGTCTCGATGTCGTCGGCGGGCGAGACCTTGCCGTCGACGTGCACCACGTTCGGGTCGCTGAAGGCGCGCACGACCTGGCAGATGGCGTCGCAGTCGCGGATGTTGGCGAGGAACGCGTTGCCCTTGCCCTGCCCCTTCGAGGCGCCCTTGACCAGGCCCGCGATGTCGGTGAAGCTCACCGGCGCGGGCAGGATGCGCTGCGAGCCGTACAGCTCGGCGAGCTTGTCCAGCCGCTGGTCGGGCAGCCCGACGACGCCGACGTTCGGCTCGATCGTGGCGAACGGGTAGTTCGCCGCGAGCACGTTGTTGCGGGTCAGCGCATTGAACAGGGTGCTCTTGCCGACGTTGGGCAGGCCGACGATACCGATGCTGAGGCTCACGACAGCAAATCTTACTTACCCGGCGGCTCGCCCTGCCCGTGCCCGCCCCGCGCAGTGACCGCAGTCGCCCGCGCCACCCGACCACGCACCCACCAGCCCGCCGACCAACCGGACATACGACCCAGTTCACCCGGCCGCCCGCGCGTTGATCCGTTTTTGTGGACGCCGGCGGCCCCTATGGGGGCGTCCAGCGTCCACAAAAACAGATCTTCATGCGGGTCGCGTGCGGCGTCGTGCTCCGGGTGGGTGAGCGAGCCGAGGTGAGGTCCGATTTCCGCTAGCAGGTGGGGCGGGGCGGCGGGCAGGGTGGAGAGTGTGGAGAGTTATTACCGGGCGGTGAGCAGTCGGGACGGGCGGTTTGACGGGCGGTTCTGGTTCGGCGTGACGTCGACGGGGATCTACTGCCGGCCGTCCTGCCCGGCGCGGACGCCCAAGTCGGAGAACGTGCGCTACTTCCCGAGCGCGGCGGCGGCGGCGCGGAACGGATTCCGGGCCTGCCGGCGGTGTGCGCCGGATGCGGTGCCGGGGTCGCCGCAGTGGGACAACCGGGCCGATGTGACGGCGCGGGCCGTGCGGTTGATCGGGGACGGGGTGGTGGACCGGGGCGGGGTGCCGGAGCTGGCGTCGCGGCTGGGGTACACCGAGCGGCACCTGAACCGGCTGCTCAGCGAGGAGCTGGGGGCGGGGCCGCTGGCGTTGGCGCGGACCCAGCGCGCGCAGACCGCCAAGACGCTGATCACGAAGACCGGGCTCGGGCTGTCGGAGATCGCGTTCGCGGCCGGCTTCGGCAGCGTCCGGCAGTTCAACGACACCTTCCGCGAGGTGTACGGCTGCGCGCCCTCCACACTGCGGCGCGAGGGCGCGGCGGTCGACGGGGTGGTGTCGCTGCGGCTGAGCTACCGGGCACCGCTGCACGTCGAGGCGCTTTTCGGATTCCTCGGCGCACGCACGATCACCGGCGTGGACAGCTACGCCGACGGGCGCTACACCCGGTCGATGCTCCTGCCGCACGGCCCGGCGACGGTCACCCTCTGGCCGGCCAGCGTCGACCCGGCCGGCCTCGATGCCGCGCGACGTGCCGGGACGGGGGCCGGGTTCATCGAGGCGGAGTTGCGGCTGTCGGACATGCGGGACCTGACGCCCGCGGTGGCGCGGTGCCGCCGGTTGCTCGACCTGGACGCCGACCCGGCGGCCGTGGACGCGGTGCTGGCCGCCGATCCCGCGCTGGCCGCGGTCGTCGCCGCGGAGCCGGGGGTACGGCTGCCGCGCAGCGTGGACGGGTTCGAGATGGCGGTGCGGGCCGTGGTCGGGCAGCAGATCAGCGTGGCGGGCGCGCGTACCGTGCTGGCCCGGCTCCTCCCACCCGCCGACCGGGACCCGGCGGACGGACCCGGCCTGCCGACCGGGTTGTTCCCCACGCCCGAGCAGTTGCTGGCGCTGCCCGACGAGGCGTTCTCGATGCCCGCGTCGCGGCGGCGCACGCTGCGCGCGGTCGCCGAGGCGGTGCGCGACGGGCTGCGCCTGGACGCGGGCAGCGACCGGGCGGCGACCAGGGAAGCGCTGCTGGCGCTGCCCGGGGTCGGCCCGTGGACCGCCGACTACATCGCGCTGCGCGCGCTCGGCGACCCGGACGTCCTACTCACCACCGACCTGGGCACCCGCCGCGGCGCGCAGGCGCTCGGCCTGCCCGACGACCCCGCCGACCTCGCCCGGCACGCCGAACGCTGGCGGCCGTGGCGCTCGTACGCACAGATCAGACTCTGGAGAGCAGCATGATCACGATTGACACTCCGGTCGGCCCGTTCACGATGACGGGTGACGGAACGGCCGTCACGGCGGCCGTCTTCGGCGACACCCTGCCCGAGGGGTGGGCGACGCCCGGCGAGGTGCCGCCCGGGGCGGTCGAGGCGGTGCGCGCCTACTTCGGCGGCGAACTGGGCGCGCTGGATGCCATCGCGGTGAACCAGCACGGGACCGCCTACCTGGAGCAGTGCTGGGACACGCTGCGCACGCTGGACGAGCCGGTGTCGTACCGGCGGCTGGCCGAGCTGACCGGCCGCCCGGCGGCGGTGCGCGCGGCGGCGCAGGGCTGCGCCCGCAACCAGGTCGCGCTGATCGTGCCCTGCCACCGGGTGCTGCGCGCCGACGGCACGCCCGGCGGCTACCGCTGGGGCGTGGAGGTCAAGCAATGGCTGCTCAAGCATGAGGCCGCGAGCCGCTGAGACGGGGCTCACGCGAGCTCACGTATTTCCTACTAGCCCGATAGGAGTTATCGAGTTACGCTGTCCAGGTAATTGCTGAGTCGCTCGTGGAGGGTCCCGTGCCGCGAACGTTCCGATGTCGCCGGGCATTCGCGCACCTGCCCACCCGACCCGCAACGACCAGGAGTTCCGAGATGACAGTCCTGCTCACCGAGCCCGCGTACACCGACGTGGCGGTGCCGATCGTCCACCGTTCCGCCGACATCCCGGCGGGCGGCGACGAACCGCTCACGGTCACGCTGACCCTCAAGCTGACCGGCCCCGATGCGGCGACCGCCGCGACCCGCCTGGTGCACGCGCTGGCCGACGCGGAACCGCTGCGCGACACGGTCTGGGACGGCGAGCTCGCCGCGCCCGAGCCGCCCGCGCTGCCCAGCCCCGAGAACGCGGTGCTGATCGACACGACGAGCCGCACCGTCACGGTGCACGGCGCGCCGGTGCGGTTCACCCGCCGCGAGTTCGAGCTGCTGTTCTTCCTGGTACGCCACACCGGCGCGGCGTTCACTCGGTTGCAGCTGATGCGGGCGGTCTGGGGGCACGAGTTCAGCGGCGAGCGCACCGTGGACGTGCACGTGCGCCGGTTGCGAGCCAAGCTCGGCGAGCACGGCGCGGGGCTGGCCACGGTGCACGGCTTCGGCTACCGGCTGGAGCCGGGCCGGGGCATCGGGCTGCGGCGCACCGCCTGATCCCAGCAGGCCGCAGTAGGGTCTGTCGCCATGGCAGACGAGCAGAAGAACAACGGCGCTCCCACCCCGGACGCTGAGCCCGCCGACGACCTCAGCGTCACCCACCACGAGGTCGCCGGGCTCCGCTACACCGCCACCGCGGGCCGGCTCGTGGTACGCGCCGAGTCGCACACCGACGACGCGTTCGACGGGCACCAGGCCAAGGCCGAGATGTTCGTGGTCGCGTACACGCTGGACGGCGCCGACCCGGCCACCAGGCCGGTGACGTTCGCCTTCAACGGCGGCCCCGGGTCGTCCAGCGTGTGGCTGCACCTGGGCCTGCTCGGGCCGCAGCGGGTGCTGATGGGTGACGCGGGCGCGCTGACCGCCCCGCCGTACGGGCTGGCCGACAACGCCGAGACCCTGCTGCGCCACTCCGACCTCGTCTTCATCGACCCCGTGTCGACCGGTTACTCGCGGGCGGTCAAGGGCGGCAAGAGCAAGGACCACCACGGCTTCAGCGGCGACGTGGACAGCGTCGGCGAGCTGATCCGGCTGTGGACGTCCCGGCACGGGCGCTGGGGCTCCCCGAAGTACCTGTGCGGCGAGTCGTACGGCACGCTGCGCGCCGCGGCGCTGGCCCACCACCTGCAGGACCGGCACGGCATGTGGCTCAACGGGCTGATGCTGGTGTCGAGCGTGCTCAACATCGGCACGCTGGAGTTCCACCCGCACCACGACGGGGCGTACCCGCTGTTCCTGCCGACGTACGCGGCGATCGCGCACTACCACGGGCTGCACGGCGACCGGCCGCTGCGCGAGGTGCTGGCCGAGGCGGAGGAGTTCGCCGACCGCAGCTACCCGTGGGCGCTGGCGCGTGGGGCGCGGCTGTCCGAGGCCGAGCGCACCGCGGCGGTCGGCACCGTGGCCCGGCTGACCGGGCTGGACCCGGACTACGTGGACCGGGTCGACCTGCGGCCCGAGCACGTGCGCTTCTTCACCGAGCTGCTGCGCTCGCGGCGGCGCACGGTGGGCCGGCTGGACGGGCGCTTCCTGGGCTGGGACGCCGACTACGGGCGCGAGCACTGGTCCAGCGACCCGTCCCTGGACGCGATCATGGGGCCGTACACCGCGGCGATCAACCAGTACCTGCGGTCCGACCTGGGATACCGCAACGACCTGCCGTACAAGACGCTCACCGGCGACGTGCAGCCCTGGTCGTTCAAGGAGTTCGAGGGGCAGCACGTCAACGTCGCCGACAAGCTCGCCGCCGCGATGCGCGCCAATCCGCACCTGCGCGTACAGGTGGCGTGCGGCTACCACGACGGGGCGACGCCCTACTACGCCTCCGAGCACACCTTCGCGCACCTGGAGATCCCCGCCGAGCTGCGCGGCAACATCGAGTTCAAGTACTACGAGGCCGGCCACATGATGTACGTGCACGAGCCGAGCCGCCTGGCCCAGGCGCAGCACCTGGCGGAGTTCGTCACGGCCTGACCGCACGCCCCGCGGCGCGACCCGGCGACAGAGCTGCCCGAACGTCAGCTGTCGCCGGGTCGGCCCGGGTGGCGTGACTCCCGGTGGCCGAACAAAACTCACTCCTGGTCTGCCGCGGGCGGGCGATCGCATCTAGGCTCTGTGCGCCGTGCCTAATGAGGAGCCGTTCGTGTCGTCGTCAGATTTCCGCGAGTTCCAGCAGATCTGGCAGCCCCGGATCGCCGCCGAGATCTACGCGTTCACCGGCGACCGCGCTGCCGCGGGTGAGATCGCCCAGGAGGTCTTCAGCCTGGCGGGCAGCCGCTGGACCAGGCTGGAACGGCAGGAGGACCCGGTCCGCTGGTCCCGGCAGGAGGCCTGGCAGCGCGTCGACGAGCGGTGGCTCGGCACGTCCCGGCCCGATGGCGACGAGTCCGCTCCCGCGATGGTCACCGCGCTGGCCGAGCTTCCCCCGTCCACCCGCCGGACCGTGGTGCTGCTGCTGGCCGAGGTGCCCTCACACGAATACGTCGAACTCGGCGCGACCGCGATCCCCGCCGCCCAATGGGACGAGGCGCTGGAATACCTGGCCGCCGCGCTTCCCGGCCACGACCCGGCCACCCTGTTCGCCCAGCTGTGCACCGGCTGGGAGATCACGGTGCCGCGTGCGCGTATGGACGCCGAGCCGCCGAAGCGGGCGCGCTCGCACTCCCTCGCCCCGACGCGCCGCTCACGCCGTAAGGGCTCCCTGGTGGCCCTCGGCGCGGTGGCCCTGCTGGTGGCGGGGGTCGTCGGCGTGACGAAGTGGGCCGCCGAACCGGCCGGCGGCAGCGCCGCGCCGGAGGTCTCCGCGAGCGCCACCCCGGAGCTCGCCTGGCCCGAACCGTCCGCGACAGAGGAACCGCTGCCGACGCCGAGCGGCACGACCGCGCCGCCGAGTGCGCAGCCCAGTGCCTCCCCAGGCAGGCCGACCCCCAGCCCGACCCGGCCGGGCACCTCACCGCGTCCGGGCAACCCGCCGGCCAGCCCGACCAAGTCACCCACCCCCTCGCCGTCGCCGCCGTGCCAGGTGTCGGTCAACGTCACCGCCACCGGTCCCGGCTCGGGCGGTGCCCTGGAGTTCACCGCCGAGGCGGTCGGCGGGAAGCTGGAGTTCTGCGGTACGCAGCGGGCGGTGTGGTGGGCCAGCTACACGCTGGGTGAGGACGGGGTGTTGCACCGGGCCGACTCGGGCACGCAGAACCTGAACAAGGACGCACCCACCTGGTCCACCGCGATCGCGTTCACCGCCTGCGGCGGAGCCTGGTACTACGGCGTCAACGCGGTCAGCTTCCCCGACGACATCCAGGTCGCCGACCAGGACGCCGCCTTCGGTGGCAACAAGCTGGGCAACGGCGCGAGCCCCTGCTGACCGGCCCGTCCCGCCTGCTCCTGGCGTCATGACGTCAAGAAGGGCACCTTCTACAACGCGGAGCGTCGTGAAGGTGCCCTTCTTGGTACGGGTCAGGAGGCGGCGGCGGCTTTCATGTCGCGCTTGAGCTCCTGGGGCAGCGAGAAGGTGAGGCGCTCCTGGACGGTGACGACCTCCTCCACGTCGGCGAAGCCGAGTTCGGCCAGGCGGGCCAGCACCTCGGTGACCAGCTCCTCGGGGACGCTCGCGCCGGAGGACAGGCCGACCGTGGTCGCGTCGGCGAGCCAGCCGGGGTCGATCTCGTGGGCGAAGTCGATCAGGTGGCCCTGGCGCGCGCCGGCGTTCACGGCGACCTCGACCATGCGGACCGAGTTCGACGAGTTGCGCGAGCCGACCACCAGGATCACGTCGCACTCGGGCGCGATCTGCTTCATCACCTGCTGGCGGTTCTGCGTCGCATAGCAGATGTCGTCGCTGGGCGGCGACTGCAGCAGCGGCAGCTTCTCCTTGAGCTTGGCCACGGTCTCCATGGTCTCGTCGACGCTGAGCGTGGTCTGCGACAGCCAGACGACCTTGCTCGGGTCGCGCACGGTCACCGCGTCCACGCCCTCGGGGCCGTCGACGAGCTGGATGTGCTCGGGAGCCTCGCCGGAGGTGCCGATGACCTCCTCGTGCCCCTCGTGGCCGATGAGCAGGATGTCGTAGTCCTCCGCGGCGAAGCGCTTGGCCTCGTGGTGGACCTTGGTCACCAGCGGGCAGGTGGCGTCGATCGCCTTGAGATTGCGCTCACGGGCCTGGTCGTGCACCACCGGGGCGACGCCGTGCGCCGAGAAGATCACGGTGGAGCCCTCGGGGACCTCCTCGTTCTCTTCGACGAAGATGGCGCCCTTGGCCTGCAGGGTCGTCACGACGTGCTTGTTGTGCACGATCTCCTTGCGCACGTAGATGGGGGCGCCGTAGAGCTTCAGCGCCTCCTCAACGGTCTGCACGGCGCGGTCCACGCCGGCACAGTAACCACGGGGCTTGGCCAGCAGGACACGCTTGCGAGGAGTCTCGATCACCCGACCATCGTACCGTCGGCCTATGGTGAGCCCTGTGACGGAGCAGAGCTCGGCGGAGCAGCCGTGGCCCGTAAGAGTGGTCAGCCAGAAGATCAACGCCTGGATCGGGCGACTTGGCTGGATCTGGGTTGACGGGCAGGTGGCACAGCTGTCCCGGCGTCCGGGTTCGGCGACGGTGTTCCTCACCCTGCGCGACCCGTCGGCCGACCTGAGCCTGACCGTCACCGCCAGCCGGGACGTGCTCGACAGCGGCGCACCGCAGCTCAGCGAGGGTGCGCGGGTGGTGCTGCACGCCAAGCCGGAGTGGTTCGCCCAGCGCGGCACGCTGAGCCTGCGCGCCGACGAGATCCGCCAGGTCGGCGTCGGCGAGCTGCTGGCCCGCCTGGAGCAGCTGAAGAAGCTGCTGCAGGCCGAGGGCCTGTTCGACCCGCGCCGCAAGCGGCGGCTGCCGTTCCTGCCCCGCCGGATCGGCCTGATCACGGCGCGGGCCAGCGCGGCCGAGCGCGACGTGCTCACCAACGCGCGCCGCCGCTGGCCCGCCGTGGACTTCCGAGTGGTCAACGTCACCGTGCAGGGGCCGACCGCGGTCCCGTCGATCATCGGCGCGCTGCAGTCGCTGGACGGCGACGAGAGCGTGGACGTGATCATCATGGCCCGCGGTGGCGGCGCGGTCGAGGACCTGCTGCCGTTCAGTGACGAGGCGCTGTGCCGGGCGGTGTTCGCCTGCCGTACGCCGGTGATCTCCGCGATCGGGCATGAACCGGACACGCCGTTGGTGGACTGGGTGGCCGACGTACGCGCGTCGACGCCGACGGACGCCGCCAAACGGGTGGTCCCCGATCTGGGTGACGAGATTCGCCTGATCGAGCAAGCCCGGGGCCGGGTCAACCGGGCGATGCGGCACCGCGTCGAGCGCGAGCAGCAGCGCCTCGACAGCCTGCGCAGCAGGCCGGCGCTGGCGAAGCCGTACCAGATGATCGAGACCCGGGCGACCGACGTCGCGGCCCTGCGCGACCGCGCGGCGCGGGCGCTCACCCATCGGGTGCACCGCGCCGAGGGCGACCTCACCCACACCCTGGCCCGGCTGCGGGCACTGTCCCCCGCCGCCACTCTGACCAGGGGGTACGCCATCGTCCAGCGCGCCGACGGCCATGTGGTCCGCGCTGCGGGCGAAGTATCGACCGGCGACGCGCTGCGGATCCGCCTCGCCGAGGGCGAGCTGACCAGCACCGTGACCACGACCAGCGAGGAGAAGGCATGAGCAAGCGGAACGAGGCCGTGGCCGAGGAGAAGCTGTCCTACGAGCAGGCGCGCGGCGAACTGGCCGAGGTGGTGCAGAAGCTGGAGTCGGGCGGCGGGACCCTGGAGGAGTCCCTCGCCCTCTGGGAGCGCGGCGAGCACCTCGCCGCCGTCTGCCAGCGCTGGCTCGACGGCGCCAAGGCCAAACTCGACGCCGCCGCGAACTGAGCCCGTCCCGCCGCTTCGGGCCGCAACTCTTAAAGAGTCGCGGCCTTACCCGCCCGCCGAAGCCGCGACTCTTTAAGAGTTGCGGTAGGGGGTGGGGTGGGCGGGCGGCAGTCAGCCGCGGGCGGCGATGCGGACGGCGACCAGGGTGAGGGCGGCGCCGGTCAGGGTAAGCAGGTCGGGGCGGCCGGCGGGGCCCGGGAGGACGGCGTCGATGGCGAGTGCGCCGAGGACCTGGCCGGCGATCATGCCGAGGCCGAGCAGCAGCACGCCGATGCGGTGCACGACTGCCGCCGAGATGGCGATGAAGACGATGCCGAGCGGGCCGCCGACGTAGAGCCAGGGTTCGGCGGGGAACGCGCCGGGCGGGCCGCCGCCGCGTACCGCGGACTCGATGGCGAGTGCGACCGACAGGGCGACCGTGCCCACCGCGAAGTTCAGCAGGGTCGCCGGCCACGGGGAGGTGGCGGCGAGCGCCACCCGCCCGTTGACGCCCTGCTGCCAGGCGACGCCGATGCCGGCCAGCAGCGGCAGGGCCGCGAAGCCGAGGGAGCGCGGATCGCCGAAGCTGTCGCCGACCGCGATGACGACCGCGCCGACGCACAGCAGCGCGCCGAGGGCCCGATTACGGGTGATCAGGCGAGGGCCGCCGGGGCCGACGCCGAGCCGGTCCATGGCCAGGCTGGACGCGGACTGCCCGGCGACCAGGGCCACGATGAAGATCGAGACGCCGAGCCAGGGCACCGTCAGGCCCTGGGTGGTGACCAGGAACGCGCCGCAGGCCCCGCCGATGCACTGCCACCAGCGCAGCTGCCCGGAGCGCAGCGCGTGCAGGATGCGGCCGGTGTTGCGGTGCATCCACGGCAGCGCCAGCAGCATGACGGCCAGGCCGACGCCGAACGAGACGGTCGCGGCGGCGATGCCGTCGCCGAGCTGGTGGCCGAGTTCGCCGTTGATGCGTGACTGCAGGGCCAGGCAGCCGCCGCCGAGCACGGCCAGGGCCACGAAGGCGGCCCGGTCGGAGCCGACGCTCACGACCGGGCCGTTGCGGTTCGGATCACGCGAAGTCGACCACGGAGTAGCCGGCGAGCTTCTCCAGGCGGTGGTACGAGTCGATGACGCGGATGGTGCCCGACTTCGAGCGCATGACGATCGACTGGGTGTACGCGCCGTTGTCCCGGTAGCGCACGCCGCGCAGCAGGTCGCCGGAGGTGACGCCGGTGGCCACGAAGAAGACGTTCTCGCCGGTGACCAGGTCGTCGGTGGTGAGCACCCGGTCGAGGTCGTGCCCGGCCGCGATGGCGCGCTCGCGCTCGGCGTCGTCCTGCGGCCACAGCCGGCCCTGCATCGCGCCGCCGAGGCACTTGAGCGCGCACGCGGCGGTGATGCCCTCGGGCGTGCCGCCGATGCCCATCAGCACGTCGACGTCGGACTGGTCGCGGGCGGCGTAGATGGCCCCGGCGATGTCGCCGTCGGAGATGAAGTTGATCCGGGCGCCCGCGTCGCGTACCTCGCGGACCAGGTCGGCGTGGCGGGGCCGGTCGAGGATGCAGACGGTCAGGTCGGACACGCGCACCCGCTTGGCCTTGGCGATGCGGCGCAGGTTCTCGGTCCAGCCGGCGGTGATGTCGATGACGTCGGCCGCCTCGGGGCCGACGACCAGCTTCTCCATGTAGAACACGGCGCTGGGGTCGAACATCGCGCCGCGCTCGGCGACGGCGAGCACGGCCAGCGCGTTCGGCATGCCCTTGCTCATCAGCGTGGTGCCGTCGATCGGGTCCACCGCGACGTCGACCTCGGGGCCGGTGCCGTCGCCGACCCGCTCGCCGTTGAACAGCATCGGAGCGTTGTCCTTCTCGCCCTCGCCGATGACGACGGTGCCGGTCATGGGCAGCGAGTTGATCAGCTTGCGCATGGCGTCGACGGCCGCGCCGTCGCCGCCCTCCTTGTCGCCGCGGCCGACCCAGCGGCCCGCGGCCATGGCCGCCGCCTCGGTCACCCGGACGAGATCGAGTGCCAGGTTCCGGTCGAGATCCTGCGGAGTACGGGTACCCGCGGGGGGCTGCGCCCCCCGCGCACCCCCCAGACCCTCCTGCACAGCCATGCTGCTCCTCCTACGATCGGCTGAACTGATCCTGTCATGCCCCGACCTGAACGTACGTTCGGGATGTTGCATCGGGGTGACCTCGTGGCGGTGTGACCTGTGACATCGGTCAAGATGGTGGGGTGAGCAGCGTGGAGACCGAGCAGACCGAGCAGGCGGCCGTGCCCGCGTCGGGCAGCCGCACCCCGAAGGACATGACCCTGTCGCTCGGCGTGCTGCTGGTCCCGCTGCTGCTGGTGGTCCTGGGCTACCGGCTGTTCTACGGCTGGGACACCGCCGTGACGGTGGACCCGGCGAACGCGATCGCCAGCGCGGAGCGGGCCTCGTTCGCCCCGCTGCCGCTGGCCGCGCCCGAGGGCTGGCAGACCGTCACCGCGAAGTGGGAGCCGGGCGTGCTGCGCATCGGCTACCTCGACCCGGACAACCACGGGGCCCGGCTGGTGCAGTCCCGTGCCGCGCTGAACACGCTGGTCAAGGACGAGCTGGACGGCAAGGCCGTGGCCGACGGCGAAACCGTGGTCGGCGCGGTGACCTGGCAGCGCTTCCGCGGCCCGGACGAGCAGACCGCGCTGGCCCGAACCGCCGGCAACACCACCACGCTGCTGATCGGCGCGGAGAATGCCGACCTGACCGGGCTGGCCGCGGCGATCGCCCGCTGACCGGACGCCCGTACGCGCCTTCGGGCGGAACACCTCTGTCGGATTCTCCCCACCATTTCTGCCTCGCCGGGCGAGCCGGGACCAGACGATCCGGGGACCCCCTCCGCCGTACAGGCGGACGCCGCACGCAATTGTTAACGGCTACGGTGATACCCGCCCGCCGCGCCGTCGCGAGACGCACTCGTGCCGCGCGGGCCACGACCCCGCACGGGCCCGCTCTGCGCCGCGAAGCCACGAGGACATCACCATGACTGCTCACCCTTCCCCGGACCTTTCGCGTGCCCCTCGCCGGGCCCCGGCCGGCAGGCGGCCCAAGGCGGGCCGCGGCAACCGGGTCAACGCCGCGATCGCGGGCGGGCTCGCCGTGCTGGCGCTGGCCACCTGCGCTGCCGCGGCCCACCGGCCGACGCTGGACACCGCGCAGGCCACCGCCGTCGCCGCCGACCTGCGCGCGCTGTACGAGCGCATCCAGGGCAGTCCGGCCCAGCGTTCCGCCGCGCTGGTGATCGCCCACGTGGCCCGCGAGGAGCCGGTCCGCGAGTGCATGAAGTCGTCGGGCTTCCGGTACACGCTCGCCCCGTTCGCCGACCCGCTCGCGGACAGCCCGCGCCTGCTGCTGCCGACCGAGGTGTCCGCGGTCGTCGACCCCGGCGCCGCCGACGCGCTCAAGCTGGTCCCGCAGGCCGTGGCGGAGGAGCCCGAGGCGGCGGTGGAGCGGCCCAAGGACCCGTCGTACAAGCGGCTGTCCGCGGCCAAGCGCCGGCTCTACGACGACACCGCGCTGATGTGCGAGCCCCCGATCGAGGGGCAGACCGAGGTCAGCACCCCCGAGGTCAGCGGCGACCTGGACGCCGAGTTCCTCGACATGCTGCGCCGCATCGGCGCCGACGTCGAGGTGGCGTCGCGGATGGAGTTCTACTCCTCGTGCATGGCCAAGCTCGGCTACCCCGTGCACACGGTCGGCGAGCTGTACGCGGCGGTGAGCGCGAAGTTCCGCGACGACGAGGGCACGCCGCTGCGGCCCGAGTCCTCGCTGATGCCGCACGCGACGGCGTACCAGCAGGACGCGGTCAAGGCCGACACCACCTGCCGCACCCCGGCCTGGGCCGGTGCGATGAGCCTGGCGCAGTCCGAGCTGGCCGCGTTCACCGAGGACCACGCCGACCAGCTCGCCGAACTGGACGCCGCGTGGACGGCCCTGGAAGCCCGCGCCGCGGAGGCCCGCGCGAAGCTGGCGTGACGGCCACGGGGCCACGAAGGTTGCCGATGGGTGCGATCCTGCGGGGATGACCGCGCGGATCTCGCTCGCCTGGCTGGCTCACCCGGTGTCGCTGCTGGCGCTCGCCCTGTTGCTGGTCAACGACCACGTGCTCAAAGCCGCCTGGCCGGGGACGGTGACCGGCAAGCTCAGCGACTTCGCCGGGCTGCTGGTCGCGCCGCCGCTGCTCGCGGTCCTGGTGACCCTGTGCGCGCCGCGGCTTCCGGCCCGTGCGGTCGCGATCGGCGCGACGGTCGCGGTCGGCGTCGGCTTCGCCGCCGTCAAATCCAGCGGTACGGCAGCGGCCGCCGCCTCGGCGGTGTGGACCGTCGTGGCCGGACCGTCGACCGTGCGCGCCGACCTCACCGACCTGCTGGCCCTGCCCGCCCTGCTCGGCGCGCTCGCGGTGTGGCGGCACGCCCGCACCCGCCCGGCCCCGACCCCGTCGGCCCGCGCGCTGCGCCTGCTCGTGGTGCTTCCGGTCGCGCTGCTCGGGGTCGCGGCGACCTCCGCCGACACCACCGGCGAGCACGTCGCGATCGGCTCCGACGACTCGGGTGCCCTGGTCATCCGGGCGGAACGGGGCGACCTGCGCAGCACCGACGGCGGCCGCACCTTCACGCCGTACACCTTCACGCAGGAGCTGCCGTTCACCGACTTCACCGGGTCGCAGCCGGAGCACTGCGTCGCGAAGCAGCCGATCTGCTACCGGGTCGAGTACGGCCGGCTGCGAGTCGAGCGGTCCGACGACGACCGGCGGACCTGGTCCGTGGCCTGGGAACTGCCCGAACGCACCCGTGAACTGCTGGCACGCGACCATTCGAGCTTCCTCGGCTCGAGCGGTGTCCTGTCGTACGGACTGGTCACCTATGCGCTGCCCGACGGCGGGCACGTGGTCGCGGTGGCCAACGGGCACGACGGTGTGCTGGTCCGGGACGTCACCGGCACCTGGACCCGGGTCGGCGACGGGCGTGATCCGGCCGCGCCGCTGCCGTCGGGACTGCTGCCGGTGGACGAGTGGCTCGCCCACATCGTGCCGGAGGCGCTGTGGGGGCTGCTCGCGATGCTGCTGTGCCTGGTCGCCGGCACCGTCGTCGCGCTGTACCGCGCGCACTTCCACGGGTCGGCGGTGACGACCGGTGTCCTCACCCTGCTCGGACCATGCCTGATCGTGGCGGGCCTCGCCGTGCCGCTCGGCCCCGGCTCCGCGCTGCTGGGCGACGTTTCCCCGGTCCTGATCCTCGGGGGTGTCGCGGCGCTCGTGCTCGTGCCGGTGGTGACGTTGTCGATAGGTGTGGGCCGGCGAGTGATGACCGCGCGCGGGCTGCTGCTCCCGGCGCTCGTCGGGGTCGCGGTGTACGTGCCGTACGTCGTGTGGGGCTCGGGCGCGACCACGAACTACCAGGCCTCGGCGCTGGCCGCGCTCGTGGTGTTCGTGCTGGGACTGGTCGGCGTGATCGTGACCGCCGCCGTCGCCCGACGCCCGCCCGCACCGGAACCGGCCCCTTGGCCCGCCCCCGTGCACCCGGTTGCTCCGGTCGCCGAACCGGCAGGTCCGCCGGCGTTGCGTGCTGCCGCTCCACCGCCGGCGGACACCGCCGAGGGCTGATCAGGCGGCGCGATACCCGGCCGCGGTCGCGGCGAGGGTGTCGTCCAGCGGCGTCGGCTTGAGGCCGAAGACCTGCTCGGTGTGCGAGCTGTCCAGCACGAACGGCGCGGCGAACTGGTAGTGGGTGGTCCGCATCTCCCTGAGCATGGTGTTGAACAGGCCCGCGGTCCACAGGACCGGGTAGGGGATGCGGGCGACCCGCGGCGCGGGCAGGCCGATCAGCTCGTTCGCGCGCCGGGCCGCCTCGCGGATGGACACCGGCGGCGGGGTGGGCACCAGCCAGGCCTGGCCCCAGGCGCGCTCGTCGGTCGCGAGCGTGACCAGGGTGCGGGCCACGTCGGCGATCGCGGTCCAGCTGTGCGGGGCGTCCGGGTCGCCCATCACGTACGCGGTGCCGCCCTTCGCGGTGCGCGACAGCGCCATCTCGTTCAGCACCCCGTACGAGCCCGGCCCGGCGAAGTCGCTCGCCCTGGCCTCGGTGGCGCGCAGCCGGCCGGCCCGGTGCGCGGCCAGCGCGTCCTCCCACATCCGCACCCGTGTCACCAGCTTCGGGTGAGTGGCGGCGAGCGGGGTGTCGTGGGTGATCGGCGCGGTGACGGGGCCGTAGCCGTACAGGTTGCCCATGGTCACCAGGACCGCGCCGGAGGTCTCCGCGGCGTGCAGCAGCGACGCGGCCAGCGGCGGCCAGTCGGTGAGCCAGCGGTGGTAGGCCGGGTTCGCGCAGTTGTAGAGGGCCGCCGCGCCTTCGGTCAGCGCGGCGAGCCGGTTCGGGTCGGCGGCGTCGGCGGCGACGAGTTCGATGCCGGGCGCCTGCGGGCCGGTGCCGCGGCGGGTGACGATCCGGACCTGCTCGCCGCGCTCGGCCAGCAGCAGTGCGGTGGCGGTGCCGACAGGTCCCGCGCCGACGATCACGTGCATCTCAGTCTCCCCAGATCTCTGCTTCGTTTCGAGAGCACCGCTCTCTGTTGAGAACAGTCAACACGTCACTGGCGACAACTGTCAAGAGCACTGCTCTCGTTTTGTTGTTACGCTCTCGGACATGACCGCCAAGAACATCCGCGCCCGCGTACGCGACGAGCTGACCAGCGAGATCAAGGCGATCGCGCGGCGGCAGCTCGCCACCGAAGGGGCCAACCTGTCGCTGCGCGCGGTCGCCCGGGAGCTGGGCATGGTCTCGTCGGCGGTCTACCGCTACTTCCCGAGCCGCGACGACCTGCTCACCGCGCTGATCATCGACTGCTACGACGAGCTGGGCGCGGCGGCGGAGACCGCGGAGGCGGCGGTGGACCGCGCCGACCTGCTCGGCCGCTGGCTCGCCATCGGCCACGGCATCCGCGACTGGGCTTTGGCCCACCCCGCCGAGTACGCCCTGATCTACGGCTCGCCGGTGCCCGGCTACCGGGCTCCGCAGACCACGATCGGCCCAGCCGCCCGCACCACGGACCTGATGCTCACGATGCTCGCCGACGGCGTGGCCGCCGGGACGCTGCCCGCCCCCGGCCCGGACACGGCAGTTCTGCCGCCGACCCCGGACCTCGCCGCGGAGCTGGACCGGATCGGCGCGCTGATCAGCCCGACCGTGCCGCGCGACCTGCTGGTCCGTGGATTGACCGGCTGGATCCAGATGTTCGGCGTCGTCACCTTCGAGCTGTTCGGGCGCTTCCAGAACATGATCGAGGACAACCGCCGCGCGTTCTACGACCACCAGCTGCGGGTGATGGCGGGACACATCGGTCTGCGATGACGGGTACGGCATTGCCCGGCCGTCGCGGGGCCGCCACACTATCCGGGTGATCGTGGTAGCCGGAGAGCAAGTAGTCGACCTCGTCCCGGCCGGGGAGGGCCTGCTGCGGGCCGCGCTCGGCGGCGGACCGGCCAACACCGCCATCGCGGCGGCCCGGCTCGGCGCGCCCGTGGCGATGGCGGCCCGGGTCGGGCGCGACTCGTTCGGCAGCGCGTTCCGTCAGCGGCTGACCGCGTCCGGCGTGGACGGGCAATACCTGGTGGCCACCTCGCAGCCGTCGGCGCTGGCCCTGGCCACGGTCGACGACGGCGGCGAGGCGCAGTACGACTTCTGGCTGGCCGGGGCCGCCGACTTCGGCTGGCGCGAGCGCGAGCTGCCCGAGCTGCCCGACGGCAGCACCATCCACATCGGCTCGCTGGCCGCGTTCCTGCCGCCCGGCGCGGACACGCTGGAGCGCTGGGCGCTGCGCCACCGCGACCGGTGCACGATCACCTTCGACCCGAACGTGCGCGGCGTCGCGCTGGCCCGCCCGGACTCGCTGGTCCGGCTGGAGCGCCTGGTCGAGCTGGCCCACCTGGTACGCGCCAGCGAAGGCGACCTGACGCACGCGTACCCCCACGTGCCGCCGATGGAGACGGCGCGGCGCTGGCTGGCGGCCGGCCCGCGCCTGCTGGTGCTGACCCACGGCGACGCGGGCGCGGTGGCGCTGACCGCGACCGACGAGGTCACCGTCGCCGCCCCCGCCATCTCGATGATCGACACCATCGGCGCCGGCGACACCGCCATGGGCGCCCTCCTGGCCTGGCTCCACACCGCCGGCCGCCTCACCGACCAGCTCAAACGCGAACTCGCCCCGGAAACCCTGCGCCTGATGCTCCGCCACATGTGCGACGCCGCCGCCCTGACCTGCACCCGCCCCGGCGCCGACCCGCCCACCCTCGACGAACTCCGCGCCTTCCAACTCACCTAGGCGTTGATCATGAACTTATGGCAAGGCTCGACGGCGTGTCCCTGCCATAACTTCATGATCACCGCAGTGGGGCGAGAGCGAGGCGGGCCGGTTAGACCACGTCTTCGGAGGAGTGGCCGGGGAAGAGGTGGGCCGACGGGTCGATGCGTATGGCGGCGTTGTTGACGGCGGTGGCGGCTTCGCCGAAACCTGTCGCGATGAGGCGGACCTTGCCGGGGTACTCGACGATGTCGCCGGCGGCGAAGACGCGGGGCAGGTTGGTGGCCATCGTGGAGTCGACGGTGATGTGACGCTTGTCCAGGGCCAGGCCCCACATGGCCAGCGGGCCGAGGTCGGCGGTGAAGCCGAGCGCGGCCACGACGACGTCGGCGGGGATCTCCTCGGTGCCGTTCAGCTCGACCGACTCCACCCGGCCACTGCCGAGGATCTTGGTGACCTGGCTGTTGACCTCGATCCGCACCGGCAGCGCCTTGACCCGGGCCACCGTCGCTGCGTGCGCCCGGAACTTGTCGCGCCGGTGCACCAGGGTGACGCTCGCGGCGACCCCGGCCAGCGCCAGCGCCCAGTCGAACGCCGAGTCGCCGCCGCCCACGATCACCACGTGCTTGCCGGCCAGCATCGTCGGGTCCGGCACGAAGAAGATGATGCCGTCGCCGGTGAAGCCGGCCGCCGCGGGCAGCGGGCGGGGCGTGAACGAACCCAGGCCACCGGTGATCAGCACCGCGCCGCAGCGCACCTCGGTGCCGTCGCCCAGGCCGAGGATCGGCATGCCGTCCTCGTACGTCAGCGTCGCGGCCTGCACACCCAGCCGGTACGCCGGGGAGAAGGCACCCGCCTGCGCGACGAGATTCGCGATCAGCTCGCGCCCGCGCACCGCCGGGAACCCGGCCACGTCGAAAATCATCTTCTCCGGGTACATGGCGGTGACCTGCCCGCCGGCCTCCGGCAACGCGTCGACGACCAGCGTGCTCAGCCCTCGGAACCCGGCGTAGTACGCCGCGAACAGGCCGGTCGGCCCCGCCCCGATGATCGCGACATCGACCTCGCCACGCTCGCTCACGCCGCCTCCTCATCGAGCCATTCGACTCGTTCGCTCATGGGGTGAACCTAACCGCGCGCGGGCTTCTCCTCAATGGCCGCGTTGATATCCGCGGCGAAGTGCGACACCTGGGTGTAGACGCCGGGGTATGCGGCGCGGCCGCACCCCACGCCCCAGCTGACGATCCCGACCTGCACCCAGCGCGCGCCGTCGCGCCGCAGCAGCGGGCCGCCGGAGTCGCCCTGGCAGCTGTCCTTGCCGCCGTGCTTGAGGTCGCCGGCGCAGATCATGTCCGAGTCGGTGAAGCCGTACCCGTGCGAGTGGTAGATCTTGCCGCAGGTCCCGTCGCCGACGAACGGCACCTGCACCTTGCGCAGGTAGCGCTGCTGGGCGCGGGAGCCCTCGCGGGTCGCGCCCCAACCGACCGCGGTGAGCGTGCCGCCGTCCAGGCCCCCGCCGGAGGGCAGCGCGACCACCGGCACGTCGACGGGGCGGGACAGCCGGATCACCGCCCAGTCGTCGCCGCGGGTCACGTCGGAGAAGCCGCGGGCCCGCCACACGTGACTGCTGCGCACCTGGAACGTCTTGCCGGAGCCGAGGTCGGCCGAGCCGCCCCGCACGCTGATCGAGGAGTTGGCGCCGGTGCGGCTCACGCAGTGGGCGGCGGTGAGCACGTACTGGGTGCGCACCAGGGTGCCCGCGCAGCCGTTGTCCAACCGCACCATCCACGGGAACTCCCCCGCCCCGGCGCGGACCCCGCCGATGACCTCGACCTGCGGCGGGTCGTCGGGCCGGGCGGCGGCGGGCGACGCCACGGCCATCGCCGCCACGCACATCAACAGCGCGATCGCCCGCATCAGCATCCTCCGAGGTCGACAGTGATGCCTATATTAGCTTGTTTGGGCGATTAATCCCTTACGTTGGCGAAGCGCCCCGGCGGGCGGCAGCGGTCTCGCCCTTGCGCGCCACCGGCACGTGCTCGCCCGCCCGTGCCAGCCCGAAGCGCGGCATGTTGCCGTAGAGGACCTCGTACCGGCCCGCGCCGACCAGGTAGGTCTCGTGCCAGATCCCGACGTCGCCACTGCCGCCGACCAGCTTGTTGAAGGCGCGCCAGGCCGGGTGGTGCGGCAGTGCGGCGTCGCGCGCGAACGCCTCCAGCTGCTCGACGCTGCGCCAGTACTGCACGGTCAGCGGGCCGCGCGGCGTGATCGCGTACTCCACCGCGAGCAGGCCGAGCTCCGGCCGCTCGGCGAGCACCTTCAGCATCCGCGGCATCGCGGTGAACGCGCCCCACCACTTGTGGATCTTCCAGAACTTGTTGAACCGCATGCCGATCAGGAAGACCACGAAGTCACCCTCGATGTCGGCCGACATCCGGCCGGGAACCACGGCTGCCATGACTTCCCCCTCACATCATGGATAGTATGACTATCTGCTATCCGGTGGGTATCGTCAACCCCGATGAAGATTTCCGAACTCAGCCGCACCAGTGGCGTGTCGCTGCCCACAGTCAAGTACTACCTGCGTGAAGGGCTGCTCCCGCCCGGCCGCTCGCTGGTCCGCAACCAGGCCGAGTACGGCGAGGCGCACCTGCGCCGACTGCGCCTGATCCGGGCGCTGATCGACGTGGGCGGCCTGAGCGTGGCCGGGGTGCGCCAGGTGCTGCAGGCCGTCGACGACGCCGAGCTGCCCGGTCACCACCTGCTCGGCACCGCGCACGAGGCGATCGCGGGCGCGGCGCGCGCCGATCGCACCACGCCCGGCTGGTCGGCGGCGCGCGCCGAGGCCGCCCGGGTCGTGGCCGACCGGGGCTGGCGGGTGCACGCGAACGCCCCCGGCCTGGACCAGCTCGCCGACGCCATCGCGGCGCTGCGCGAACTCGGGCAGGAGGACATGCTGGCGATGGTCGACGACTACGCCGAGGCCACCGAGCGGCTGGCCGGCCAGGAGGTGGCCCTGGTGCTGGCCCGCGGCGACCGGGCCGCCATGGTCGAGGGCCTGGTCACCGGCACCGTGCTCGGCGAGGCCGTGCTCACCGCGCTGCGCCGGCTCGCCCAGGAGCACACCAGCGCCGGCCTCACCGAGCCCGGCTGACGGTCAGTACCAGCCCTTGGCCTCGGAGTGCGCCCAGGCGTCGCACGGCTTGCCGTAGCGCTTCTTGATGTAGTCCAGGCCCCACTTGATCTGCGTGGCGGGGTTGGTCTGCCAGTCGTCGCCGAACTTCGCCATCTTGTCGCCGGGCAGCGACTGCGGGATGCCATACGCCCCGGAGCTCTTGTTCTCGGCGCGGTGGTTCCAGCCGGACTCCCGGGTCCACAGCTTGTTGAGGCAGGCCATCTGGGTGAGGTCCATGCCCGCGGCGAGCACCAGCGCGCACCCGATCGCACGGTTGCCGCTGAACTCGTTGCAGCTGCTCGGAATGGGCCCGAAGTCGACGGTGGCGGTGCGGTTGGCGCCGCGGCGGCTGGCCTCCTTCTCCACGGCGGCGGCGCGGGCCGCGGCGGCCTTGGCCTCGGCCGCGGCGCGGTCCTGCGCCGCCAGCAGGAGCTGGTGCTGCTGCAGGGTGAGCGCGGCCGACTCGGCCTGCGCGGCGATGTGCGCCTGCCCGCCCGCGGTCGACGCGTCGGCCTGCCACTGCGCGGTCTCGTCGAGCCGCATCGCACCGGCCACCCCGCCCAGCAGGGTCAGCACGGCGAGGCCACGGACGATCACACGACCGGTCGCGGGGTGCGCCCGGCGAGGGGCGCGGCGTTGCCGGGACACAGGGGATCCTCTCGGCGGTGGGGCCCCGGGTCCGTCCGAAGTCGGGGGTGGACGGTCGCAGGGGAGCACGCCTTGCCGGGCAACGCGCGGGCCGCTCGGCGCGCCGGGGGGATGGCACGCCGGGGCGCCGGGTTGCGGGGCGCTCCACCCCACCCTTACGCAAAGGACCGGGGCCTGTCGTCGCCCGGCCAGGCGACTGTGACCCCGGTCACACCCTAAAGGGTGTCAAATATGGACAGAGTCACTCCTCCAGGAGATCGGTGACCACTTCGGCGATGGCGGAACGCTCCGACCGGGTGAGGGTCACGTGGGCGAAGAGCGGATGCCCCTTGAGGGTCTCGATCACCGCCGTGACACCGTCGTGTTTGCCCACCCTCAGGTTGTCGCGCTGGGCGACGTCGTGCGTGAGCACCACGCGCGAACCCGCACCGATGCGCGACAGCACGGTGAGCAGCACACCCCGCTCCAGCGACTGCGCCTCGTCGACGATGACGAACGCGTCGTGCAGGCTGCGGCCGCGGATGTGGGTCAGCGGCAGCACCTCCAGCATCCCCCGGTGCAGCACCTCGTCGCGCACGTTGTCGTGCACCAGCGCGCCGAGGGTGTCGAACACCGCCTGCGCCCACGGCGACATCTTCTCCGCCTCGGTGCCGGGCAGGTAGCCCAGCTCCTGGCCGCCGACGGCATACAGCGGGCGGAACACGATGACCTTCTTGTGCTTGCCTCGCTCCATCACCTGTTCCAGGCCGGCGCACAGGGCCAGCGCCGACTTGCCGGTGCCCGCCCGGCCGCCCAGCGAGACGATGCCGATGCTGTCGTCGAGCAGCAGGTCCAGCGCGATGCGCTGCTCCGCCGAGCGCCCGCGCAGCCCGAACGCCTCCCGGTCGCCGCGGACCAGCCGCACCGTCTTGTCGGTGTGCACGCGCCCGAGCGCCGAACCGCGCCCGGCGTGCAGGATCAGTCCGGTATGGACGGGCAGTCCCGCCGCTTCGTCCAGGTCGATGTCCTCGCCGCCGTAGAGGGCGGCCATCTGGGCATCCGTCAGGTCCACCTCCGCCAGGCCGGACCAGGTCGGGTCGACCGCCTGGTCGTGCCGGTACTCGTCGGCCGCCAGGCCCACCGCCGCGGCCTTGACTCGCAACGGCATGTCCTTGCTGACGAGGGTCACCTGCTGCCCGTCGGCCGCCAGACCGAGCGCCACCGCGAGGATGCGGGCGTCGTTCGTGTCATTGCGACCGAACTGCCGGTCCACCTCACGGCGGAGCGCGCTGGGCAGGATCTGCGGGTCGGAGTGGTTGAGCTCCACGCGCAGAGTTCCGCCGGAATCGTTCACCGGCAGCGGCACGTCCAGCCTGCCGTGCTTGATGCGCAGGTCGTCGAGCAGTCGCAGCGACTGCCGGGCGAACCAGCCGAGCTCCGGGTGGTGCCGCTTGCCCTCCAGCTCGGAGATGACCACGAGCGGCAGCACGACGTTGTGCTCGGAGAAGCGGCGGATCGCGGCCGGATCCGCCAGCAGCACGGAGGTGTCGAGTACGTACGTTCGTATCGGGACATCGACCATGACTCACGCTAACCGCAAGAAACCCGTTTGGCCAGCATGTCTTCGCGATCTGTCCGACGATCCGCCGATGTCGGCATCACCCGGTCGGGGGATGCCGAGGCCGGATCGCCGCTCGCTTCACGTAGTCGCTGCGTGACTGAAAGTCGTGAAACGAGCGGCGAATCCACGGGTCAGTACCAGCTGACGTCCTGGAAATGCGCCCACGCGCCGGCGGGTGTCTGGTATCGGTTCTTGATGTAGTCCAGGCCCCACTTGATCTGCGTGGCGGGGTTGGTCTTCCAGTCGTCGCCGAACTTCGCCATCTTGTCGCCGGGCAGCGCCTGCGGGATGCCGTACGCGCCGGAGCCGGAGTTCTCGGCCTTGTGGTTCCAGCCGCTCTCGTGCTGCCACAGCTTCACCAGCGGACCCATCTGGCTGTACGCGAAGCCGAAGCTGGGCAGCAGCTTGCAGGCGGTGAGCTGGTTGCCGGTGAAGCTCTTGCACGAGGTCGGCGTGGGCGTCGACGCGGTGCGCTTGACGGCCGGCTTCGACGGCGCCGTCGACGGCACGTGGGCCTTCGGGGTGGTGGCCCGGGTCGGGCTCACGCTCGGCGTCGGGGTGGCCGAGGCGCTCGGCGACGCCTCGACGAGGCGGTCGTAGTCGCGGGTCGCCGCCTCGGCCTCGGCGGCGCGGGCGGCGGCGAGGTCGGCGGCCAGCGGCTCGGGGTCGGACTTGCCGACGAGGCCGTAGCCGAGCGCGCCGAGCACGGCGGCGCAGAGCACGCCGAGCGCGATCTTCCGGGAGTGGGCGGCCAGCAGGCGGGCCGGGCCGCTGCGCTGACGGGTTTCACGGTGGCGGCCCAGCAGGGGGTAACGGGGTGTCGACACGAGTCGGTCCCTTCGTAGGGGGTTGCCGCGCCTCCGGGGGAGGAAGGCGCTGGTCAGGGACCCTGCCGGGTTTTCCGGCGACGTGCCAACCCGGTCACGTCGATCGTGAAACAGGTCACATTCTCAACGGGAGCGCAGGTGGGAGAGGGGAAGAAATCGGACTCAAGCTATGCGCCGAAACGGCGCTGGCGGCCGGCGTACGCCCGCAGCGCGCGCAGGAAGTCCACGTGCCGGAAGTCCGGCCAGTTCAGCTCGCAGAAGTAGAACTCCGAGTGGGCGGACTGCCACAGCAGGAAGCCGGACAGCCGCTGCTCGCCGCTGGTCCGGATGATCAGATCCGGATCGGGCTGACCGCGGGTGTAAAGGTGCTCGGCGATGTGCTCGACATCGAGCTTCTCGGCCACCTCCTCCAGGGTCGCGCCGGCCTTGGCGTGCTCCTGCAGCAGGGAGCGCACCGCGTCGGCGATCTCCCGGCGGCCGGTGTAGCCGACCGCGATGTTGACGTGCGCGCCGCCGTGGCGGCCCGCGGTGCGCTCCTGGGCGGCCTTCAGCGCGGCGGCGGTGTCGGCGGGCAGCAGGTCCAGCGCTCCGACCATGCGCAGCTGCCAGGGGTTGCCGTCCTCGGCCAGCTCGGTGCTCAGGTCCTCGATGATCTGCAGCAGCGGGTCCAGCTCGGCGGCCGGGCGGCGCAGATTGTCGGTGGCCAGCAGGTACAGCGTGACGTGGGCGATGCCGGCCTCGTCGCACCACCGCAGCAGTTCCTTGATCCGCTCGGCGCCGACCCGGTGGCCGTCGTTGGGGTCCACGTAGCCCATGTCGCGCGCCCAGCGGCGGTTGCCGTCGCACATGACTCCGACGTGCCGGGGACGCGGTTTGCCCGCCAGCAGCTGGATCAGGCGGCGTTCGTACACGGAGTAGACGAGGTCGCGGAGTTTCATCCTGGGCAGCCTAACGCCGCTTGCGCAGATCAGCGCGGCTGCCAGGCGTCCGGGACCGTGGTGAGATCTCGGACCGCCTCCGGCAGCTGCCCGGTGACGGCCTGAGCCAGCGTCACCTCGTCGACGACACCGCGCACCGCGGACCGCACCGCGACCCATACCAGCGGCAGGTGAGTGGAGGTGCCGGTGTAGCTGGTCTGCTCGGGACGGTGGCCCCGGACACCCGCCAGCGGCCCGTCCACGGCCCTGAGCACCGTGCCGATGGTCACCTCGGCCGGCGGCGAACTGAGGCTGTACCCGCCGTCCGCGCCCCGGACGGCGTGAATCACGCCGCTGCGCCGCAGGTCGGCGAGCACCGCCTCCAGGAACTTGCGCGGCAGCCCCTGCGCGTCCGCCAAAGCCTGCGCCGAGATGGTGGCCGGGTACGCGTTGGCCAGCTCCAGAGCGGCCCGGACCGCATAGTCGCCTCTAGCCGAGATCTGCACACCCCCATGATGCCCGCAGGCCCCCCGACTCCGCCGGGGGGCCTGCGCGACTGTGCCAAGATCGTGACGATCTTGCGCGAACTGTGGTGAGTTTGCCCGTTAAGGGCGTGTCATGCCCACCGTTCACGCAAGATCGTCGACCGAGCGGCTACTCGGTGACGTTGAGGCGGGCCTTGAGGGCGTCGAGCTCGGACCAGAGGACTGCGGGGAGCTTGTCGCCGAACTTGTCGAACCACTCGGTGATCTGCGGGATCTCCGCGGCCCACTCGTCCTGGCGGACTTCGAGGGCCAGCTCGACGTCCGTGGTGGGGAGGTCGAGGCCGGTGAGGTCGAGGTCCTCGGCGCGGGGGACGAAGCCGACGGGGGTTTCGACCGCGGCGGCCTCGCCCTCCAGGCGCTCGACGACCCACTTGAGGACGCGGGAGTTCTCGCCGAATCCGGGCCACAGGAAGCGGCCGTCGTCGCCGCGGCGGAACCAGTTCACGTAGAAGATCGCGGGCAGCTTGTCGGCGTTGCCGTCGACGCCCTTGCCCATGGCGATCCAGTGGCGGAAGTAGTCGCCGGCGTTGTAGCCGATGAACGGCAGCATCGCCATCGGGTCGCGGCGGACCACGCCCACCTGGCCGACGGCGGCGGCGGTGGTCTCCGAGGACAGGGTCGCGCCCTGGAAGACGCCGTGCACCCAGTCGCGGGCCTGGCTGACCAGCGGGATCGTGGTCTTGCGGCGGCCACCGAACAGGATCGCCGAGATCGGCACACCCTGCGGGTCGTCGTACTCCGGCGCCAGGATCGGGCACTGCGTGATCGGGGTGCAGAAACGCGAGTTCGGGTGGCTGGAGACCTGCTCGGAGTCCGGGGTCCAGTCGTTGCCGTGCCAGTCGGTCAGGTGGGCCGGGGGCTCGCCCATGCCCTCCCACCAGATGTCGCCGTCGTCGGTGCGGGCCACGTTGGTGAACAGCGAGTTGCCGGCGGCGAGCGTACGCATCGCGTTCGGGTTGGTCTTCCAGTCGGTGCCCGGCGCGACGCCGAACAGGCCGTACTCCGGGTTCACCGCGTACAGGCGGCCGTCGGCGCCGAAGCGCATCCAGGCGATGTCGTCGCCCAGGGTCTCGACCTTCCAGCCGGGGATGGTCGGCTCCAGCATGGCGAGGTTGGTCTTGCCGCACGCCGACGGGAACGCCGCCGCGATGTAGTGGACCTTGCCGGCCGGGCTGGTCAGCTTGAGGATCAGCATGTGCTCGGCGAGCCAGCCCTCGTCGCGGCCCATCACGCTGGCGATGCGCAGCGAGTAGCACTTCTTGCCCAGCAGCGAGTTGCCGCCGTAGCCGGAGCCGAACGACCAGATCTCGCGGGTCTCCGGGAAGTGGGAGATGTACTTGGTGGTCGAGCATGGCCACGGCACGTCGGCCTGGCCCGGCTCCAGCGGTGCGCCGACCGAGTGCAGCGCCGGCACGAACTCGGCGGTCTCGCCCATCGCCTCGAGCACGTGCGTGCCCATCCGGGTCATGATGCGCATGCTGGCCACGACGTACGCCGAGTCGGTGATCTCCACGCCGAACATCGGGTTCTCGGCGTCGAGCGGGCCCATGCAGAACGGGATGACGTACATGGTGCGGCCGCGCATGCAGCCCCGGTACAGCTCGGTCATGAGCTGCTTCATCTCGGCCGGGGCCATCCAGTTGTTGGTCGGGCCGGCGTCGGCCTCGTCCACCGAGCAGATGAACGTGCGCTCCTCGACCCGCGCCACGTCGGACGGGTCGGTGCGCGCCCAGAAGGAGTTGGGCCGCTTGACCGGGTCCAGCTGGACCAGGCTGCCCGCGGTGACGAGTTCGGCGGTGAGGCGCTGCCACTCGTCCTCGGAGCCGTCGCACCACACGATGCTGTCCGGCGTGGTGAGCTCTGCGATCTGGCGCACCCAGGCGAGCAGCTTCGGGTGCGAGGTCGGATGCTGGTCAAGCCCTGCGATGACTGCCGGCGCGGTCATGGAGTTCTCCTCGTGGTCGTCTTTGACCGACGGATACGACGGACCACGGCCGGGTGGCCGTGCGTCGTCCGGGATGTGGCCTCAGCGTAAGCCCGGTTTGTTGCTGGAGGCCCTTCCCGCCTTGTGAATAAGTGCACAAGCGTCGGTCTGGGTGCTTCTTCGCGCACGATTCTTCGGCCGAACGCGCACGTTTCCGCAAATCCCCTTTTTGATCACAGCGCAGCGCGACAGCACTGACGCGAGCGGACCCCGTCACCCACTACCTGTACCCGCTTCGGGCTCCGGCGAACGCGGCTATCGCGACTTCATCATGAGCTCCGCATATTCCGCAAATCGGGTGATTGGTCTAACGTCCCTAGCAGCCGGCGAAACCGTGACATTCCCCCCGGAGGCGGCCGTGACCAGTGCGTTTTACCCTGCCCAAGATCAGTCCACCGACGCGCAGAGCGATCCACAACTCATCTCCCTGGTACGCGGCGGCGACACCGACGCGTTCGGGCTGCTCTACGAACGCCACCTCGAATCGGCGCGGCGGCTCGCGCGGGTGCTCAGCACCGATCACGCCGACGCCGACGACCTGATCGCGGACACCTTCGCCAAGGTGCTGGCGGTGCTGCGCAACGGCGGCGGGCCGGACACCGCGTTCCGGGCGTACCTGCTCACCACCATGCGGCACACCCGCTACGACCGGGCCCGGCGCGAGCGCCGCGTCGAGCTCACCGACGACCTCACCCGGTACGAGACCGCGGAACCGGTCGACGACCCGACCATCTCGCGGCTGGAGACGTCGTACGCCGCCCGCGCCTTCAACCGGCTGCCCGAACGCTGGCGGGCCGTGCTCTGGCACACCGAGGTCGAGGGCGAGAGCCCGTCCCAGGTGGCCCCGCTGCTCGGGCTCACCCCCAACGGTGTCGCGGCGCTCGCCTACCGGGCCCGGGAAGGGCTGCGCCAGATGTACCTGCAGGAGCACATCGCGCTCACCGGCAACCCGCGCTGCCACTGGACCGGCTCGCACCTGGCCGGATACGTGCGCGCCGCGCTGGCCAAACGCGATCGCGGCAAGGTCGACGAGCACCTGTCCGGCTGCGCCGAATGCCGCCGCCTGCACCGCGAGCTGACCGAGGAGAACGCCGGCCTGCGCGGTGTCGTCGCACCCCTGTTACTGGGCGCGGCCGCGCCGGCCTACCTGGCCGGCACGGGCGCGCTCGGCGGCCGACTGACCGTCGCCTGGGGAGCGCTCGTGCTGTGGTGGCAGCAGGTCTGCGAGAACCTGGGCACGTGGTCGGCCGCGGCCGCCGGGGTGGCGCTCGCCGCCGGGCGGTGGCTGCTGACCGCGCCCGGCCGCCTGATCAGCCGGTACGGCGGCGCGAGCATCGTCGCCGGGAGCGGCGTGGGCATCGCGGCGCTGGCCGGGATCGCCGTGTTCGTCGCGATGACGGCGACCCCCACGCCGCCCACGGCCCCGTCGCGAGCGGTGCCGGTGCCGGTGCCCGCCGCGCCGCCGGTGTTCGTACCCGCGCCGCCGTCGCCGGAGCCGTCGACCTTGGCGCCGTCGACCTTGGTGCCGACCTACTCGCCGTCGCCGCCCGGCCGCACCACGCAGCCCCCGGCGATCGCGCTGCCCCCGGTCCGACCCCCGGTCACCGTGCCCAAGCCGCCGCCCGCGGCTCCCGCTCCCGTGGCTCCGCAACCGGTGGCCCCGGCACCCCCTGCCGAGCCGGACGCCGAGGTGTCGGCCCCCGAGTTCACCGAGGTCGACCTCGTGGCCGGCCGCGCGGGCACGCTGCCCATCCCGGTGCGCGCCTCCTCCGACGACCGTGCCGACCAACAGGAGAACGCCCCTGACACGTCGGCCGACCAGACCGGAGAAGTTGCCACCGCGACAGGCGCGCGGATCGTGGCCGCGAGCGTCGCCGAACCCGAACCGGCGCCGAGCGGTTCTCCCTCTGCTGCCGCGCCGCCCGGGGCCGTACGCATCGATGTGACGCTGCCCTCGGGTATGCGGCTGGCCGGCACCGGGGCCGGGGATGGCTGGCAGTGCGAGGCGACCGCGACCGGCGCGTCCTGCGACCGGCCGCGCTGGAAGAAGGGAGCTCGTTCGGTGGCCCGGGTGCCGGTGCTGGCCGACGCCACGGTCAGCGGCTTCCAGGAGATAGGCGTCGCCGCGACGTACGGGCGGCGGCAGAGCGCGACCGCGTTCCGGGTGCCCGTCGCGCCGTCCGGGCTGCGCCTCGGGCACGCCGCCCGGGGCCGGGTCGACGTCGCGCTGGCGGGCAGCACCCTGCTGTCGTGCCGGCCGCGCCCGTTGTGCCTGCTCGGCTCGGACAACAACGTGCTGGACATGACGCCGCTGCTGCCCGCGTTCGGCGAGCCCGCCGCACCCGGCGGCCTGCTCGACGAACGGGGACCGGCCGGGCCGGACGGGCCGATCGCGGCGCTGGCCGGGGAGAAGGCGGCCAGCGGGGCCCGGCTGGAGCTGCCGGACGGCGCGAAGGTGCGCTGGGCCGGGCTGGTCGTCGCCGCCTCGGCGGCCGAGCTGCCCGAGCTGGTCGCGCTGCACGGGCCGAAAGGCGACTGGGCGCCGGTGGAGGTGCGGTTCGGGCACGCCGAGTCGGGCACGTCGCTGACCCAGGGCTTCGCCGACGTCACGAGGCTGCTTCGCAAGGGCGGCGGTGGGGACTGGTGGCTGGCCGCCCCGGCCGGGCCGCTGCCGCGCGGGAAGAAGCAGTTCGCGGGCTGGACGCTGGCCGTGATGTACGAGCACCGTGACGCGCCGCGCGGTGAGGCGGCCGTGTACCTCGGCCCGCGTACCGGGCGCGGCGACGCGCCGACCGTCATCGGGCTGGGCGGTGCGGGACCGGTCGGCCTCGGTCTCGCGCTGTGGGACGGCGACCTCGCGCTGACCGGCGACGAGCTGTTCATCGACGGTGCGCCGGTGGGCGAGCCGGGCAACCTCGGCGGCGGGCGCAACGCCGGGGCCGCCGCGCTGGCCTGCCGCTCCGTGCCCGGCCTGTGCCCCTGGCGCACGCCCGGCCTGGACGTGCTCCGGGTGGACGGCAAGGCCCCGGCCGGCGGCGTCGCCGAGCTGCGGACAGGCGGCGATCCGATGGAGGTGGGCCTGCTCGCGGTGATCACCGGGCCGCCGCGCACGGCGGGCAAGGCCACGCCGGCACGGTAGGCTCGCGGGGTGACCCCCAAACCGCCGAGCGCGCCACCGGCCCCAGCACTGCCGCTGAGGCTCGTCGCGCAGTTCCGGCACCTGATCCATGAGCTGGGCAAGTTCGGTGTCGTCGGCGGTGCCGCGTACGTCGTCGATCTTATGATCTTCAATCTGCTGCTGTCGACGACCGGCTGGCTGACGGCCACGGTCATCTCCACCACGGTCGCGGCGACCGGCGCCTTCATCGGCAACCGGTACTGGACCTGGCGCGACCGCGAGCGCTCCAGCCTGGCCCGGGAGTACCTGCTCTACTTCTTCTTCAACGTGGTCGGGCTGGGCATCAGCGTCGGCGTGCTGTGGTTGAGCCACGACGTGCTCGGGGCCGTGTGGCCGCAGCTGTTCCAGACGCGGCTGGCCGACAACGTCGCCAAGATGCTGGTCGGCAACGCCATCGCCAGCGTCTTCCGGTTCTGGGCATATCGGCGGTTCGTCTTCAACGGCGCACCCGCCGCCACGCCCGCTCCGGCCCAGGTCGGGTGAGTTGGCTTGCATTCGGAGTTGCGATGCCGCCCCGTTCGCACCGACTCGCGTAAGGTGACCCAGTGCGCCCTGACCTGACGATGCTCGATCGCCTGCTGCCCGCCCGACTCCGCAAGATGGGTCCGGAGGCTCTCAAGTTCGCCATCGTCGGCGGCGTGAACACCGTGGTCAACTTCGTGGTGCTGAACGCCCTGGTGCTGACGGTCTTCCCGACGGGCCAGCTGAAGGCCAACGTCGTCGCCACCATCGTGGCGATGGTCACGTCCTACCTGATGAACCGGCACTGGACCTACCGCGACCGGATGAGCCAGGCCATGGGCCGCGAGTTCCTGCTGTTCGTCGTGTTCAACGCGGCGGGTCTGGCCATCGAGCTCGCCATCATGGGCGCCACCAAGTACATGCTGGGCCTGCACGGCCTGCTGGCGCTCAACGCGGCCAAGCTCCTGGGCCTGGTGCTCGGCACGCTCTTCCGCTTCTACACCTACCGCACCTTCGTGTTCGCCCCCGCGAACCAGGTGGCCGTCGCGGCCGGCGGCGTCGACGCCGACTTCGGCCCGGCCCACGTCCACCTCGACAGCGTCGAGGAGCTGGTCGACGCCGAGGCGGCCGCGAGCGCGCTGGCCGGTGTGCCGGTGCCCGCGCAGGTGCGCCCGGACGACTTCTCCCGGCTCACCGCCCCGCTGGAGGCGGAGTTCGCCGCCGAGGCCGAGCAGCTGGCCGCCCTGGACGCGGAGTTCACCGACACGGAGCTCGCCGAGGAGCTCACGCGCGCGAAGCCGCGCCCAGAGCGGTAGCCCGACTCACTTCTTCTCTTCGACCTTGGACTGCTGAGCCGGGGCGGCCGGGCGCTCGTTGTCGTTGTACGAGTGCGCGTCCCGGTCGGCCTCGACCAGCTCGTACAGCGTCGTCTGCACCTTCTCGACGTGCGGGATGTCGTTGAGCACCGACTGGCCGCGCTCGCCCGCCGACTCGATGGTCAGCGTGCCGCAGCCGAGCAGCCGCTCGATGAACTTCTGGCTCATCGCGTGGTCGTTCACCCGCGACAGCGGGATGTCCCGGCGGTCACGCGAGAAGACACCGGTCTGCAGCAGCACGCGCTCGTTGGTCAGCACGTAGTGCGTGGTGCGCCAGACCAGCCACGGCCAGAACGTCAGCCAGGCCACGGCGACCAGGGCCAGGCCCGCCACGATGTAGACCAGGATCGCGTCGAGGTCGAACAGCAGCGCGGTGATCACCGCCGCCACCGCCAGCACCAGGACCGTCACCGGCCGGATCATGGCCTTCCAATGGGGGTGCAGGTCGAGCACCACGTGCTCGTCCGCGGTCAACACGTCCTCGGGGAACGCCATCCGTGCCTCCTCGTTACAGCCTGCGATCAAACGCACGATTGTCCGCGAGCAGGGTAGTTCCACGAGGCGACGCCGGGCCATCCGCCATCGGGCGTACGTCGGCAATCAGTCTTTGCGCCGCGAAGGCAGCACCGGGAGCAGCCAGATCAGCGCAGGTGGACGACGTCGCCCGCGGCGACCGCCCGATCGCCGGTCGCGGTCCGGACCACGAGCCGCCCTTCGGTGTCGACCGTCACCGCCTCGCCGGTCAGGTCCGCGTCGCCGCCGGGCAGCAGCACCGACACCGCCCTGCCGAGCGTCGCGCACATCCGCAGGTACGCGTCCCGCAGGCCGCTCTTGTCCGGGTCGCCGCCCGCCTGCTGCCACGCGTCGTAGCGTGCGCCCAGCCGCTCCAGCAGCACGGCCAGCAGTTCGGTCCGGTCCGCCGCTGACGCGCCGGACAGCAGCAGCGAGGTCGCGGGCAGGCCGGTCGGGGTGTCGGGCAGTTCCTCGGGCCGCAGGCTCACGTTCAGGCCGATGCCGATCACCACCGCGCCCGGCGCGGGCACCTCGGCCAGCAGCCCGGCACATTTGCGCCCGCCGACCAGCAGATCGTTGGGCCACTTCAGGGCGGACTCCAGCCCCGTCACCGCGCGTACCGCCTCGGCCAGCGCGACCCCGCCGAGCAGCGGGAGCCAGCCCCAGCCGGAGACGTCCGAGGCCGGGCGCAGCAGCACCGACACCGCCAGCCCGGCGCGCGGCGGCGACTGCCAGGTGCGGCCGAGCCTCCCCCGCCCGGCCGTCTGCGACTCCGTGGTCACTACCAGGCCCTCCGCCGCGCCGTCCCGCGCGGCCGCGGCGGCGTCGGCGTTGGTGGAGCCGGTCTCCTCGCTCACCTCGACGTGCCAGCGCGGCAGTGCCGCGAGTCGTGCCCGGTCCAGCGGCGGCCTGCTCATCTCCACCCCGGGAGCGTATCGAGCCGCGGGTCAGCCGGCGTGGCGGGCGCGCACCGGCGCGGCGTCGTCGCCGGGCACGGACATCGGGCCGAGCCACTCCGGCAGCACGATCTCGGTGTCGCCCGGCTCGGCGGACACCCGCCGTCCCCGCTGGATGCTCTCCACCCGGTGGTGACGCAACGGAACCCGGTCGCCTCGCGGCTCGGCACGCCGAGCGACGGGTCGCGGCTTCAGCGGCACCACGGGACTCGACGCCTCGGCCGACGAGCCCCGCTCCGGGCTGTCCATGTCGGCCACCGCACCACGCCACCGGTTGTCGACGTCGGCGGCCGCGCCGCGCGCCAGGCTGGCCACGTCGGCCACCGAGCCGCGCACCGGGCTGTCCGTCTCGGCCGCCGCACCACGGACCAGGTCGGACGCCACGACCGGCACACCACGCACCGGCCTGGGCCGGCGGGCGGCACCGGCCACCGCCGCGGAGCCGCGCACCGAACCGCCTGCCGTCTCGTCCGCCGCGGCGCCGCTGCCCACGCCCGTCTTGCCGGCACCGGCCCCGGTCCCGGCGGCCTTGCTCACCGTCGTGCCCCGGCGCGGTCCCGGTCGCGGCCGGGACGGCGGAAACCCGCCCTCGACGGGCGGCTCGACCTCCCTGCGCGCACGGTCATCCGACTGCCACGGCCGCACCACGGCGAGCACCGTAAAGCCGCCCACCAGCAGCAGCACCCCGAACAGTGTCGTCACAACATTCTCAACGATTCGCCCGAACCGGACGAAACGACGACCCGAACGGTGCATGATCACGACGATCTTGCGCGAACATTTGCCCATTCGTCCCATACGCGCGTGTCGCGCCCACAGTCCACGCAAGATCGCCACCAGGAAAGGGTGGGGCGGCGGTGGGGTGGTGTGGTGTAGATGACTGAACGGGGGTTCAGGTGGGTTATAGAGTCCGGGGCGTGACTACTACGGTGCCGGACAAGGGCCGGGTTGATGGGCGGACCACGGCTGGGAAGCTTGCGGACTTCGAGCGGCGGGTCGAGGAGGCCGTGCACGCGGGGTCGGCTCGGGCGGTGGAGAAGCAGCATGCGCGGGGGAAGAAGACCGCGCGGGAGCGGATCGCGATGCTGCTCGACGAGGGCTCCTTCGTGGAGCTCGACGAGCTGGCGCGGCACCGGTCGACGGCGTTCGGGCAGGAGCGGAACCGGCCCTACGGCGACGGGGTGGTCACCGGGTACGGGACCGTGGACGGGCGGCCGGTGTACGTGTTCGCGCAGGACTTCACCGTGTTCGGCGGGTCGCTGGGTGAGGTCTTCGGGGAGAAGATCGTCAAGGTGATGGACCTGGCGATGAAGACCGGGTGCCCGGTCATCGGGATCAACGACTCGGGTGGGGCGCGGATCCAGGAAGGGGTGGTCTCGCTCGGGTTGTACGGGGAGATCTTCTTCCGGAACGTGCGGGCCTCGGGAGTGATCCCGCAGATCTCGCTGGTCATGGGGCCGTGTGCGGGCGGGGCCGTGTATTCGCCGGCGGTCACCGACTTCACGGTGATGGTCGATCAGACCTCGCACATGTTCATCACGGGGCCGGACGTCATCAAGACGGTCACCGGCGAGGACGTGGGCATGGAAGAGCTGGGCGGCGCGCGCACGCACAACACCAAGAGCGGCAACGCGCACTACCTGGCGAGCGACGAGCAGGACGCGGTCGACTACGTGAAGGCGCTGTTGTCGTACCTGCCGAGCAACAACCTGGACGCCGCGCCGGTCTGGCCGGCCGCCGCGGACCTGGCCACCAGCGACACGGACGCCGAACTGGACACGCTGATCCCGGACTCGGCTAACCAGCCCTACGACATGCACGCGGTGCTGGAGTCGATCCTCGACGACGGCGAGTTCCTGGAAGTGCAGCCGCTGTACGCGCAGAACATCCTGACCGGGTTCGGCCGGGTCGAGGGGCGGCCGGTCGGCGTGGTCGCGAACCAGCCGATGCACTTCGCGGGCTGCCTGGACATCGCGGCGTCGGAGAAGGCCGCGCGCTTCGTGCGCACCTGTGACGCGTTCAACATCCCGGTGCTGACGTTCGTGGACGTGCCCGGCTTCCTGCCCGGCACGAGCCAGGAGTGGGACGGCATCATCCGCCGCGGTGCGAAGCTCATCTACGCGTACGCCGAGGCCACCGTCCCGAAGATCACCGTGATCACCCGCAAGGCGTACGGCGGCGCGTACGACGTCATGGGCTCCAAGCACCTCGGCGCGGACCTCAACTTCGCGTGGCCGACGGCGCAGATCGCGGTCATGGGCGCGCAGGGCGCGGTCAACATCCTCTACCGCGCGGAACTGGCCGCGGCCGACGACCCGGTGGCCCGCCGCGCCGAGCTGATCGGCGAATACGAGGACGCCTTGGCCAACCCGTACGTGGCCGCCGAGCGCGGCTACGTGGACGCGGTGATCAGGCCGTCGGCGACCCGTGCGCACATCGTGCGGGGCCTGCGCACGCTGGCTACCAAGCGGGAGACGCTGCCGCCCAAGAAGCACGGCAACATCCCGCTGTGAGCATGCCTGTTAATCGTTGAGTGACGGTCATGTGGCAGAACGTTCACGCTGACCGGTCGCTGTGCGACTATGTCGGGATGACCGTGCAGGAGCCTGCCGATCGCCACCTGCTGCCGCGCCGCTACACGGTGCTGGTGGACGTGGGCTACCTGTACGCGGCCTCCGGGGAGCTGCTGCTCGGCACGTCGAACCGCTCGGAGTTCAAAGTGGACGCCGAGTCGATGATTCACGCGCTCATGGCGCAGGCCGCGAGCTGCCTCGGCGCCGACCTGCTCCGGCTGTACTGGTTCGACGCGGCACGCGACCGGGTGCCCACCATCGACCAGCGCGTCATCGCCCAGATGGCGCAGGTCAAACTGCGGCTGGGCAACCTGAACCTGCGCGGGCAGCAGAAAGGCGTGGACGCGCAGATCCGCAGCGACCTGGAGACGCTGGCCCGGCACCGCTCGGTCACCGACGCGGTGCTGGTCGCCGGGGACGAGGACATGCTCTCGGCGGTCGAGGGGGCGCAGAGCTACGGCGTGCGGGTGCACCTGTGGGGCGTCGAGCCGCCGTACGGCACCAACCAGGCCGAACGGCTGGTCTGGGAGAGCGACACGGTGTACACGCTGGACGCGGACTTCGTCCGGCCGTACTTCACGGCGACCGGGCGGATCCGTACGCCCACGCCCGCCGAGGTGTTCTCCGGCCGGCCCGCCATCGCGCTGCCCGCCGCCCAGGTCTCGGCTCCCCCGGAGCCGCGCCCGGTGCCGGCCGCGCGCCGCTGGCAGCCGCAACCGCCGGAGCGCACCCAGCTCGTCGACATCGGCGAGTACGTGGCCCAGAAGTGGATCCTCACCCGCGGTCGTGACAACATCGGCGACCTGCTGCCGGGTCCGCTGCTGCCGACGGTCATCGACAAGGAGCTGCTGGTGGAGGCGGAGAAGGAGCTCGGCATCTCGCTGCGCCCCTTCGAGAAGGCACGGCTGTGGGTCCGCGACGGCTTCTGGTCGCGGGTGTATCGCGAGTTCGGCCTGGCCAGGCCGCATGGGGAGGGTTGAGATGACGGAGCAGCCGGTGATCCGGATCGAACGGGGCACGCCGACGGCCGAGGAGGTCGCAGCACTGGTGGCGGTGCTGTCGGCCCGTCCCGCGGCGGTCGCCGAGCCGTCGGCGCAGGTGTCCGCGTGGTGGCGCAGCGGGCTGCCCGCGGTGATCGCGGCCGGGCCGGGCGCCTGGCGGAGTTCCGGCCTGCCCCGCTGACCAGCGGGTGAGCACGGCCGATAGCCCGGTGTGCATCCTTGCCCCATTTCGGTAGTCTGCTAGCGCTGGACCGCGTTGGTCACCGACCGCGGCACCGCCGATCGCGGACGAGAACCCCTGGGGAGGGCGTGCGAGATGGGTCTGCCCGAAGAGGACAAAGGACCTGCCTGGCTGCGCGACTACGGTCGCGAGAGCGGGTACACGAAGGCGAACACGTTCACGGGTTACGACGACGGCTCGCTCGCCGTCGACCTGCAGAGCCTGGTCGACTTCGCCGAAGCGCTGGAGACGGAGCACACCAAGGACTACCGGCCACATGCGCAGGAGGTCTTCAAGGACATGTCCGCGAAGGTCGCCGACCCGCACGCCGACTTCATCGAGCTGTGCGCCAGCCTCGGCTGGCAGCGCGAGCTGCTGGTGCAGACCTCCGACGCGCTGCTCAAGCACGATCAGGCGGTGCTGGCGTTCGTCACCGCCGCCCGTCAGATCAGCAAGAAGTACGGCGAGGCCGACGCGCTCGGCGCGGCCAAGGCCCAGGACGTGAACAAGAACCTGGCCGTCGCGGTGCCCACCACGGCGCAGGTGCCCACGACCGTGCAGCAGCCCGGCACCACCACCGCGCCGGCCACCACCGCACCGACCACGACGATCCCGCAGGTCACTCCGACGGGCGGCACCACGACCGACGGAGGGGACTACTGATGGGCATCCCACCCGAGGACCGCGCCCCGGCCGGCACCAACTGGTACGGCAAGTCGATGCAGCAGATGTGGGACCTGGTGGCGGGCCGCCAACTGGAGCCCCACTACACCCAGGCGTCCGGCTGGAAGCGGGCCGGCGAGCTGGCCTACCTGCACAAGAGCCGCCTGCAGACCTACCGCGAGCGGCTGGCGCAGGCCTGGCCGCCGGAGTCCAGCGACGCCGCCAAGGCCTACCTGGCCAAGCTCGACGAGCTGATCGTCGCGGTCGAGGACGTGGCCCGCGTTTCCGCCCAGAACCACCAGTACTCCCGGGACATCCCGGCCGCGTTCAGCGAGGCCGAGCGCAAGCTCCAGCCGATCCGCGAGGAGTACAACCGCATCGACCGCGCCCTGCGCAACGGCGAGCCGACGCCGCTCCCGAGTGGACAGACGCCGGAGAAGTTTCTGGAGGGCAAGCTGAACGAGGCCCGTGGCGTGATGCGCGGGCTGTCGGCGGACCTGTCGCTGGTCCGGGTCGGCATGGCCCCGCCCAAGCCGTACCTGCCGCCGGTCAAGCACCAGAGCGGCGACGAGCGGGACTACAGCGGCGTGGTGCCGCCGGTGATCCCGCCGGTGATGCCCTACGGCGGCGCGATCGCCCCGACGCCCACGGTCGGCGGCGCCACGCTGGCCCCGGTGCCGGTGGCCACGGGCCCCGACCTGACCGGGCTGGCCCCGGCGCCGACGGCGCCCACCCCCACGCCCACGATCCCCGGCACACCGCCGCCGGTCACGCCCGGCGGCACGCCGCCGTTCAACACCGGCCCGGTGATCGGCGCTCCGCCACCCGTGCTGCCCGGCATGGGCAAGCCCACCATCGGCACTCCCGTCATCGGCAACCCCGGTCCGGGCCTCGGCGCGCCGCGCGCGATGCCCGCGGGTGGGGTCATCGGCGGCGCTCCCGGTGCCGGCATGGGCGGCCGCCCCGGCGTCGCGGGGGCGCGCGCCAACCCGGTCGGCGGCATGATCGGCGGACCGGGCGGCGGCATGGGCGGCCGCGGCGCGGCGGGCACGGTCAGCGGTCGCGGCACGAACGGCTTCGGCGCGCCCATGGGCGGTGCGCCGGGCGCGGGCCGACGTCGTGACGAGGACGATCCCGACTTCGATCCGGACACCCTGTGGGCCGTGGATCAGGGCGGTGCTCCGGTGCTGGACGCGCCGGACGCGCCCGGTCCGGTGGACCCGGGTCCGGCGATCGGGCTCGCCCGATGAGGTTCGCCGCACGTCTGGCGGCGGCGAGCCTGCTCGCCGCCGTCGCCACGGTCGGGGTGGGCGCTCCCGCCCACGCCGACCGGTACCGCAACGACCAGTGGTTCCTGCCGTTCCTGCGGGTCAGCGAGGCACACGCGATCAGCCAGGGCGAAGGCGTGACCGTCGCCCTCATCGACAGCGGGGTGGAGGGCGGGCACCCCGACCTCACCGGCAACGTGCTCAAGGGCTTCGACACGATCGTCGGCGGCGACGGCGACGGCTGGGGCGACGACGAGGGCCACGGCAGCAGCATGGCCGGCCTGATCGCCGGCCACGGCCACGGCGCGGGCAACCGCGACGGCGTGCTGGGCCTGGCCCCGAAGGCGAAGATCCTGCCGATCCGGATCTCCACGGCCAAGGGCCACGGCGGCGGCGACGCCATCGCGATCGGCATCGACGAGGCCGTCAAGCGCGGTGTGAAGATCATCTCGATCTCGGAGTCGGCCCCGTCCGCGGACTCCTCGGTGCTGATCAAGGCGGTGGAACGCGCCCACGCGGCGGGTGTGCTGATCATCGCGGCCGCGGGCAACCAGCCGGAGAACTTCTACGTCGCCGCCCCGGGCCGCTACCCCGGCGCGGTCGCGGTCGGCGCGGTCGACCAGAAGGGCGCGGTCGCCCCGGTCTCGACCCGCGGCGCGGAGGTGCAGCTCGTCGCCCCAGGCGTCGACATCACCAGCACCAGCCGCATCAACAAGGCCACCAACACGCAGTACCGCAAGTCCAGCGGCACCAGCCCGGCGACCGCCATCACGGCCGGGGTCGCGGCACTGGTCTGGTCGAAGTACCCCCAGCTCACTGCCGACGAGGTGCTGGAGCGGATGACCCGCACCGCCGTGGACAAGGGCCCCGCGGGCCGCGACAACGACTACGGCTTCGGCCTGATCGATCCCGTCGCCGCGCTGACCGCCCCGGCCGCATCGCCGTCGGCCGCCGCCCCCACCATCGCCCCCTCGATCGAGGTGTCCCTGCCCGAGCTGCCCGGCACCCCGGACAACAGCGGGCTGAGCGGGCTCTTCATGGGCGTCGGCCTGATCGTCATGCTGCTCATCGGCACCGTCCTGGTGGTCGCCGGCATCGCCGTCTTCCTGGTCCTCCGCAAACGCCGCTGAAAGGAAGGGCATCGTCGGCTCGCGTCAGCGAGACGAGCAGCGACGCGGTACATCGCTATGCGTTGTGAAAGGTGCCCTTCCTAACGCCGTAAGCCGTCAAGCTGGGCGGAAGCGGCTGGCCTCGGCGGTCGCGCGTGCCGCCGCCGCCCGTGGCGGGCCTGGCGCTCCGGACGCCGGTACGCTGCCCTGCATGGCAGCTCGACCGACCTTCATCCTCGCCTCCGCGAGCCCGGCCCGGCGCACCCTGCTCGACTCGGCGGGCATCGACGCCGAGGTGATCGTCAGCGGGGTCGACGAGGACGCCGTCGAGGCGACCACGGCGGAGGCGCTGAGCGCGGTGCTGGCCCGGATGAAGGCGCACGCGGTCGCCGAGCGCCTGCGGCACAGCGCCACCGCCCCGGCCAGGGCACTCGTCCTGGGCTGCGACTCCGTGCTCGCCTTCGACGGGCAGATCCTCGGCAAGCCCGACGACGCCGACGACGCCGTCAAGCGCTGGCAGGCCATGCGGGGACGCAGCGGCGTGCTGCACACCGGCCACTGCCTGGTGGAGCTGCCCACCGGCCGGGTCACCGAGGAGGTCGGCTCGACCGTGGTCCACTTCGCGGACATCGCCGACGCCGAGATCGAGGCGTACGTCGCGACCGGTGAGCCGCTGTGGGTCGCGGGCTCCTTCACCATCGACGGGCTGGGCGGCCCCTTCGTCGAGCGCATCGAGGGCGACCACACCAACGTCGTCGGGCTCTCCCTGCCCCTGCTGCGCCGCCTGCTGGCCGCGCTGGACATCCCGATCACGGAGCTCTGGCGGCAGCGCTGACCCGCCCACCTGGCATAGGGTCGGCGGTGGGGCCACCGGGCACACCCGGGCCCCGCGTGTTGGACAGCTCGGCCCGGCGTACCCCGGGCGGGCGGAGTGGAGGAGTCATGGGCCGCGCCTTCATCACGGTCACCGACGAGCTGCACGATTACGTCGTCGCGCACGGCACCCCGCCCGGCGACCTGGAACGCGACCTGGTCGCCGAGACGCTGCGGGCGACCGGCGGCGCGTCCCGGATGCAGATCGAGCCCGAGTACGCCGCCCTGCTGACGATGCTGACCAGGCTGGTGAACGCCCGCAACGCGGTCGAGGTGGGCACCTTCACCGGCATGTCCTCGCTGGCCATCGGCCGAGGGCTGGCCGACGGCGGCAGGCTGGTCTGCTTCGACATCTCCGCCGAGTACACGGCCATCGCGCAGCGTTACTGGCAGCGGGCTGGGCTGGCAGACCGCATCGAGCTGCGCCTCGGGCCGGCCGTCGAAGGGCTGGCCGCGCTACCCGCCGAACCCCATCTGGATCTGGCCTTCATCGACGCCGACAAGGAGGGCTACGCGGCCTACTGGGACGCCCTGGTGCCGCGGATGCGCCCCGGCGGGATGCTGATCGTGGACAACGTGCTGTGGTCGGGCCACGTCCTGGACGACAAGCCCAAGGACACGTCCACCGCCGCGCTGATCGCCTTCAACGCCAAGGCCGCCGCCGACGACCGCGTCGACGTCGTCATGCTCCCCTTCTCCGACGGCGTCACCCTGGCGCGCAAGCGCTGACCGGCCCGGCGTGGAAGTGCATGACGTTTCCGGTCATGATCTGCGTTTCGACGCCAGGTTCTGACCCGAAACGGCGATCTTCCCCGGCAACCCCGTCGCCGGCCACCGCTCAGCGGCGGGTCAGGCGGGGTCCGTGGCCAGGGCCGGGGTGAGCGAGGTGCGGCCGGTCGCGGCGAAGCGCCAGGCCAGGTAAGCAGCGCCCGCGATCAGCAGCGGGATGAACAGGAACGCGGCGTGCGCGCCGACCTGGTCGGCGACCAGCCCGAGCAGCAGCGGCCCCGCCCCGAAGCTGACCGCCATCGAGTACGACGCCACCCCGGCGGCCCGGTCCGCCTGGCCCGGTGCGGCCGCCACGGCCAGCGAGATGGCCAGCGGGTAGTGCATCGCGTTGCCGAGCCCGACCACGATCAGGCCCGCCACCGCCACCACCGCGCTGCCGGCGCTCCAGAAGACGATGAACCCGGCGAGACTCAGCGCCAGCGCACCGAAGTAGAGCGGGATGGCGGACATCCGCAGCGCGATCCGGGCCCCGGCCAGCCGGCCGGCGAACATGCCGCCGACCATGGCGGACATGACCGCGGTGGCCGCCCCGGCGGACAGCCCGACCTGGCCCCGCAGCACCTCCGCGGTCCACATCGACAGCACCACCTCGACCGCGCCGGTGACCGTCATCATGCCCCAGGCCAGCCAGTACGCCCCAGGTAGCCGGACGCCCCGAGGGTGGACCGGACCGTCACCGGCCGGCGCAGCAGCCCGGCTGTCGACGGCGACCGCCGCGACCCGTTCGGCGTCCGATGCCGCGACGCGGTCCGCGGTGGCAGGCACGACGGCGAGGCCCGTCCCGGCCACGACCGGCGCGGCGTGGCCGGACGGGATGCGTACCCCCTTGATCATCGCGGCCACCGCGACCAGGGCGATCAGGGCGACCAGCAGGGCGAGACCGGCCCGCCAGCCCCAGCCCGCGCGGATGGCCGCGCCGATGATCAGCGGGGCGACCAGGCCCGCGGCGCAGGCGACGGCGTTGGCCTCGCTGATCGCGGCGGGACCGGCCGGTCCGTGCCGCTCGGCCAGCGCGGAGACGATGCCGCCGATCGCGGCGATGCCGGCTGTGGCGATGACGACGGTGAGCCCGATGGTGACCGCGAAGTACGCGGGCAGCAGCACGAAGCCGAGCACACCCGCGGCGATGACGGCCTGGCAGGCCCAGAGCACGGGTCCGCGGCCGAAGCGCCGGGACAGGTGGGGGTAGAGCGCGCCGCCCGCGACCGCGCCGACCGCGATGGCGGTGCTGTGCAGCCCGGCCACGGCGGCCGAGGTGCCCTGCTCGGCACGCAGCAGCGGCACGATCGGGCCGAAGCCGTAGTTGAAGTAGCCCCAGAGCCCCAGCTGAAGGTAGATCAACCAGGTGGCGAGGTCACGCGAAAGCCGGGGCACCTACCGAAGCTACGCTCCTTACAGGTACCCCGGCCTCGGGTTGAGACGGAGCCAACACTCAGCGCACGGACTTGGCGAACGTCCGCGACGAGATGATCAGCGCGACCACGGTCAGCGGGGTCAGGATCGCCAGCGCCTGCCAGACCGCGTCGTCACCGGGGTTGCCCGCGAACAGCGCGCGCACGCCGTCGGTCGCCCACTTGAACGGGTTGGCCTTGGCGACGTTCTTCAGCCACTCCGGGGCGAAGGTGAGCGGCAGGAAGATGCCCGCCAGCAGCATGATCGGCTGGATGACCGTGTTCAGCATCGGGGCCATGGCGTCCTCGCTGCGCAGGGTCAGGCCCAGCGCGTAGCCGGTCGACGACAGCAGCAGCGTCATCAGGCCGATCAGCAGGTACGCCAGCAGCGCGTCGCCGACCGCCACCCGCAGCCCGAACGGCACCGCGAGCAGCGTCACGAGCACGGCCTGGAACAGCAACTGCACCACGTCACGCAGCGAGCGGCCGAGCAGCAGCGCGACCCGGCTGACCGGGGTGACCCGGTTGCGCTCGATCACCCCGGCCCGCAGCTCGGCGATGATGCCGAACCCGGAGAAGGCGCTGAACAGGGCGACCATGACCAGCATGCCGGGCACGAAGATCCGGTACGCCTGCTCGTCGGTCATCGGGCCGCCCTGGCTGAGCGCCTGCTTCATCAGCGGCGCGAACAGCAGCAGGTAGAACATCGGCTGGATGATGCCGACGGCGACCCAGACCGGGTTGCGCAGCAGCAGCTGCATCTGGCGCTGGAAGACCAGCCAGGTGTCACGAAGGAACTTCACTGCTCAGCTCTCCCTCAGGCTGCGGCCGGTCTTGGCCAGGAACACGTCGTCGAGGCTGGGCCGGTGCAGCTCGATGCCCTCGATGGCGACGCCTTCGGCGTCCAGGGTGCGCAGCACGTGCGGGATGGCGCTCGCGCCGTCCTCGACGTACAGCCGCAGCGACTGCTCGGTGGTCTCGACCTTGCGCACGTACTCGGCGTTGTCGAACAGGTCGGCGGCCTTGGCGACCTCGCGGGCGTTGACGGAGACGACGTCGCCGAGCACCTCCTGCTTGAGGTCGGCGGGCGTGCCCTCGGCCACGATCTGGCCGTGGTCCATGATCGCCAGCCGGTCGCAGAGCGCGTCGGCCTCGTCCAGGTAGTGCGTGGTGAGGAAGACGGTCATGCCCATCTCCCGCAGCTTGCGTACCTCGCCCCACATGTGGGCGCGGGACTGCGGGTCCAGGCCGGTGGTCGGCTCGTCGAGGAAGACGACCTTCGGCGAGTGGATGATGCCGAGCGCGATGTCGACGCGGCGGCGCTGCCCGCCGGAGTAGGTCTTGCAGCGGCGGTCGGCGTACTCGGCCAGCTCGAAGGTCTGCAGGGCCTCGTCGGCGCGGCGCTGCGCGTCGGCCTTGCCGATGCCGTACATGCGCGCGTGCAGCACCAGTTCCTCGCGGCCGGTGGACTCGTCCCAGGTGCTGCCGCCCTGGGCGACGTAGCCGATGCGGCGGCGCACCTCGCCTGGCTCCTTGCGCAGGTCGGCGCCCGCGATGACGGCGCTGCCGCCGTCGGGCTCCAGCAGGGTCGCGAGCATCCGCAGGGTGGTGGTCTTGCCGGCGCCGTTCGGGCCGAGGAAGCCGAAGATCTCGCCCTCGGCGACGCTCAGGTCGACGCCGCGTACCGCCTCCACGGTCTTCTGCCGCTGGCGGGCTTGCCCGTCAGCGCCATGTCGCTCAGCGCGACCGGCGCGGGAGCGGAAGGACTTCCGCAGCCCGGAGGTCTCGATGATCATTTTTACTCCAAGGTCAGGGGTGACCTGGAGCCTAGGGCTGGGGTCTGACGGTAGTCAAGTTTGATTAATCGGTTGCGGAGTTATCGAACCCGCGCTTCCAGCGCTCCTGCAACTCCGCCGACAGGTACGGCTCCCCCGCCTCGATCCGCTCGGCGACCCGCTCGCACCACGCGATCTCGCCCTCGTTGCGGGCGATGCCCAGTTCGAGCATCCAGCGCACGTGGACCGGCTTGTTCTCCGGCACCGCCCAGCCCGAGGCGATCGCGGCCTGCGCGCCCTCGTTGTCCGCCCGCAACTTCCGGGCCCGGTGCCGCAGCGCGGCCGCCACCTCCTCCCGAGGCAGCTCTGTCATCAGCGAGAACCCGGCCAGGAACGGGTCCTCCACCTCCCGCTGCTCCCACAGCGCGGCCGACAGCAGGTCCCGGAACTGCTCGTCACCCTTGGGGGTCATCTCGTACCGCGTCCGCGCGGGCCGGCCGCCCACCTGCTCGCTGCCGACCTCCCGCAGCGCGCCCTCCTCGGCGAGCTTCTTCAGCGCGTGGTAGACCGAGCCGGGCTGCACGTTGGCCCACTTGTCCGCGTGCCAGCTCAGCAGCTCCCGGCGGACGTCGTAGCCGTGCACCGGCTGCGCCATCCGCACCACGCCGAGGATCATCATTCGGGTCGTCGACACGGTGAACAGTGTGCGGCCGTACCGGCGATCGGGGGTATGCCACCCCCACCAGCGGTGACATGAACGAGCGTTCATGACACAGGTCACATGCCACCTGAGCGCTCGTTAATGATCAACTCCACCGATAGACTCCGCGCAGGCCCGTTCGGGGAGGACGATGATGACGATGCTGTCCAAAGTGTTGATCGCGAACCGTGGCGAGATCGCCGTACGCGTGGCACGCGCGTGCCGCGACGCGGGCCTGGCCAGCGTCGCTGTGTACGCCGACGGGGACCGCGACGCGCTCCACGTGACCATCGCCGACGAGGCGTACGCCCTCGGCGGCGAGACCGGCGCCGACACGTACCTGCGCATCGACAAGCTGATCGAGGTCGCGCAGCGCTCCGGCGCCGACGCGGTGCACCCCGGCTACGGCTTCCTGTCCGAGAACGCCGCGTTCGCCGAAGCCGTCATCGAGGCGGGCCTGACCTGGGTCGGCCCGACCCCGCAGGCCATCCGCGACCTCGGCGACAAGGTCACCGCCCGGCACATCGCGCAGCGCGCCGGCGCTCCACTGGTGCCCGGCACGCCCGACCCGGTGAAGCACGCCGACGAGATCGTCGCCTTCGCCCAGGAGCACGGCCTGCCCGTCGCCATCAAGGCGGCGTTCGGCGGCGGCGGGCGCGGCCTCAAGGTCGCCCGCACTCTGGAGGAGATCCCCGAGCTGTTCGACTCGGCCACCCGCGAGGCCGTCGCCGCGTTCGGCCGCGGCGAGTGCTTCGTCGAGCGCTACCTCGACCGGCCCCGTCACGTCGAAGCCCAGGTGCTGGCCGACCAGCACGGCAACGTCATCGTCGTCGGCACCCGCGACTGCTCGCTGCAGCGCCGACACCAGAAGCTGGTCGAGGAGGCCCCCGCGCCGTTCCTGACCGAGGCCCAGCGCGCGGCCATTCACGACTCCGCGAAGGCGATCTGCCGCGAGGCCGGCTACCACGGCGCGGGCACCGTCGAATACCTCGTCGGCGTCGACGGCACCATCTCGTTCCTGGAGGTCAACACCCGGCTCCAGGTCGAGCACCCGGTCACCGAGGAGACCTCCGGCATCGACCTGGTCCGCGAGCAGTTCCGGATCGCCGCGGGCGAGAAGCTGCGCCTGCAGGCCGACCCGGCCCCGCGCGGCCACTCGATCGAGTTCCGGATCAACGGCGAGGACCCGGGCCGCAACTTCCTGCCCGCCCCCGGCGCGATCACCAAGATGCACCTGCCCGGCGGCCCCGGCGTACGCGTCGACACCGGTTTCGAGACCGGCAACGCCATCAGCGGCAACTTCGACTCGCTGCTCGCCAAGGTGATCATCACCGGCGAGAACCGCACCGAGGCCCTGGAGCGCGCCCGCCGCGCCCTGGACGAGATGGTCGTCGAGGGCATGGCCACCGCCCTGCCGTTCCACCGCGCCATCGTGCGCGACCCCGCGTTCGTCGAGTTCATCGTGCACACCCGGTGGATCGAGACGGAGTGGAACAACACCGTGCCGCCGTTCACTGCCGCGGCCGCCGGCGACGAGGAGGCCGGCGAGCGGCAGACCGTCGTGGTCGAGGTCGGCGGCAAGCGCCTGGAGGTCTCCCTCCCGGCCTCGTTCGGGGGTACGGCCGTGGCCGCGCCCGCCGCGGCCGGACGTCCCGCCAAGCGGCCCGGAGCCAAGCGCGGCGCGAAGGTCGCCGCAGGCGGCGACGCGCTGACCGCCCCCATGCAGGGCACCATCGTCAAGCTCGCGGTCGCCGACGGCGACACCGTGGCCGAGGGCGACACCGTCCTGGTCCTGGAAGCCATGAAGATGGAACAGCCCCTCACCGCCCACAAATCCGGCGTGATCACCGGCCTGACCGCGGCGGTCGGCGAGGTCGTCCAGTCCGGCACCACCCTCTGCGAGATCAAATAAGCCCGCCCTGCCCGGCCCCCACCTGGCGCAACTCTTGAAAAGTCGCGGCCTCAAGACTCCTTGAGGCCGCGACTTTCAAGATCCGGGAGGGCGTCCGGGTGGGTCAGAAGGGGGCCTGGTCTTCGCCGAGCAGGGCGAGGATGGTGTTCTTGGAGCCGCCCTTGAGGCTCTGGACGACCACCTTGGCGGAACGGCCGTCCGGCATCTCCAGGGTCAGGGTCAGGCCGACCGGGTTCTTGATGGCCGCGGAGTCGGCCGCGAGCCGGAAATCGCCCGCCCAGGGCCGGACGCCGCCGTTGCGGCCGGGTTCGGTGAACAGAGCGGCGGAGCCGGACGTTCGCGTGCCGTCCGCGGAGATCAGCACTGCAGCACTTCGATAAGTAGCCATATGCGCCCCAGCCTATAGGACGCCGGACCTGATCCGGGTGACACGGAACACCCTGTGACCCGTGCGGTGGCTTCTCACCAGGACGTGGGCAGGGGCATGCCCTCGGTGTAGCCCGCCGTCGACTGGACACCGATGAGGGCTCGGGCGTGGAACTCCTCCAGGTCCGTGGCGCCCGCGTAGGTGCAGGCGCTGCGGACCCCGGCGACGATCTCGTCGATGACGTCCTCGACCCCGGGACGGGCCGGGTCCAGGTACATCTTGGCGGTGGAGATGCCCTCCTCGAAGACGGCCTTGCGGGCTCGGTCGAACGCCGAGTCCTCGGCGGTGCGCGCGCTGACCGCCCGCGCCGACGCCATGCCGAAGTTCTCCTTGTAGCGCCGCCCGTCCGGGTCGGTGTAAAGGTCGCCGGGCGATTCGTAGGTGCCCGCCAGCCACGACCCGATCATCACGTTCGCCGCGCCCGCGGCCAGGGCCAGGGCCACATCCCGAGGATGGCGTACGCCGCCGTCGGCCCACACGTGCCGGCCCAGCTCACGGGCCGCCGCCGCGCACTCCAGCACCGCCGAGAACTGGGGTCGGCCCACCCCGGTCATCATGCGCGTGGTGCACATCGCGCCGGGGCCCACGCCGACCTTGATGATGTCGGCTCCCGCCTCGACGAGGTCGCGTACCCCCTCGGCGGTCACCACGTTGCCCGCCACGACCGGCACCTGCGGATCGACCGAGCGCACCGCCCGCAGCGCGTTGATCATGCGGGATTGGTGGCCGTGCGCGGTGTCCACGACCAGCACGTCCACGCCGCCCTCCAGCAGCTCGGCGGCCTTGCCGGCCACGTCGCCGTTGATGCCGATCGCCGCCGCAACCCGCAGCCGCCCCTTCTCGTCCAGCGCCGGGGTGTACAGCGTCGCCCGCAGCGCCCCCTGCCTGGTCGTGATCCCCGCCAGCCGCCCCTCGTGGTCGACCACCGGGGCGACCTTGCGCCGACCCTGGTTGAGGATGTCGAACGCCTCGCGCGGGCTGGCCATGGCGGGCACCGTCAGCAGCTCCGTCGACATCACGTCGCGTACCTGGGAGAACCGGTCCACGCCCATCGTGTCGGACTCGGTGACCAGCCCCAGTGGGCGGCCCTGCTCGTCGACGACCACCACGGCCCCGTGCGCCCGCTTGGGCAGCAGGTGGATGGCGTCGCCGACGGTCTCGTGCGGGCGTAGCGTGATGGCCGTGTCGTGCACCAGGTGCCGCTGCTTCACCCAGCCGACCACCTCGGTCACCACGGCGCTCGGGATGTCCTGCGGGATCACTGCGAGGCCGCCGCGCCGCGACACCGTCTCGGCCATGCGCCGCCCGGCGATCGCGGTCATGTTCGCCACCACGATCGGGATGGTGCACCCGGTGCCGTCGGCGGTGGACAGATCCACCTCCATGCGCGAGCCGACCTCGGAACGGCTCGGCGCCATGAAGACATCGCTGTAGGTCAGATCGTGCGCGGGCTGCGCACCGGACAGGAACCGCATGAGGCCATCTTCACCCATCAACCGGGCACGCCCCGCCCCGACCGGCATTTCACCGACTCAGAGACGCCGCCAGGTCGCGGCGCGGCCGACGCCGTCCACCGCCACGATGTCGTCTTTGCGGAGCTGGTCGAGGACGATGCGAATGGTCGGATCGCTGATCCCCGGAAGCGCCTGGCGGATGTCGGCAAGCCGAAAGACACCGGGTGCCTGCCGCCGGACGTAGTCACGGACGCGGTCCTGTTTGTTGCCCGTGCTGCGGTCGGCGGCCGCGCGCCGGCCGAACAACCGGTAGGCCTCTGCCAGCGTCGCGACGAAGTAGCCGAGCCAAGGCCACGGATCGGCACGGTGCTCGTGCCAGCCGCGGGTGGAGTTCAGCAATGCCTGGTAGTACTCGTCCGCCGAATCAGCGATCAGCTGTTCGAGGCTCACGTAGCGGACCACCTCGTATCCGGAGTCGGCCAGCAGGGCATTGGTGATCACCCGGGCGACACGTCCGTTGCCGTCCTCGAAGGGGTGCACGATGGTCAGGTCGAGCACGAAAAGCCCGATGAGCAGCACCGGGTGGTGGGCACCGGCGGCCATCGCGGCCTGGAACCGGTCGATCAGCTCCGCCATGTAGAACTCGGTGCGCGCGGCGGGCACGGGGCGGAACCTGACCGTGGTGCTGCCGTCGGCGGCACGATCGACCACCACGTTGTCATGCGGCTTGAACTGCCCGCCGGGGCTGGCCGTCCGGCCGAAGAGCAACCGGTGGAGGTGCAGCACCAGACCAAGGTTCACGGGTTGCCACGACGACTGGAACAGATAGTCGAGCGCGTCCCGGTATCCGGCCAGTTCCTGCTCGCTGCGGGTGCGCAGGACCATGGTCCGGCCTTCGATGATCTTCTCGGCCCGAATCTGGTCCGGGACGACGATGCCTTCGATCTCGGACGACGCGGTGACGCTGGCGACCCGCGCTCGCCTGGCCAACGATGCGAGCACTCCGGGCAGCTGGTTGCGATAGAGCCCCTCGGAACCCTGGCCGATGTCGACCGTCCTGAGCAACGTGACGACGCGTGCCGGAACGCTACCCAGCAGCGTGTCGAGTTCCGTGAACCCGTGCACGCGGAAACCTACCAATCAATGAGCTAAACATACTAAGAACGAGCCGGATTAGTTAGTTTAGCTCATTGCGCTAAGCGTTTAGCGGATGCGGGTCAGGGTGACTTCGACGGACTGGCCGGTGTTGGAAGGGCCCGCGTAGACGCCCTTGAGCGGGGGCACGTCGCCGTAGTCGCGGCCGCGGCCGACGACCACGTGGCGCTCGCCGACCGGTACGCCGTTCGTCGGGTCGTACGCGTGCCACTGCCCCGACCACCACTCCACCCACGCGTGGCTCTGCCCGGTCACCGGCTTGCCCAGCGGCGCGTTCGGGGTCGGGTGCAGGTAGCCGGAGACGTACCGGGCGGGCAGGCCCATGGCCCGCAGCAGCGCCACCGACAGGTGCGAGATGTCCTGGCAGACGCCCTGCTTCTGTCGCCACACGTGCACCGCGTCGGTCATCACCCCGGTCGCCCCCGGCGTGTACTCCACCTCCCGCCGCACCAGGTCGAACACCGCCAGCGCCGCCTCGTCGGGCCCGTGCGCGGCGCGCAGCTCCGTAGCGAGCGCGCCCAGTTCCTCGTCGAGCGCGGTGCGCGGGGTCGGCAGCAGCAGCTCCTGCCAGCGGTCGACGTCGTTCGGGTCGGTCAGCTCCGCCCAGGACGGGCCGTCGGCACGCAGCGCGGCCGGGCCGGACGTCTCCACGGTCGCGTCGGCGATCACCTCCAGCACCTCGTGCGGCACCTGGACGTCGAACGAGGTCACCGTGGTGCCCCAGTAGTCCTGGTAGCGGTAGGTGCGGGCGGTGGGCCACACGCTGACCCGGGCGTCGAGCACCGTCTGCCGCGCCTCCGAACTCGGCGACATCCGCGCCTCGTTGTACGACGAAGCCACCGGCCCCCCGTACTGAAAACCGGTCCTGTGCCGAATCTGCACCCGCCACCCCGGCCCCGAAACCGTCACGCCCCCACCTCACTCCACTCGGCGCCCCGGCGGCCCACCGGCCCGGCGCAACTCTTAAAGACATGCGCCTTCGGCGCGTCCCGATGGCCGCGACTCTTCAAGAGTTGCGACAGAGGGCGGGAGGGGGTCATGCGACCGCTCCGGCCTGCCAGTGGACGGCGGCGGTCTGGCGGAAGTAGCGGGCGGAGACCGCGTCGTTGACCTGGGAGCAGGTGCGTTCCAGGCCGGACAGGACCGGGCCGAGGTCGGCGAGCAGCTCATCGGGCGAGCGGTAGGCCAGGTCGGTGCGGGCGCGGCCGAGGATGCGCTGCGCGTCGGTGCCCATGCCGACCCGGCCGGTGCGGGTGGTGCCCGCGACGGGTTCCAGCTCGGCCAGGCAGGACTCGGCGGTGACCAGCGCGGCCAGGATCGACCGCGGGAACAGCCGGTCGAGCAGCAGGAACTCGGCCGCGTGCCGGTCGCGCAGCGAGCCGCGGTAGGTGCGCAGGTAGGTCTCCCACGCCCCGCACGAGCGCAGCAGGGTCAGCCAGTTCGGGATGCTGCCGCCGGCCCGGGTGTGCGTGGACAGCAGCCGGGCGGTCATGTCGACCCGCTCCACGCTGCGGCCCAGCACCAGGAACAGCCAGCCCTCGTCGCGGCTCATGGTGGCGTCGGCGAGTCCGGCCAGCACCGAGCAGCGTTCGCGTACCCAGGTGAAGAACTGGTGCACGCCGCCCTCCTCGATGCGGCGGCGCGAGCCGGCCAGGCCGAGCCAGGTGGTGTTGAGGCACTCCCACATCTCCGCACTGACCGTCTCGCGCGCGCCGCGGGCGTTCTCCCGGGCGGCGGCCAGCGCGCCGAGCACCGAGCTGGTGCTGGTCAGGTCGAGGCCGAGGCGCTCGACGACGCCGGGCAGGCTGGCGCTCTCGTCGGGGCCGACCGGCAGCCCCATGACCGACAGCAGTGACCGGCAGGCCTGCTCCTCGTCGGTCCACGGGTCCTGCAGCATGCGGTGCAGGTGCACGTCGAGGATGCGGGCGGTGTCCTCGGCCCGCTCGACGTAGCGGCCGATCCAGTACAGCGATTCGGCGATGCGGCTCAGCATTGCACCCTCCCGTCCGGCCGTGCCTGCTGTTGCTGCTGCTGTTGCTGGTTGTTGCCGGACTGGCCGGGTCCCGGGTCGGGACGGCGTGGCGACGGGATCACGGTGATCTCGCCGGGGAACGGGTCCTGCCAGTCCTCGGCCGGGGAGCCGGGCTCGGGCAGCACCCAGGTGTCCTTCGAGCCGCCGCCCTGGCTGGAGTTGACGACCAGCGCGCCCTCGGGCAGCGCCACCCGGGTCAGCCCGCCGGGCAGCACCCGGACCTGGTTGCCGTCGTTGACCGCGAATGGCCGCAGGTCCACGTGCCGGGGCCGGAGCCGGTCCTCGATCAGCGTCGGCACCATGGACAGCTTCACCTCACGCTGGGCGATCCAGCCGCGCGGATCGAGCCGGATGCGCTGGCGTACGTGCTCCAGCTGCTCCTCGGTGGCCTGCGAACCGATCACGATGCCCGCGCCGCCGGACCCGTCGACCGGCTTGAGCACCAGCTCGTCCAACCGACTCAGCACGTGGGTGCGCACGTCCGGGTCGTCCAGCCGGTACGTCTCCACGTTGGCCAGCAGCGGTTCCTCGCCCAGGTAGTAACGGATCAGGTCGGGCACGTACGTGTAGAGCAGCTTGTCGTCGGCGACGCCGTTGCCGACCGCGTTCGCGATGGTGACGTTGCCGGCGCGCGCGGCGTTGAGCAGGCCCGCGCAGCCGAGCATCGAGTCGGCCCGGAAGTGCACCGGGTCGAGGAATTCGTCGTCGATGCGCCGGTAGATGACGTCGACGCGCTGCTCGCCCGCGGTGGTGCGCATGGCCACCTCGTTGCCTGCGCAGACCAGGTCACGCCCCTCGACCAGCTCCACGCCCATCTCCCGGGCCAGCAGCGCGTGCTCGAAGTACGCCGAGTTGTGCACGCCCGGGGTGAGCACCACCACGGTCGGATCGTCCACTCCGGCCGGTGCCGAGGCGCGCAGGGCCTGCAGGAGCATGCCGGGGTACGACTCCACGGGCCGCACCCGCGTCTGTGCGAACACCTCGGGCAGCACGTGCGCCATGGCGCGCCGGTTCTCCATCACGTAGCTCACCCCCGACGGGGTGCGCACGTTGTCCTCCAGGACCCGGAACTCGCCGGCCTCGTCGCGGATCAGGTCGACACCGGCGACGTGCACGCGCACCCCGTTCGGCGGCACGATGCCGGTCGCCTCGCGGTGGAAGTGGGCGCTGGTCACGATGAGCCGCCGGGGCACGATGCCGTCCTTGAGGACGTTGCCCTCGCCGTACACGTCGGCCAGGAACGCCTCCAGCGTGCGCACCCGCTGGGCGACACCGGCCTCGACGTGCCGCCACTGCTCGGCGGCGATGATGCGGGGCACGATGTCCAGCGGGAACGGCCGCTCGACGCCCTTGAGGGCGAACGTGATGCCCTGGTCGAGGAAGGCTCTGGCCAGCACCTCGGCCCGGATGCGCAGCTCGCCGCCGGCCAGCGGGCGCAGGGTCGCGTGCAGCGCCTCGTAGGTCGGCCGGGGCTCGCCGGGAACCCCGAACATCTCGTCCCAGCCGGGTCCGAGCGGGTAATCCTCGAAAAGGTCCGCCATGTCCCGACGCTACGCGGCAAGCGTTGCGATTGCGTAAACGATGTGAGATGTGGGACGCCGGAACAAAACGGTCAGCACCATGTCTGGTTAGACTGAATCACTTCATCGCAACTCCAGTTACCATAACTGGAGTTGCGATGAAGTGCACGTCGCCAGCGGTAGCGGCCGCTCGGTGTCATCCGCAGCGCAGCGGAGGATGGCATCGATTAAGGCCGCGGTAGCCGGCGAGCATGGCATCGCCTACTCGACGTCGTGCTGCATAAGCTGGCGGGCCGCCTCGGCGAGGCTGCCGCTCAGCGACGGGTAGATGGTGATGGTGTGGGCCAGCTGGTCCACCGTCATATGGTTCTCGACGGCCATGGTCAGCGGCATGATCAGCTCGCTGGCCCGGGGCGCGACGACGACGCCGCCGACCACGATGCCGCTGGCCGGGCGGCAGAACAGCTTGATGAAGCCGTCGTCCAGGCCGGCCATCTTGGCGCGGGCGTTGCCGGCCAGCGGCAGCATGACCTGCCGGGCCGGGACCTTGCCGCTGTCCACGTCGGCCTGCGAGACGCCGACCGTGGCCAGCTCCGGGTCCGTGAACACGTTCGCGGCGACGGTGCGCAGCCGCAGCGGGGCCACCGCCTCGCCGAGCGCGTGCCACATCGCGATCCGGCCCTGCATGGCCGCGACGCTGGCGAGCGGGAGCACGCCGGTGCAGTCGCCCGCGGCGTACACCCCGGGCACGTTGGTGCGCGACACCCGGTCGACCGTGACGTAACCGCCAGGGCCCACGTTGACGCCGTATTCGGTCAGGCCCAGGTCGGTGGTGTTGGGGATGGAGCCGACCGCCATCAGCGCGTGCGAGCCGGTGACCACCCGGCCGTCGGCGAGGGTGACCTCTACGCCGTCGCCGACCCGCTTGACCGCGTCGGCCCGCGAGTTGTTCAGGATGGTCATGCCGCGGGCGCGGAACACCCGCTCGATCGCCATGGCCGCGTCGGCGTCCTCGTGCGGCATGACCCGGTCGCGGGACGACACCAGGGTCACCGGCACGCCCATGGCCAGGTATGACGAGGCGAACTCGGCGCCGGTGACACCCGAGCCGATGACGATCAGGTGCTCGGGCAGCGCGGGCAGGTCGTACACCTGGCGCCAGGTCAGGATGCGCTCGCCGTCGGGTAGCGCGCTGGCCAGCCGGCGCGGCGTCGCACCGGTCGCGATGAGCACGGTGCTCGCGTCGATGGCGTACTCGGCGTCGCCGTCGGCCGGGCGCACCCGCACCCGGTGGGTGTGGCCGAGGGTGTCGTCGCCCATCTTCGCGGTGCCCTTGACCAGGGTGACCCCGGCCTTGATCAGCTTCGCGTGGATGTCGCCGGACTGGGCCAGGGCCAGCCGCTTGACCCGGCCGTGGACCGCGGCGGCGTCGACGGTGACGGTGCCCGCGCCCTCGTAGTGGACGCCGAACTCCTCGGTGTCCCGATAGCTCGTCACGACCTCGGAGCTGGCGATGAAGGTCTTGGACGGGACGCAGTCGTGCAGCACGCAGGCGCCGCCGGCGCCGTCGGCCTCCACGACCGTGACGTCCGCGTCGAGCTGCGCGGCGACGAGCGCCGCCTCGTATCCGGCGGGGCCGCCACCGATGATCACAATCCGACTCACGGTGTCATTCTTCCCTACCGGGCAAGTCGGCCAGGCGCGGATGCGACCGGGCTCACGCTCACCCAGCGTGCCGGAAAAGACACCGAGTGGTCCGACACGCACGGGCGTATTCTCAGCAAGGCGTCCGGGCGGCTATCGTCATCGCCGTGCGTCATTACGCAGCGTACGGCTCGAACCTGGACCCAGCCCGCATGCGGGCCTACTGTCCGCACTCGCCTATGGTCGGGACCGGCTGGCTCGAAGATTGGCGGCTGACCTTCGCAGGCGAGGACGAGGTCGGCTGGGAAGGCGCGGTCACCACGATCGTGGAGTCGCCCGGAGACCGGATCTTCGTGGCGCTGTACGACGTGCACCCGTGGGACGAGGCGGCGCTCGACGAGGTCGAGGGCGCGAACGCGGGCACCTACACCAAGCTGCAGCTGCGGGTCGCGACCCTGGACGGCAGCGCGCTGGCCTACGTCTACGTCTTCAACGGGTACGAGGGCGGCCTGCCGACCGCCTGGTACCTGTCCGAGATCGCGAACGCGGCGGAGAAGGCGGGCGCGCCCGACGACTACGTCGCCGCCCTGCGCGCCCGGCCCACCCGCACCGTCCGGCCCTAGCTCGGCAGGGCCGGCCGCTCGTAGATGTTGGCCTGGTAGGCCGCCCGCATGCCGACGCCGGTGTAGAGCCGGATGGCCTCGGTCGGGTTTGCCAGGTCCACGCCCAGTCCTGCCGAGACCCGGCCGTTGTCCAGGTAGCGGGCGAACGCGGCGGCGAGCAGCGCCCGGCCGACGCCGCGCTTGCGGAACTCGGCGCGCACCGCCAGGTGCTTCACCCAGCCCTCGTTGACGGCCTCGCTCTGCTCCGACGACTGCAGGATGCCCGCCATGGCCCCGTCGACCTCGGCGACGAACCACTCGTCCAGGCGCACCCGGTGGCCGTCGAGGAAACGCTCGCGCCACCGGTCGTAGCCGGTCGGCTGGTAGTCGGGGGTGTCCCGGAACGCGGCATCGAGCACGTCGAAGAACTCCGGCATGTCCGCGTCGGTCACCGGGCGCACGGTCACGCCGGGCACCTGGTCGAACGCCGGGGCGGGCAGGTCGAGCTGCATGCGGGCGTACTGCTTGACGAACTCGAAGCCCGCCGCGGTCAGCGACTCGATCCAGTAGGCCTCGACCGGGATGGCCCCGGCCCGCACCGTGCCCTCGCCGCGCTCGCGCGCCCGGCGCTCCGTCTCGGCCAGCATGCGCGCCAGCAGCGGGCGCATCGCGGGGCGTCCGCCCTCGGGGTGGACGTACACCTCCAGGAAGTCGCGCGGGGCTTCGCCCGGGTTCTCCAGGTAGCCCCAGCCGGCGATCGCACCGGCGGCGGTCACCGCGACCGTGCTGTACGGCCCCGACAGCGCCTCGGCGACGTCCTCCGGGGCGAAGTCGGCGAAGCCGACCGCGGTCATGTCGCTGGCATGCACGAGCGCCAGCAGGTCGGCGGCGTCCTCGTCACGCGTCGGCCGGAATGACCAGCCCTCGGGAAGTTCGTTCGTCACGCCGCCATCCTGACAACCCACCCCGATGACCACCAGCGGATTAGCGGCGGCGGGAGAAGACGGTGCGGGTGGTGTCCTTGAGAATCGTGATCCATTCGCCGCGCTCGGCGGGGGTGAAGTTCTGGACGGCCTGGCCGCTGATGCGGTCGGCCACCGCGTCGGCCCAGGCCCGGCGGCGCAGCAGCGGAGCCACCGGCGGGTACGGCGGCTGCCAGCCGAACGCGACCGCGGCCGCCTCGCCCTCGGGGCCCGCGATCAGCGCCTGGACCGGGCTCAGGCCGCTGGACCGCACCCCGAGCAGCAGCGCCCCGGCCCGGTGCTCGCGCAGCAGGTGCAGCGCGACGGCGGCGCGGGCGCCCGGCCCGTCGTCGGGCACCGGCATCGCCCGCCACGCGGCGAACAGCGGCAGGCCCGAGCCGTCGGCGGCGAGCACCGCCTTCTCGGTCAGCTCCACCAGCCGGTCCACCTTGGCCGCGTCGTCGAGGTGTTCGCTGCCCCAGCGGCAGCACTCGGCGAGCAGGTGCGCGGCGACCTCGCGGGGCGACAGCGCGCGTCGGGCCGCGTCCCAGCCGTCGCGCACCGCCTCGGGAGTGATCAGGCCCAGCGCCGCGGCGACGGTGTCGGGGCGTACGTCCCCCAGCGCCCCGCCCCGTCCGGCGACGTAACAGGCCCAGCCGGTGAGGCCGAGTTCACGGGCACGGCGCAGGGTGCGGGGGCATTCCAGGAACGCGCCGCCGAGCCGGTTCACCGCATCGGCCGCCATCGCCGCGGTCTGCATGGGCGTGGCCGTCAAAGGGGGTGTCACATGTGGATTGTGCCGCGCCGGACGCGCCGGGTCAGCCCCCCGGAAAGCGGGTGCGACGTGGACCGGGCCGCCCTAGGCTGGCTCGCGTTGCATACACCCTCGTCGAAAGCGTGGTGCGCGGTGCGCGCGGACATGTACTTCTCGGTCGATGTCGAGGCCGACGGCCCGATCCCGGGGCCGTACTCGATGCTGAGCTTCGGCGCGGCGGTGGCCGGGACCCGGGGTGAGGCCTTCGCGCGGGCCGAGCCGACCGCGGCGACGTTCTACCGCGAGCTGAAGCCGATCAGCGACGAGTTCGTGCCGGCCGCGCTGGAGGTGTCCGGGCTGGACCGGGCGGCGCTGCGGCGCGAGGGCACGGAGCCGGTGGTGGCGATGCGGGAGTTCAGCAAGTGGGTCACCGCCACGGCCGGCGAGTTCCGGCCGGTGTTCGTCGCGTATCCGGCCAGTTTCGACTGGATGTTCGTGTACTGGTACCTGATCCGGTTCACCGGGGCCAGCGTGTTCGGGCACTCCGGCTGCCTGGACGTGAAGACGGCGTACGCGATCAGGGCGGGCGTGCCGCTCGGCCGGGCGACCAAGCGCGCCATGCCGCGGCACCTGATGTCCACCCGGCGGCACACGCACCACGCCCTTGACGACGCGGTCGAGCAGGCCGACCTGTTCGCGAACCTGATGTCCTGGGACGGCTCCGCCTAGACCTCCACCGTGGTCCCGGCGGCCAGCCGCGCGTACTCGGCTCCGGAGCGCGCCGTCATGTGCGCGTCGGTGAGCGCCAGCCCCTGCTCGTTGAACAGGCAGTCGTGCATGGCGTACGCCCGCCGCGGCTTGACGGCCCGCACGAAGTCGATCGACTCGGCCAGTTTCAGCCAGGGGCCGGAGATCGGCACGAAGAGGGTCTCCACGTTCACGCCCGCGGGCACGTCGAACGAGTCCCCGGGGTGGTAGAGCGATTCGTTGACCAGGAAGCCCAGGTTCGCCACCTGCGGGATCTCCGGGTGGATCACGGCGTGCAGCCCGCCGTACGCCCGTACCAGCAGGTTGGCCGCGGTGAACGCGTGCCCGGAGGTGACCGGCACGGCCGCGCCCGCCCACTGCGCGGAGAACTTGTCCACCACGTCCGGGTGCGCATGGATCGTGATCGAGGGCCGCTTGGCCAGCGCGTCGGCCAGCCGGTCGGCGTCCACGTGGTCGGCATGCTCGTGGGTGAGCAGCACCGCGTCTGCCCCGTCGAGGGCGCGCTCCGACTCGCTCCATACCCCGGGATCGATCACCACGACCGCGTCGTCGTGCTCGATCCGCAGGCAGGAGTGCGAGAACTTCGTCACCCGCATCGGTGGCCGCCTTCCGTGTCTCGTGAATTCGTGGCCCGAATGTCGTCCTTCCGTGACCAGTCTGCCGGAACCTGAGGGGTCATGAGTGACGTCCGCAAAGGCATGAAGAAGACGTTCGTAACAGTGGCACTGAGCGCTCTGCTGTTGCTCGCGGGTTGTTCGGCGGCCGACGGGACGGCGACCGACACGGGCATGCCGGGGGGCGCCGCGCCCGAGGCGCCCGCGGACGGCGGCGCCGGCCTCGGATACCAGCAGAACGGCAAGACCGGGGAGGGCGCCGCGGTCGCTCCGGAGGGCGTCACCGCCACCGGCGGCCCGGTCGTCGGCCGGTCCCTGATCTACCGGGGCGACATCTCCGTCCGCGTCGACGACGTCGCCGCGTCCGCCGACCGGCTGACCTCGCTGGTCACCACGGCGGGCGGGCACATCGGGGCGGAGAAGCGTGTCAACGACGGCACCGAGTCCCAGGCCTCGATCACGGTCCGGGTGCCCGCGAAGCAGTTCCACGGCGTGGTGGAGCAGGTCGCGAAGCTGGGCACCGAGCTCAGCCGGAGCTCGAACACCGAGGACGTCACCGAGGCGGTCGTCGACCTCGACACCCGCATCGCCGCCCAGAAGGCCAGCGTCGAGTCGGTGCGCCGGATGTTCGCGCAGGCCAAGCAGCTCAGCGAAGTGGTGATGCTGGAGCGCGAGCTGAACCAGCGCCAGGCCGAGCTGGCCTCCCTGGAGCGCAAGAAGGCGGGCCTGGACGACCTGGTCTCGCTGTCCACGATCACCGTGACGCTGGTCGGCCCGCACACCCCGCTGCCCGAGCCCGAGGAGGAGCCCCTGCCGGGCTTCCTGGGCGGACTGGAGGCGGGCTGGGACGCCTTCGTCGCCTCCGTGCAGGTGGCGCTGGCGATCCTGGGCTTCCTGCTGCCGTTCCTGATCGCCCTCGCGATCCCGGTCGGCCTGGTGATCGCCCTGCGCCGCCGGCGCAGGCCCACCCCACCCGCTCCGGCCCCCGCCACCGTGCCCGCGGCCCCGCCCACCCACTCCACCGACGACTGACCCGCTGAACGCGGAAGCCCCGGCTCGCCGTCGCGGGCCGGGGCTTCGTGTGGCGGATCAGGTCAGAAGGAGGGGGAGGCCAGGGCCGCCAGAGCGGTGTGGACCATGGTGCGGACGCCGTAGCCGATGGCGCGCTCGTCGACGTCGAAGGCGGACTGGTGGATGTCCATCGGGGCGGAGCCGGGGATGCCGGTGCCCAGGCGGATCATCGCGCCGGGCACGTGCTCCAGGTAGAACGCGAAGTCCTCGCCGCCCATGCTGATCTCGGCCTCGACGACCCGCTCCGCGCCCAGCGCCGCGCCGGCCGCGCCCGCGATCACCGCGGAGGCCATCCGGTCATTGATCACCGGGGGCACGCCGCGGGTGTAGCGCACGTCGGCCTTCGCGCCCGTGCCGGCGACCACGTCCTTGATGAGCTGGGTGACCAGGTCGGGGGCCTCGCGCCAGGCGTCGCGGTTGAGCACCCGGATGGTGCCCTTGGCGCTGCCCTCGTTCGGGATCGCGTTGGAGGCCTCGCCGGCGTGGATCGAACCGAAGACCATGGACAGCCCGGCCCGCGGGTCGACCCGGCGGCCCAGCAACGCGGGCACCTCCGTCACCACCCGTCCCAGCGCGTACACCAGGTCGGCGGTCAGGTGGGGGCGGGCGGTGTGGCCGCCCTTGCCGCTCAGCCGCACCTCGACCGCGTCACAGGCGGCGGTGATCGCACCGGAGCGCACGCCCACGATGCCCACGGGCAGCTGCGGCGCACAGTGCAGCGCGTAGATCGCCGCGACGTCCTTCAGCGCACCCGCGGAGATCATCTCGGGCGCTCCCGAGTTGATCGACTCCTCGGCGGGCTGGAAGATCAGCCGCACCCGGCCGCCGATGCCGCCCTGCTGCTCCAGCTGGGCCAGCGCCAGGCCGACCCCGAGCAGCACCGTGGTGTGCACGTCGTGGCCGCAGGCGTGGGCCGCGTTGGCGACCGTCGAGCGGTACGGCACGTCCTTGGTGTCCGGCAGCGGCAGCGCGTCGAGGTCGGCGCGCAGCGCGATGACCCGGTCGCCCTCGCCGATGTCGCACATCACGCCGTTGCCGCGCGGCAGGAACTTCGGCTGCAGACCGGCCGCCGCGAGCTCGCGGGCGACCAGTGCGGCGGTCTCGAACTCCTGGTGCGAGAGTTCCGGGTGCGCGTGAAGGTGACGTCGTACCGCTACCAGGTTCGCGCCGTGCGCGGCGAGCCAGCGGTCGAGCCGGCCAGGTAGCGGATCGGTGTCCGACATGATCTCGGACACCATGGACGACGTCAGCAAGCTGCTCTTGGGCAGCGCCAGCGCACTCGTCACGGCAGATTCTCGATCTCGGTCGATGGGATAAACAGCGTCCAGCCTAGCCCTGCACCGGTGACTCTGCGCAACTACATCTTTGTAGTAGTTGGGTTGCTCAGAGTCACATTCGAGCAGGTCGGAGCCTTAGCAAGCGTGCAGGACCCTCGATGGCAAGTGTCCTCACCTCCTACAACGGGTGACGACGTGCCGGGTCACGCAACACGCGAGACTGACATCACCACCGATATTTCCGTCGCACATTCGGTGCGCGCCGATTCCGTTGTCCCACAAGGAGGACCGCACGGCCGATTCGATCAGGAACCTGTGGACAGGAAACACCGCCGAACCGTGCCATAAGTTCATGATCAACCCCGAAGCGGGACCACCCCACCGGGGGTCGCCCGGTGGGGTGGGGGGTTAGTCCCTTCGCCTGAATGGCGGCCCGTTCACGGGTGAAAACCGTGCGTG